>DASPPK010000108.1:0-6690 GCA_035625495.1 Candidatus Acidiferrales bacterium | reverse complement strand
TGCAGCAAGGTCTTCTGAGTAGTCTCCAGCCTTGTCATCAGGCTGCCCGAAAGAGTGGTGTTCTGAAAGGTAACCGTAGTTGTGCTTGCCCGATGGAATGGCGACGCCTATGGATGATGCGATCAGCCTGTGCGGTTCATTCGTCGAGTTTCTGGCAAGGACAACGAAAGTTATCTCTCCGGGCCTTATCATCTTCAGCCCCCGCTCTCGTGAAATCATCTTGCAGCCTGGCGGTATGATGCTTGAGACGCTGACTATGTTGCAATGCTGTATTCCTGCGTCCCTCAAGGCCAACTCAAAAGACTGCAATTGTTCCTTGTGTGCTCCATTGCCCTTTGTTAGGAAGAAATATCTCGGGATCATTTTGCCAATAGATTGACATGTCCGCTTATTAGTCTTTTGTTTTTCCAAGAACAATTTCGTTTTGTTAGGGAAAAGGATAACAGAGCTTTGAACGTAGTAGTTTTGAGGAAGACTATTTGTCGCAGGGCCGAAGCGTGTTTAGGGACGAAACAAAACTCGACATCAACTACGTTCCCAGAAGACTCCCTCACAGGGAACACGAAATAGGTTTGCTTAGAGAATTCCTTGGTTTTGCCCTGCAGTCTCCAGGAAGAATGGCTCAGAGAGTTATGATAACTGGAGACGTGGGAACCGGCAAGACGGCGCTTTCCCAGCGCTTCGGAGCCGATATCAGTCACGAAGCCAGCACACGTGGAATAAAACTGCGTTACATTCACGTTAATTGCCGAGAGTATAGTGGAAGCCTTTTTCTCATCCTTCAGCACGTAGTCTCGGTTTTTCATCCAAACTTTCCCAAGCGTGGCTACTCGGCCGAAGAACTCCTGCGCACGCTTATGCAGATTCTGGACGAAGAAAATGCTTACATAATTCTGAGCTTGGACGAGTTTGAAAGCCTCGTTGAAAGAGAAGGCTCTGAAGCCGTATACAAGCTTACGCGCCTCCAAGAGACGAGACAAAACAAGCCTCAACGACTGTCGCTCATGTGCATCCTGCGGAATTTGGATGCAGTCAAACAGCTAGATGCTAGCACAAGAAGCACCCTGCAGTCTAACATCATAAGCCTTGATAGATACGCAAAGCAACAACTCGTCGACATTCTGAATGACAGGGTTTCCCTGGCCTTCGAGCCTCTAGCCGTGCCTGAAGGAACCGTGGCGCTTATTGCAGAGCTTGCTTTTTGCGAAAGTGGGAATGCCCGCTTTGGAATTGAGCTTCTCTGGCGCGCCGGAAAATATGCAGATGCTGAGAACTTTGAGACTGTAACACCAGAATGCGTGCGAGAAGCCGTTTCAAGCATATTCCCAGCTATGCGAAGAGACGACCTTGCCACTCTCGGCGTGCATGAGAAACTTTTCCTGTTGGCTATTGCCAGAATCTTCAAGGAAAACCAAGTGGCTAACGTCTCGCTGTCCGAAGCGGAGCAAACGTATACCGTTGTGTGTGAAGAATTTGATGCGTCACCGATTAGTCACACGCAGTTATGGAAATATCTTAAGGACTTTTCAAACCTCGGCATAGTTGAAACACAGGTCTCAGGGACCGGCGGTCGGGGCAGATCAACAACCATTTCTTTGCCCAGAATCCCAGCGAACGAACTGGAGAAAGAGTTAAGAAGCTTTTTCGAAAAGAGGCCTGAGAAGTCATGAACGTTGAAGAAGTTTTCTCTTCAAAGCTTCGCATAAAGATCTTAAAGATCCTGTTCAACGTCGGCGAGCTTAACGTTTCCGAAATTGCTCGCAGGTTAAAAATCAACTACATCTCGGCAAGCAAACACTTGAAGATCTTGGAAGACGAAGGCATCTTGCAACGCAAGATGTTCGGCAGAATCCGCCTTTACAGAGTCAACGAGCTATCACGCAAGACTAAAGCGTTGGAAAACCTCATCGACGCTTGGGAACACCAAAACGAAAAATAGAACCGCAAACAGAACACAATATGGAGACAGCCAAGAATGTCAATGGTGGACGTGTCTGATAAGCCCGAAATTCTTCGCGAAGCAACAGCAACGGGAACTATTAAGTTGAAAAACAAAACTATACGGCTAATCAAAGAAGGAAAAGTTGCAAAGGGAGATCCATTTCACACCGCCAGAATTGCCGGAATCCTAGCGGCTAAGAGAACCAGCAGCCTGATTCCTCTGTGCCATACTTTGTCTTTGACTACCGTTGGAATCGATGTGAAAATTGAGGGCAAAACGAGAGTTAAAGTCACTGCAACGGTCAAGGCGAAAGCCCCAACGGGAGTTGAAATGGAAGCCTTAGCGGCCACTGCCACGAGTCTTCTCACGATATGGGACATGGTAAAACAGTACGAGAAGGATGCTCAAGGTCAATATCCTTCAACAAGCATAGAAAACATTTACGTCTTGAAAAAAGTGAAGAAAATGAGTTGAGAGAAAGGGATTTAAAAAATGAGCGAAAGTGCAAGGAGACACAAGGCAGAGGCACCAGCAAGACTGAGATTTGGCGTTTTCACGTGCAGCACATCGCGTTATCTCCAATCGAAGAAAGGAGAAAAGTTTGAAGATGTTTCAGGAGACTTGATTGAGAAATCGTTGAAAGACGCAGGGCATAATGTGAGTTTAAGGAAGCTGCTTCCGGACGACAGAGTCCTGATCAGGCAAAGTGTAAAACGTGCACTAGACTCGCCTGACCTTGACGCCGCGGTGTTCTGTGGCGGCACAGGAATCACCCCATCAGACGTAACCATCGAAACAGTCTCACCTCTTCTCGAAAAAACGCTCCCAGGGTTTGGGGAGATATTTAGGCGTCTGAGCTTTGACGAAATCGGATCCGCAGTAATATTGTCCCGCGCAACAGCTGGAGTGGCTAAAGGCAAAGCCCTTTTCTGTATTCCAGGCTCACCGGACGCTGTGAGACTCTGCATGGAGAAATTGATCCTGCCCGAGACACCGCATGTAGTAAAGCATGCACGCGAGTAGAGCCTTAAGGATTCGGTTTGCTCGCAAACACGTGCGAGATTTCATCCAGACTCTGGTAGATTTACCATTCATGATTGCGCCTGGGGTTTTCAAAATCCCACGTCTCAATGCTTTCCTTAAGTCGCCCCCACGAAATGTCTAATAAACTTTCACTTCCCAGCTTTTTTTCGCCATCTCCAAAACCTGACGCAAAACCCCGCACGTTCTTCAGAGTATCGACCCCTAAACTGCCCAGCCACTTCTCCATAGGCACATTTAGCCAAAGCACGATCCCATTGATAAGACATCGGAGTGGCCGACATTAATACCGTTGCCGTGAGAGTGCATAAAACTTCCATCAATGAAACCACTAATTGTTTGATCCGCTTGAAGCACTCAGCCTTGCCGATTCATGCTGAAAAGACGCGAGGCCGTCAAGCAAGTTTTATATGATGGCTAGCCTCTGTCAACGTTAGGCACGCACGGGAATAACGATGGTTTTGAAAGACGAGTGCGGGCGACCGCTCCTCAACCTGAGAATTGCGGTCACCAAAACATGCGACTTAAACTGCTCATACTGTCACGGTGAGGGCGACGAGAGTCCTACGGAACTCTGCCACGGAGAAATGACGAGTAACGAGATCGTCCGCATCGTGAGAGTTGCTGTCACCTTGGGCATTTCCAAGGTCAAGCTGACAGGAGGGGAACCTCTGATGCGCAAAGACATTGTAGAGATTGTTCGAGGAATCGCGTCCACGCCGGGCTTAACGGATCTTTCAATGACGTCGAACGGAACCTTGCTTGCTCCACTTGCTCAAGAACTGCATTCTAGCGGCTTAAACCGTGTGAACGTAAGCCTCCCTACGCTGGATGCGGATGTCTATCACAAACTGACCGGCGGTCAAGTGCAGCATGCGCTAGCAGGCGTAAGAGCAGCCGTCGACGCTGGATTCTGTCCGGTGAAGCTTAACATGCTTATTCTGAAAGGGACAAATGATGCTTCTGTGCCAGAGATGATTAGGTTTGCTGAAACAACTGGCGCGATTCTGCAGTTGATCGAGCTTGAACCGATAAACGTGAGCAGCGAATTCTATTCAATGTATCACAAGTCCTTGGACGCGTATGAAACGGTGTTGAAGGAAAAAGCGGTAAAGGTTGAAAGCAGGCCGTATATGCATAACCGACGCGTTTACCACCTACCACGTACAAGAGTTGAGGTTGTGCACCCAATAGAGAACACTGAATTCTGCCTGCACTGCACCCGTCTTCGAGTAACGAGTGACGGAAAACTCAAGCCCTGTTTGATGAAAAATGACAACCTTGTCGACATCTTGACACCTCTGAGAAAGGGCGCCAACGACGAGCAACTGGTAGAACTTTTCAAGCTCGCAAACCAGAAGAGACAGCCCTATAACAGGAACTGAATAAAAGCCCTGTTGCACTATTAGAGCCCAAATGCCTAAAAATAAGATTTAATGCACGCTCACGATGTTCAAATCTCTGACCTCCGGTTCCTTATTCAATAAGACCTAGGGTGATAGATTCTATATGAGCGTGCTCTATGCCTTGTGAGCGAGCCCTAACTAGAGTTCAACTATCTTTGCTCTGCGTTCAACCGTGTCAAGCAGCGAAATAGTCGATTTGCCAGTCAAATATCCGCAGACTTCCCCTGGATTCACGACTAGCGTCTTACCCTTCTTGTGCACTCCTTTAAGGTGCGAGTGCCCGTGAACAACGATGTCAAAACTCTCGCGTTCGATCAAAGCCTCCAAGAGCTCAGTGTCGGTTCCGTGCAGCAACGCGATTTTCAACCTATCAGCATCTACGTATGCAAAGTTTCCGCGTATTTCCAGCCGTTTGTTTTCCTTAAACCTTAACTTCAAGAGCTCATGATCGCCATCGTTGTTGCCGAAAACGCCGATCAGTCTTGCTTTCAGATCCTTAAAACGCGGGATCACGAAACCAGCAACATAGTCTCCGGCGTGAAGCACAAGCTCAACATTTTCTTCGTTAAATCTTCTGACTGCTTTGTCAACTTGTGGAAGATTGTCGTGCGTGTCTGACATTAGTCCTATCAGCATTTTCTCATCATTTTGAAGATTCTCTTCTGAAGCAAATAAGGTCTTTGCAAGACGTTCTTTGGCTTCTAGAAGTTTGTTCTAGAGAATATTTCGATTCCTGAAATAGCTTGGTCTCCGAAACACTGCTTAAGAAAAGCGCCACTTCCTTCTGTTACAGAAAACAGTTCTGAAAGAGGCATATAGAAAATGAATCCATGGGGTTCGAATCCATCTGCCAAGAGAAGGGACAAGCTCTTCATCATGGCTGAAATTTTGGACATAGCCAAGGAGGGATCTCTCAAGACTCAAATCATGTACCGAGCAAACCTGAGTTTCACACAGCTGAATGATTACCTTAACTTCATGTTGAGAATCAGTTTGCTTGAGAAAATCTTGCAGAACGACAGGGAAACATATAGGGCAACGGACAAAGGTGTGGATTTTCTGCAACGCTACCGTGAAATAACCGAACTTCTCAAGACCGAAGAAGACACCAACGGCAAGAATGGGATCAGAATCCCTCCGCAACACCTGCTCAAGAAGAACCAAAACCTGATGTGAATACCTCCTGCGTTCATTGCCAAAAAGCTTTCATGAAAAGTTACTAGAAATAACGTTGTGGCAAAGAACAATAAGCAAGACGTTTATTGATTTGAACGCTGTCTTTCAAGATATTTTCTAGTCTTCTCTTTCAACGTTGGAAATTCATCAAGCATAGCCTTCACGACTTGCCATCGGATTTCTTCGTTTTTAGACAAGAGCTTCACGGCTCGCTTACAATATATTATGTAGCAATATACAATATAAGGTTAACGGCAGATTGTTCCTCAAGACAGAGAAAGAGGCGCAATTCACAATAGACCTGAAGCTTTGGCAGTTCGGCGTGTCACTTGGCTTAGACATGATCAAAAATCACGGCTAGAGAATTATGAACAATGAGTAAACAAGAACATAATGATGTTGAAAGAAACGTTTATATCTACTTGGATGCCTTCACTGTCTTTTTGGCAATCAGTTAGCTCCGCAATTTTTCGGCGGCGGCTCAACTCCGACCTCAACGGCGCAAAGTCGCCATATGGAATGAGGACTGTTGGCCTCCAGTTGCGGAGACAGCAATGTAGACCTGACAAGCTAATTGGTTAGGTCTGAATTGGGCTTTGGCGTAACGTGGTTTATTCCCCTCCAAATCCAGTCGACTTTGCGGTTGTACAGCCGATAAACGAATATCTGGCTGGTCAATGTGGAGCAAACTCCGGTTGATCCTGCCGGACCCTACTGCTATCGGGATGGGACTAAGACATGCTAGTCGTGCGCCTTCTAGCCACGCTGGAGGCGCGGCACACAGCTCAGTAGCACGTGGCTAACCTGCCCTTGGGACGGGAACACCCCCGGGAAACTGGGGCTAATTCTCGATAGGTGAAGATTCCTGGAATGGGTTTTTGCCGAAAAGACGTTTAGGGCATGCTTTTAAGCGTTGCCCAAGGATGGGGCCGCGGCCGATCAGGTTGTTGGTGAGGTAATGGCTCACCAAGCCTTTAACCGGTTCGGGCCGTGGGAGCGGTAGCCCGGAGATGGGCACTGAGACAAGGGCCCAGGCCCTACGGGGCGCAGCAGTCGCGAAAACTTCGCAATAAGCGAAAGCTTGACGGGGCCATCCCGAGTGCCATCTGCTGAGGATGGCTTTTA
>DASPPK010000107.1:0-5371 GCA_035625495.1 Candidatus Acidiferrales bacterium | reverse complement strand
TCTCATACTCATCTTGCAGTTCACTTTTGCCGGGCTCTTTGGAACCGAAGTGATGAGTGACGATGACGATATTGCGGCCTTTGAACATCTCAGCTGCTTTTGCTCCCGTTTGGCCGGTTGTTGAGGCGACCACGATGTCCTTTATGTCTTCCTTTTCCACGTATTTCCTCACGATTTCCAGAAGAGTCTCAGTGTTTTGCTCGCCTGCTCTTGCGAAGTAGACGGTTTTTTCTTCAACGAAACTCATAGCTTCTCCCTCATCAATGACAAGCTCATAAAACTGTAGAGTTTGTTTTATAGTTTTGGAATTTTTAACGGTCGGCATCCTTTGTCCGAAGAGGTTTTCTCTTCAGCTCTGTTCCACACACTTCACATTTTGAGGACTTGTAGCTTGCAGTGTATGTCTTGTGGCAAGCGGGGCAATATCGCAACCATTGCAGGCGGCGACGAATGCCGAAGGTTGCAAGTGAGGCGAACGCTATTTCGACCTGTTTTGCAACGTTCTGTATTGAATAATCGTCCGTGGCAATCAGCGGGTTCCAGCCGCGCGATCTGAGTTCGAGGGCCAATGCTAAGACTTGCAAGTCTGCTTTTGACAGGAAGAAAAGATCACCTACTTCTTTTGCTGACTCTTTAGCTTTCTTCAAGTAAGTGTTGTCTGGGTTTTCAACTTTCACTTTACCGTTTTCTTCGGCAGTTTTGAGTCTAAACCCTAGAATCGAGTTTTCTGCGATCTCGTCTCTGACTGCAGGAACGGTGTACTGGTCTTCATTCATCAGAAAGGGGTCAAGGCCAGCGACGAGAGCAGAGGTGTCTAACACGATGACTCTTCTGCCTGTCGGGTTGCTTAAGGCTTTCACCTCATTCCCTTGAAAAAGAGTCTACTTCTTAATCGGTGGTACAGATTTTCTCTGAATCTTATGAAAGACGTCTCGTATTTTGACCTTGTGACGGTGAGGCGTGGAACTCTGGACGTTACGAGTTGTCGATGGTGTCCATCTATCAGTATCTGTATTCTTCTCGGTTTACTAACTTCAATCGCGAGTGTCGAGTTCGCGGGAAAAACGATTGGCCGAAAAATCGTCAGCGGACAAATTGGTGTGAGGACAAACGCGTCTACTCCGGGGTCCAAAACGGGCCCTCCGGCAGAGAGCGAATAGCCTGTGGAGCCGGTTTGCGTGGCTACCATCAATCCATCTGACTGGCAGCCTATTATTGCCTCTTCGTCTCTGAACACTCGAGCATAAAGCAGTTTTGCTGGTTCATCGGCTGAGATTACAACTTCGTTCAAGGCTTCTGGAAGCTTCAACCCGTCTGCCGTAACGGATAGTTTCATGCATTTTTCAATTCTAAACTCGCCACTTAAGCACTTGTCTACGGCTGTGAAAGCCTCTTTCGGTTCCACTTCTGTCAGAAAACCCCTTACGCCCATGTTTATAGCGAGTATCGGAGGCTCTGGCTTGGCTATCGAAATGCAGGTTCTAAGAATTGTTCCGTCTCCACCTATCGCAACTACAAAGTCAGTCTTCATATGCTCCAATCTAACAGACTTTTCATTGATCCCTGTTTTTTTGACCAGCGTCTCTTCTGCATAGACCTCTAAGCCCAGTGCTCTCAAGTGCTTAGCTAGGTCTTCTGCCAGTCTGACTGCTCTTTTTCTGTCGAACCGTGCAACCAGGCCGACGCTTTTGAACAAGGCTTTCACTTCAGCTAGTAGCGCCACCTTAAGCTATATATGGATGTTGTTCAAAATTGCTGAGGATAGTGATCGGTGGCTGTTGGTGAGTACATGAGCAAACCGGTTGACGTTGGAAGCCTGCGCGTTGGGGGCTACATGATTATTGATGGTGAACCATGTCATATCCTTGACATTACTAAGTCGAAGCCTGGTAAGCACGGTTCTGCCAAGTTCAGAATAGTTGCGATCGGCGTGTTTGACGGTCAGAAGCGCCAGTTTGTTAAACCCGTTGATCTTGGCGCGGAAGTTCCGATGATCGACAAAAGAATGGGCCAAGTGTTTGCTGTCAACCCTTCAGGAGTCCAAATAATGGATTTGGAAACCTACGAGTACTTTGATGCTCCTTTCCCTCAGGAAGAAGAGTTGAAAGTCAAGCTGACTCAGGGCGTCGAGGTTGAGTACTGGAAGATTCTTGGAAGAACCAAAATCATGAGAATAAAGTAGGCTGCAGGACCGTTCTTAAGCTAGCTCTTTTTGTCTGGTGCATTTTGTCTTTGGCTCCACCAGTCCCAGCCCAGCTTCCAAAAGGCCACGTAGAGAACCAAAAGTATGGTTCCCCAGCTCAATGTAATACCCGCGATTTTAAGTATAAATTGGTCCAAGTACGTGTAGCATGCCCATGCGCTTACACTGCCTAAACCGATCAGAAGAAGTGCAAATATGGCGAAGTGGATTGCGCGTTCAGCTGTCAACGGTTTTTCGCCTGTTTTTCAACCTTTACAACTGAGCATCGTTTTGTCGATAAAAGATTTTCCGTCAACGTTTATCTTCGCGTCTGACCACCACGTTAAATGAAGCCGATGATGTAAAGAAGAGCCGTCTGATCTGTGAAGATACTCAAATGCCTGAGGCTTCAGAGCTTTTCCTTTTTGACTGTTGATGCTTGCGCGGCAAATGTACCTCTAAGATACCCTTTTTGTATTGAACATGCATTTTCTTCATGTTGACTGAAACTGGAATAAGCATGTGACTGTAGAACTTTTGGAATTCTCCTCTGCAGTAAGTTATTCCAAGGTCGTCAAGTCGTATTTTACGTTTCATCTTTGCCGTTATTTCGAGGGAGTTGCTGCCCACCGGTTCAACCTTCACCGTGCTTTTGCTTGTGAAGGGTAAGTCAACAGTGATCAACACTTCTCTTGGGGTTATCATCATGTCGCGGAGGGGTTCTATTGAGCTGTTGCGAAGGTTCCAACTTGGTCTTTCAGAGACTTCCCTGAAACCTTCGGACCACTTGTCGAAGTCTGCAAAATACTCGTCGATTATTTCAGAAACTGAACGTTTTCTTCTTATGGCCATTTCATCTTTCCTCCCTATGAAACGTACATTGGAATGTCGTACTCTTGGCCCTTCTTCATCTTTGACATCTCCTCCTGCGTTCTCCTCATGACATCTCTTGCTCTGACCCGTATTTCTTCGCCCTTTTCGAGGAGTTTTGCGACATCGACTTTCACTCCCGTGATTTTCTCAAGGTCTTTCAAAACCTCTGCCGCCGCCTCTGGGTCTGGATAGTTGAAGAAGCACTGAGCAAGCAACGTTAAAGCTGGAGTTCCGGCGTTGGCAGCTCGCTGCAGCATGATTGCTTGAGGGCCAACCATGTATCCTTCCGTCAGAATTTCAATGCTCCTATCCTGAGCTATTTTGAGGGCTTCAGGACTTGAAGCAGCAGCGAAGGTTTTCAGCTCTTTTGCGTCCTGCCGATCTTGGAGAGGGAGACCGCTCAGCGAAATCATCATCTTGACGTTCTTATTTTTTCCCCAGTCGATTAATGCGTCCATTATTGGGTATATGACGTCAACGGGTATTGGGGCTTCGGATATTGCTAAGAGGATGTTGACAGCCGCGAAAATCCGTATTGAAGAGTGTGGTAGACCCTCGTGCAGAACGATGAGAGGCGGTAGAAGCTTGGAGTCTAGATAGGCCACTTCTTCAAGGTTTAGTTCATCAATCAGATGTGAAGCAGCTATCACGCCTACGAGTCCAACGTCGGGAAATCCGAAGATCAACGTGGCCCCGGATGGAATCTTCTTCCGCTCGATGATTCTTACTTGTTCGCTCAAATCAAGTCCTCACGCTTCTTAGGAGCTTGTGAATGTAAAAAGCTTATGGAATCCGAGCTTCGGTTACGGAACAGCTATTAAAGGCGTGAAAGGTTCTACATTTGGATAAGATCATGTCTTTGGAACGCTTGGGCTCCTCGCTTTATGATGCTCTGAAGAAAGTGTTCAGAGCCTCGGTTGTAGATGAAGCTACTGTCAAAGAACTAGTCAGAGACATCCAGAGAGCACTGCTTCAGGCCGACGTGAACGTCCAACTTGTCCTTGGCATCTCTAAACGAATTGAAGAAAGGGCTTTGAAGGAAAAAGTTCCTCCAGGCATTGCGAGACGCGAACACGTCATAAAAGTTGTCTATGAAGAGTTGACGCGATTCCTGGGCGATAAGCCAGTGCCGCTGAAGGTTGAGCCTGGAAAAAGAAAACTGGTGATGCTCGTGGGCATCCAAGGTTCAGGAAAAACAACCGCGGCAGCCAAGCTTGCAAGATATTTTCAGAAGAGGGGACTGAAGCCAGCTCTGATCTGCGGCGACACTTTTCGACCTGGAGCCTATGCACAGCTCCAACAACTCGCAAACAGGATTAACGTTCCCTCGTACGGCGATGTGAAAGCAAAGGATTCCATCAAAGTAGTGAATGAGGGCCTAAAGCAGTTCAGCGAGAAAGACTTGATCATCGTTGACACATCCGGCCGTCACAAGGAGGAACAGGAACTGATCAAGGAGATGAAGATGCTTGAGAAGAGTATCAAGCCAGATGAAGTCATGCTTGTGATTGACGGAACGATAGGTCAGCAGGCATTGGTTCAGGCGAAAGCTTTCAACGAGGCAACGCCCATCGGCTCTATAATGGTCACCAAACTGGACGGGTCTGCTAGAGGCGGTGGAGCTCTCTCCGCTGTTGCTGCAACGGGGGCCCCTATAAAATTCGTCGGAACAGGCGAAAAAACCGAGGATATAGAGGCTTTTGTGCCTTCCCGTTTTGTTGGCAGACTCTTGGGAATGGGTGACTTGGAGACTCTTCTGGACAAGGTGCGTGAAGCGGAGATATCTGTTCCAGAAAAGAAGGCCAAAGCCATCCTGAGCGGCAAATTCACGCTGACAGACATGTATGAACAATTCGAAGCCTTGAAGGGCATGGGCACCTTCAAGAAACTCATGAAGATGATCCCGGGAATGTCCTACAACATTCCTGACGACATGGTCAACATGGCTGAAGGACGTCTGGAAAAATGGCGCGTTATGATTCAGTCGATGACGCCTGAGGAGAAAGATAACCCAAAGATTTTCAATGCTTCAAGAATGAAGCGTGTGGCAAAGGGTTCAGGCACTAACGAAAAAGAGGTTAAAGAGCTTCTTAAGCAGTATGTGATGATGCGCCGAATGCTTAAAACGATGCGACGTAGAAAAAAGTTTCCATTTTTTGGAAAGGACATGCCCATCGACATAAGGTAGGCCCGTCCGATCGAAGGTTGCACCATGGATATTCTGCAAACAGCCTTAAAGATGCTCGAGAAACATCCGCTGTGCGACCACTGTCTGGGAAGACAGTTTGCCCTTCTTGGCCATGGAATCGAGAATGA
>DASPPK010000106.1:0-20226 GCA_035625495.1 Candidatus Acidiferrales bacterium | reverse complement strand
ACCCAGACAGGTGTCAGCTCCGACTTCGCTGGAGCTGTGGTGACTATTAACGGAACAGGCTATGGCCTGACTGGCTATTCAGGTTGGGCTGACTCTGGCAGCGTATACAACTTTGCCTATTCAACTCCTCTGCTTGTCTCTTCAAACGAGAAGCAGTATGTGCTGACCGGTGTCAACGAGACTTCGCCTCTGACCGTTTCAAACAACGCGATTGTTGCAGGAACCTACAAGACCCAGTGGTACGTCACCTTCTCTCAGTCTGCTATTGGAGCGGACTTCAACGGCACTGTCGTCGTTGTTGACGACCTTAACTTTAATGCGTCGGGTGCTTCGTTTTGGTGGGACGACCAAAGCACCCACAGCTTCTCATTCCAATCGCCGCTAATTGCTGTGGCAAACGCGAAGTGCTACGTTTGGAACTCGACGACTGGACTTTTGACCCAGCAAAGCGATGGCTCATTCCAGGTAACCACGTCAGGCAGCGTGACAGGCAACTATGGGACACAATGGTACATAACCGTTGTCAGCGCGTACGGCGCGCCTACGGCTTCTGGCTGGGTCAATAACGGCGCTGGCTTCACTGCTTCTGTCACAAGTCCGACCGAAATCGTTGCCGGCGATTATCAGTGGGTTTGTACTGGCTTCAGCATCGACGGTGCAGCATCCACTCCAGGCATGACCTACACGTTCACTGATGTGCAAGCCGCTCATAGTATAGGTTTCAGTTGGGAAGAACAGTTCTGGATAGAGGTTGACAGCACCCTCGGGTCGCCTACGAACTCGCAATGGGTAGGCGAAGGCACCGATTTCACTGCTTCTGTCACAAGTCCGACCGAAATCGTTGCCGGCGATTATCAGTGGGTTTGTACTGGCTTCAGCATCGACGGTGCAGCATCCACTCCAGGCATGACCTACACGTTCCTAAATGTACAAGCAACGCATACCATAGTCTTCAGCTGGAATGAGCAGTTCTGGGTGGAAGTTAACAGTGCTCATGACACGCCTACTGAATCTCAGTGGGAAGACCAAGGAAGCAGTTTGACAGTCAGCGTGACTTCACCAGCTGACGACAACGGAGCGGGAACGAGGTACCGGTGCACGGGGTACACGCTGGACAACAACCCGCCTGTCACCGATGGGAGCACCAGCTACGACTTTGCGAATATTCAGTGTGCACACACCATCACTTTTAACTGGATAGCACAGTACAACATCCTCTTTAATCAAACAGGCGTGGGAACGGACTTCTCTGGGGCGATCATCACCATTGACGGAGCAAACTATGGCTTAACTGGCGTGAACACTCTTCCGGCTTCGTTCTGGTGGGACGATGGCTCGTCACACAACTTTCTGTTCTCTGACCCGCTGATTGTGAACGCAAGCGTAGAGTACAGTTGGGTCTCCACAACAGGACTGATACTCCTTAAGAGCGAAGCTCTGACTGTTGCGAGTTCTGGAACAGTAATAGGCAACTATGGGCCAGAGGAATTTATCAATTACACTTTGAGCGTGTCAACGGTTGGAAGCGGCTCTGTTGGATTGAACGTTTCTGGGCCTTGTCATTATGGTGATGTCGTTCAATGTACGGCAGTTCCAGTCGCGGGCTGGAACTTCGTTGGCTGGAGTGGTGACTTGTCTGGTTATGCTGATCCGGCAACGTTAACTATAACTGATAACATGTCTGTTACTGCCAATTTCACTCTGAATCCGGTACTTCAAACGGGTCCGACCAACGAGACCTGTCGCATATACGGCCAGAATTTCAATGTGACCGTACAACTGCCCATAGCCGTAAACGTTGAAGAATTCGACTTTGAAATCGACTATAACGCGACACTCCTTAGCGTTGTGGATGTCTCTTGGAATGCTTGGGGAAGCGGAACATACAACTTAGACGCCGCCAACGGCAGCCTGTCGGGCTACACTTCAGGCAGCCCAATAAATGGGAGTGTAACGCTCGTGACGGTCACCTTCAGCGCCACATACTACCACATATGGAAGGATATTCCAGGCTGGACAAACGACCTAACCGGGACCATATACATCCAATGGGCCAACCTCAGCTCTTCGAGTGGTCCAGAACTTGAATACATTAGAGGCGGATCCCAAAATCAAATCACCGTGACCCAAGACATCGCTTACACTTTCTCGCCCATCCAAGGCGACCTAAACAATGACGGAACGGTAAACATTTTTGACCTCAGGACAATGGCGGCCTTCTACGGCCAACAAAACCCAATGTACGACCTTCTGGGCCACGGCACCATCGACATCTTCGACTTGGTACTGATAGCAGCAAACTTCGGTTATACATACAGCGCATAAATGCAGCGCGTGCAGGCGCGCGCAGGCTTATCCTTCTGGGCGGATGGGCATTATTGTTCCGCACGGCGCATTGTTCAGAAGCAGCGCTCAATCTGGAATCAGAAACCATCTTGTCGATACTGACTTGCTTGAATGTGTAATAGGCTTGGGACTAAACCTGTCTTATGGTACTGGAATTAGCGCTTTTTTAATGATTTTTAGGTTGAAAAAGCAGCCTTTAAGAAAGAATAAAGTCCTCTTCATCGATGCGTCTGAACTTCACCAGAAAGGCAGAGCACACAATTTCTTTTTGGCCGAACGCGCAAATACTGTAGCGCGCGCAAAAGTGCACAAAAAAAGCTCACGCTTTTTCGAGGAGATATTTGTCGTGGTTCAAAGCTTGAACCATGAAATAAACAGTCTTCCCTGCCTTCCATTTCGTTTGTTGCGGAACTTTCTTCCCCGTTTCCGTTCAACCGTGAGCTTCGCCACGCCCGGATAAGCGAAGTCAACGTCGCCTGCCTTGAGGCTGAGTAGGGGTCCCTATCCTCAAACCGCTCGATGTATTGCAATAAATTATGGCTCTGTCACGTGCAGAACCCGCATGATTTAACAGCCGTTTGAGCTCTTCCTTAGTAGGAGCCCTATCCTGCTCGGCTATTTCCTTGCTTGTTGGGAATTGTGCACAAGGCCAGTCAACCTTAACACCTTTCAATTCAGGTCATTTCTTAATTCCAAACAGCAAGTTTCTAACATGGTTATGCACGTAATTCAAATCTCCAAGAGCATAGTCGATGTACTTATCAACGCTCGCCCCTGCATCCAACTCTCCATTCTAAAACTTCTGCAACAGAACCTCAGGATCCTCAACAGCCAAGTAAGCGCAAAATTTCCGCACAGCCTTAACATAGTTCGTTACAGTTCCCTGAGAACCCAATGTACGCTGTCTGGCTATGGCATCACTTATCTTGCGCATACTCGGGTACTTCTCAACCCACTCCCTTACAAATCGTCGCATCATAACCATAACATGACTATCCCGGTAATTAGGAAAATCCATGTTCATTTGTAAGTATTACGGATATTGCCGTCCGAGTAACTCTGAACTTTCATCCTGAATGTCAATCTAATGCCTTCTCATCATCCGGCAGAAGAACAGTAGTGAAACTGGAAATAAAAAGTTTGAGACAAAGAGAGCGATTTCCCGGTAACGAACTGCGGAATGCGTGTTCGTAATCTTCTCTTTCCACGAAAAACACGTAGGCCACGTACGCTGGGAATACTTGAATGACCTGCAATCGTTCTCTTCAAACATCTTGCGGAGGATTGAAACACAACTTAAACATTCCGAAACAACACGCAGTCTTGTCCCCTATTATACGCGCCCTTCTCGAAAGTCCACACGGCCCCGCATCCTAACTTGAACTGTGTAACCTTTAACATTGTTCGTTGACTGTATATACATGATACATGAAAATGTATATGCTTTTTGTATATGCTTTTGAAAAAACGTTTTCAGCGATTTTCGAGATGAGACAGCGCCCTAGTTATCAGAACCCGAAATAGGACGCGGCAAGTTCGTTAGGCCGTCTCTGAATATGAATTATAATTTCACATTTCCGATTCATAAGACAGTTAAGTACCAAAAGCTTATCGTGTGCGTAAACAATGGAGGAAAGCCCTTGAAAAAAACATTGACTCTTAAAGAAAGAAAGGAACTGCAGAACAAAATGGCCAAGGTTTTCCAGAGAAACATCAAAGGACTACCAGCAGAATTGCAACGAATATTGCTAGACGACTTAGTGACGGCGTTCCAAAATAGAATGAACGTGTTAATTCGAGCACAGGCGAAAAGGAGCTACTAACGGAGACTGTTTACGGAAAAGACTTAGCTTGAATCCATAAAAGCTTTATATGGAGAGTTGCAATATGGCAAAAAAGAGGCTTGAACTATGAGACGTTCCAAACTTGAGATGTACATAGACATACTCAAGGTACTGGCTCATCGAGGCCCGTTGAAGCTGACTCACATCATGTACAAGGCTAATGTTAATTGCAGCGTTCTGAAAGAATACTTGGACTTCCTCATCAAGCAGAACCTCGTCGAAGAACGCATGGTGGGGAAGCGACGCATCGTATACGCCGTGACTCAGAGAGGCATAACAGTGCTCAAATACTTCAGAGAGTTGAAGCAGGTCCTGCCGATACTTGAAGAAGAACTAAGAAACCGCGTCCCAGTGCCCTATTAGGCCACCTCCCCAACTTTTTTGAAAGTTTTCGTCCTTGTTTTCCTGATGCTCGAAACCATTAATTGAGGTCAGATGCTGCAGGGAATATCGATCCACTCGGAGAGAACGTCGTTTTGACCGCACCTCTGGAAGCCTCGTTAGGATCGTTGATGTTTCGCAGATTGTCTTGTGAATCATTATCATTGTTTCGTAAGACTTAATAAACCGCGTCGTCTTTAATCATGCAGTACGCGGTTAAGGCACGTTGAGGAAACACACTTTGTCCAGGGAAGAAATTCTCGCGAAAAAGCCTCTACAGGTTCTGGAGAAGATCAAAGATAACCTTGAGAAGCTTAACGAGAAAGTGGAGGTCATGATCGAACTACAGAAGCATGAGAGGAAAGATATTCAACAACCACTGTCAGACGCCCCTCTGGATGTCATGACATTACTTTCGATGCCTGATCACCTGAGAAAAACTGCTATGACCGTTTGCAGATTGGGGAGAGCTACAGCAGATGAGGTCGCTGAGCAAACAAAAAGAGCAAGGGCCGTGGAAAGCGCTTACTTGAACCAGCTCGTGATAATGGGTCACCTTAAGAAGGAGAGGAATGGAAGAAAGGCCTACTTCTTTGTAGACAGGGAAAACCAGGAGTGATCTGAATGGGCAAGATATTAGCTGTGCACTCTTATAAGGGCGGAACGGGGAAGACGCTTCTCTCAGTCAACTTGGCTGCAACTTTTGCCAAGCACGGAAAAAGTGTTTGCTTGCTAGACCTTGACTTCCGTGCGCCGAGCCTTTCTACACTGCTCAAGATTGACAAAGCAGAGTGCTGGTTAAACGATTATCTCAACGCAGTGTGCGAGATCAACAAAGTAGTGATAGACCTAAGCGACAGGATTGGCAACAGCGGCAAACTCTTCGTAGGTTTCGCCAATCCGTCCACTGAAGCGATCCGAGATATGTCTGCAAAAGACAGAAAATGGGAGATGCGGGCACTAGGAAGACTTCTCGCTCTAAAAACTTCGCTCTTAAACGACAAAGGTTTCGATTACTTGATACTCGACACAAGCCCCGGATTGCAATACTCATCCATAAACGCGATTGTCAGCGCGGACCTTGTCCTCGTCGCAACAACATTCGACCGATCAGACGTGGATGGAACTAGACGCATGCTGAGAGAGCTGTACGACCTGTTTGAGAAGAAAACGGAAATCGTCCTGAACAAAGTACTAGACGGCTCCACGAGAGACGGAAGAGACGACGTAAAGACCAAACTTAAGGAAGTATACCAAGTCCCGCTTCTAGGGATTGTTCCCTGCTTCTGCGACGTCCTGAAGGCTGAGGGAGGCGTCATCTTCGCCCAAGATAAACCAGATCATCCCTTCACCAGAATCCTAAGCGAGATGGCGAAGAGAATAGAGGACATAAACTAATTTTCGTCTTCAGCATGCTGCTATTCTGTTCAACAAATAGTGAATTCTACAATCCCTACACTTTTCATATTCCTTCTCCCCGCACTTGTTGCAGATGATACGACTAAGTTCCCTCACTTCCGAGGCCATCTAACATCCCTTTGTACAATCCTACAGGCAATAGAATGTCCGCTTATATGCTGTATTCCAATTAAGAAATATCCCACGCAAAAAACTTATACAACCGAACGGTACGTTAAGAACCTTACACCGGAGACGGAGACCACTCATTATTGGAAAGATCAGCAATCATACTGGCAGGCGGATTTTCCAGCAGGCTAGGCCGAGACAAAGGGCTTGTTCAATTGTCGAACAAGCCTCTTGTAAAGCACGTTACGGACAAAACTAAAGACCTTGTTGACGAAAGACTGGTTGTTGTAAGCTCAAGTGTTCAGGCTGAGAGGTATTCAAATATCCTAGGCGAAGATGCCAATGTTCTCATTGACGACGCCGGAGGCCAAGGCCCGCTGGCAGGTGCGGCTACCGGCTTTGAACGCGCAAAAGGGAAGTATTCGCTCCTGCTCCCATGCGATACGCCATTCGTTTCAAGGGACATTCTGCACCTTCTGTTAGAACTGTGCATAAACAGAAACGCAGCCGTCCCCCGATGGCCGAACCGCTACATAGAACCTCTACAGGCGGCTTACTGTACGAGACCCGCGTTGGAAGCCGCCAGAAACGCATTGCTTTCGGGCAAGTTGAACCTGCAGACGATGGTAGATAAGCTGCAAAAAGTACGCTATGTCTCAACCCTCGTGCTCGAGCAGTTAGACCCTCGGCTGAGAACGTTCCTTAACGTCAACACTGTCCTAGACCTGAAGAAAGCGGAAGTCATGCTCAAAGGTTCATAACCACTTGGTGTGAAATACAAAAGCATTATTAAGATTATGCATTTCGCGAGAAAAACACGAACAAACGTGGGCATCACCCGCTCAGCGGTGTAGACGCATGCCGCAAAGCTTTTAAACTGATGCCCACCTGGCCAATTCCTAGACATCCTCATGTGAAATACCAGGTGCCTAGACTTGAACATTGAAAGCGACTTGCTAATTTCAATACTGAATTTGACAAGAGACGGGCCTGTTTCACAAAAACTAATCAATAACGAGGCCAACCTCCCAGCAAGTCTCGTAGAGGAATTGCTCCGAAAACTGCAAGATGATGGGCTCGTTTATCTCCATGAGAGTATTCTGGAGGTTACTAGCGTGCAGCGCCTTCGGTTGGCTGTTCGCGCGCTAAAATCAGGTGGCGACCTTGAAAGAGTGAGCGGTTTTCTTCAGTGGAAAGAGTTTGAAGGTATCACCGCGATTGCGTTCGAGAGTAATGGTTACACTGTGGTGAGGAATCTCCACTTTAAGCATGGCGGTCGCAGATGGGAAATAGACATCGTGGGCTGGAAAAGTCCAATGGTCGTGTGTTTAGACTGCAAGCACTGGCACCATGGACTGCAGAGATCAGCAGCAGAGAAGATTGTTGAGCAGCAGACAATAAGAACTCGTGCGTTGGTTATGTCGTTGCCAAATCCCGCCGTAAAGATCGAGTTCCTTTCTTGCGGCACCGCAAAGTTTCTGCCTGCCGTCTTGTCTCTTACTTTTGGCAAGTTCAAATTCTACAAGGGTGTTCCCGTAGTTCCAGTCCTTCAACTGCAGGACTTCTTGAGTCAACTGCCAGCATATGCGGACTCGTTACCTTGCTTCAGTGCAAATGGTGTGAAAGATTATTCAAGATACAGCCTTCAGTGAGACGGCTTTTCAAAAGAATCGGTCATGTTTGCCTCATCATCTCTAGCAGAGGCTTCCTCGCAAATCTTGAGGCAGGGTAAAGGCTTGAAACCAACGTTGCTACCAAGGCAACAGTCAGCAACCCCGAGATCTCGAGGACATTGTAGACCGTTACGAGGGGTTGTTGAACCAAAATCAGCAAAGTGGCGATTATGCCGAAGGCTATCCCGACGCCATAGCTCGACAGCAGGATGAGCAAGCTCTGTCCAGAAACGACGTTGAGAACCATGCTGGGCTTTGCTCCCACAGCCCTTAGGATTCCAAATTCCTGGCGCTGTTCATCAACGGCTAGCATTACGTAGCCAACTAGACAGAGTGAGGCTGCGACCAGGGAGAACAAGGGCAGAATCATCACGGTTGACCACATATAGTTCACGAAGCTGAGACACTTGTTCAATACGTCGTTGAGGTCGAAAACTGCAAATTCTGGGTTCACTGCCTTGATGGTCGCATTTAATTGATTCAAAAAAGCTGTTCGGTTTGCCGTTGAGGGGGGTTCCAGCAGTAAAATGTTTGGTCCGAGCATGCCTGAGGCGTTCTGCAGCGCTTGGAAGGAGACGTAAGCAACCTTTCCGTTGTTGATAGGATCAAGGCAGATACCGACGACGGTTAGAGTCTGGCCAAGCACTCTCAAACTCTCTGCGGAATGCTGAGAATTGGCCAATGGGTCAGTGAACAGGTTCTTGGAGAGAGTATCGCCTACGACGACCTGCCAGGGCTCGTTCAGGAAAATGCCATCCAGAACAAAGTCATTTAACGGTCTTCCGGGTTCGACACCCTCCACGATGGACTGCCCCGTCCGAGAATCTCCAACGGTTGTAATGTTCGCTGAGGTTCCCCCAATGGGAATTGAAAATCCTTCAACTTCTGCCACGGATGCTTCAAGAACGATGCGAGGATCGATACTGTTATCGCCGTACGTGGAGGAAAGATTCTCAAGGAGATTCTCAGGTATGACGTATCTTTCATCGGTGTAATTGAACCCTGTAGCGGTGGTTCCCTCATAGAATTCCTTCAGCAGCAGCTCGTACTGCTCGCCCATGTTTTGCTGAGCGATCAAAACTGTGTTTCGGCCTATGGCTTTTTCAAGCCAGCTTTGCGTGGTCTGATCGGCTATGAATCCTCCTGCAACGCCGACGGTGATGAGCGCGAAGACAATGCTCAGGCAAACCACGATCTTGACGGTCGCAGACCTGTGACGTATGAGGCTTCTAAGCGCAACTCTAAAGGCTAGATTTGACTTTGAGAGCACCTTAAAACTCGATCCACTGCCCAGTCCAAGGTAGTACGTTGGTGAAAATGCCTTTGCCGGTTCAACGCTCGAAGCGCTATAAACGGGCTTGGCACCGACAACCAATGCGATGATAAAGTACGAGGCGAATACGCCAAGAATTGCCCACGGGTCTAGGGGAGCCTGCGCCGCCTGAAGACCGAGGCTACCTAGAATATTTGTTGAAGCAAAATTAGCCAAAAGCCCCAACAAGGTCCCCAAAAAACAGCCTGAAAAGATGACGACTATTAGTTCTGTTAGAAAATAGCCGAAGACCAAGTCGTTCGGACACCCTGCCGCCTTCATGAGTCCAATGTCCTTTATCCTCCGAGAAATCATCAAAGAAGTCATGAAGGAAACCATGACCGCGCCGGCAATGAAAATCAAAACGATCAGCAGCAGGATGAAAGGGGAAAAGGAAGCGGAAAAACCGGCTGTCAGTTTGCCTTCTATCATCAGCGAAACGCTGAACCCGATCTTCTCTGCAAAAAGAAGCAGGAAGAGCGTTGAAGCCACGGATAACGCCAAGCTGGCAACGATGAGGGCTGTCTGAAGCTTCCTTCGAAGCAGGTCATTGATCGGAAAGGATGTTTCACTCATTCTGAGTCATCAGCTTCCCATCTTCTAACCAAAGCTTTTGATCTGCCAGCCTAGAGATTCCTTCGTCGTGAGTGGCAACTATGATTGTTTTTCCCTCATTTTTCAAAGTCTCTAACATTTGCACGATCTTGGCGCTCGTTTTCTTATCCAAGTTTCCAGTGGGTTCGTCAACCAGAAGCAACGGTGGGTTGTTAGCTAATGCACGAGCAAAAGCAACGCGTTGCTGCTCACCGCCACTCAGCTGAAACGGAAAATGCTCTGACCTCTGCTCGAGGCCTACAACTTCTAACAGCTCTTCGACCAGTTTTTTTATCTGATCTTCAGGTTTCCTTAGCCACTCCATCGGGAACGCGACATTTTCTGCCACGGTAAGAGTTGAAACCAGGTTGTAGGACTGAAAAACGAAGCCGACCTTCGTACATCTAAAATTGGCCAAGAAATCTTCGTCTTTTGCCGCTAGGTCCTCGGAAAAAACGACGATTTTCCCGCTTGTCGGCTTGTCGATGCCCCCAATTATATTAAGGAGTGTTGTTTTCCCCGAGCCCGACGGACCACGAACGACAGTGAATTCGCCCACTCTGACGTTCAAGTCTATGTCTCTTAAGGCTTCAACTTTTGAGTCAGTCGTCTCGTATGTTTTGCATAAGACAGATGCTTGAACCGCCGCTTTGGAAGCATTCATTCTAGTCATCTTCCTCTTGTCAGGTCGATGTTCCCTCTGTCGCGCTTCAGAATCCTTACCTTCTCTTGAAGTTTTCCCTTCTCGTAGTCTTTCCAGCCTATTTCCTTAAAGATCCATCTCTTGCCGAGATGAGCAGCGAGCACGGCATGTTTATGTGCATTATCCGCGGGGATTAGCTCATTCAGAAACCTGAAGAGTTTTTCGACCTGCTGCTTAGGGAAATAGGCATAGTAACCTGCGTTCTTAACCTCGAAGGCGTACATGTCCATGCCTCTTCTGGCCATAATGTCTGGCAAGGGGTTGAGGCTAGGGTTGCTCACTGGAACCCTTACAGAATAGTACCCGTTTTTCTGAAGAAGCTTCACCAGAGCGTTTTCGCTGTAAAAACCTCTTTTGCGCCATCTGCGAATCGCGTCTTTGTCAACTTCCCTGACCATCACAAGCCCATTCTTGCAAGCGAATACAAGGTATTGTTGGTAAACCTAGAGATAAAAAAGTATTGAGCTTGCGGCCACGATGCCGTGAACGTGGCGATGAAAAATCGGAAGGATCTAGCCAAGAAAACTGAAGAATTCCCGTGAAGTAGTAAGGTAGCAAAAAAACGAGTGAGGTTGCTACGTTCCAGCGGTTCTTGTAGCGTTAGCCCGCACGTTGCGCCTCCAAGCTTGACCTGGAACCTTTAGCACAGGTGTCTCAACGAGGCACGCTTTCAAATAATCGTCCAAGGTTGCCGCAGGGGAGACTTCAATCTTGTAGTCCCTGACGTCGATGGAATTATCGTAGTTTTTTTGCGGAATGACAACTTTCTTAAACCCCCATGCTTCGGCGGACTTGATTTTCTCGTAGACGCCTCCGACGGCCGTAATCTGAATGGATTCTCCGACGCCAAGGTTGATTTCTCCTGTGACGGCGACGTCCTGTCTTATCGGCTTTCCTTCAATAAGTGAGCAGAGAAGAATCGCCATAGTGACGCCCGCTGATGGTCCATCTATGCCGTAAGACTGTGCAAAGTCGATGTGTGTAAGATAGTCCTGCGCGATATCCACGCCGTACTTTTGCAGAATCACGCTTCTAACTTTGGCTATGCTGTCTGAAATGAATGTCTGACCTTTTGCTGCGCCGGTCACTTTGTAGTATCCTTTGAAGGAGTAGTCTCTTGTAAGTGCGCTTCTCTTGACCATTTGGGCTTTCACGTTCAACACGCTGCCCGTCATCTCACCGCTGTAGGGATCTTGGACGACCGCTAGGCCGTGTATTTGTCCCAGCTTGGCTCCCTGTGGTTCGATCTGCAGGAGCTTTCCCCTTTCTTGCATGGTATGTTCGAGTATCTGCCTCTGAATGGTCTTGCAATGCTGTTCGACGGCTTCAAGCACATGTCTTCTTTCCACGATCGCAGCATTTTCATTCATCGCGAGTGTCGACGATGTTTTAATGATCGAGATCAGCGGCCTGAACTTGGTCGTTAACGCATACTTTTTGTCGCTTCTGCGTCTGCCTTCCTCAACTATTTCTTCGCATGCGTCCTTGGTGAATGGGATGAGGTTGAAGCGTTTGACCTCCTGTGATATGAATTGAACGTACTTGCGCCTGTTTTCGATGGTGTTCGGCATGTCGTTGTTCATCCGCACAACTTTGCCGTATCCGTATATTCTGTCCATCAGAGCTGGATGAACCTGGCCTATGCTGTCAAAGTTCCCAGCGCCGACAAGAAACGTTATAGCAGGAACGGGTTCTGTTGAAACCGCCATTGCCGCCGTGTCTCCGCCGTTCAGTCTGCCTCGCAAAGTTATCGGCAGCTGTCCGTCTTCCAGCACTGTCAGCAGCGTTACGGTTTCCTCAGCGTCAAGGTTCTTTATCTCGTCTATGTAAAGGATGCCTAAAGACGCTACGTGCACGTCTCCAGCACTGACCCTCTGGTGTTCAGGAGTGCCCAATCCGCCAGTTTGATACGGATCCCAAGCTATTGAACCGAAAAGCTGGGCAGTCCTGTGTCCCGTCGCATCAATGAAGGGCGCGTAGCCGGAACTGTTGTCGACGATCAGCTTCGGAGCGTCAGATTGTTGGGCGCCTCCGATACCCTTGAGGTTTGCCATCCCACCCATCTTTGAAAGCCACCACAAGAAAACTCCAAAGAAAACCAGGCTTCCACCTGGGATGAAAGTCAGAGGAACTAGGCCTACGAACTGTGAGATCAGATATGACATGAAACTGTTGTTATAAAATTGCTGAAGAGTCTCGCCCGAATAAGGCGGGTTCGATTGCCAAGTAGCCCAGCCCGTGTAGAGGAAGTAAAACCCAAGGCAAATCAAGAAAAAGCCCATAACGATCATCAAAATCTGCAGACTCTTCAACCCTACCCTCGTAAGGAATTTCCTCTTAAGCTCTTTTAGCTGCTCTTTTTGAACGATCTTCTTTCCTTCGCCACCCTTGTGGATCGAAATCTTGGGTTTACTGGGCAACATCGAGTTTTTCCAACAAAGCGCGTCGGCCAATCGTATGCCGTTTTCGCTGTACACCTGCGTCAACTTCTCCGCGAGGGCCCTACCGATCAGCGATTTGCCTGTTCCAGGATCTCCCAGCAGCATGAGATAAGGCCCAGGACTGATCAGCGTCTTGACAGAGGCTTTAGATTTGTCAGGGCTGCTCCAGTTCGCGTACCACTCATTCTTCTCCAGCCATTTGAGCTTGTGCACCCACTCATCCAGGCATAAGAAACATTCTTTCAGGGCCTGGTCTTGTCCGATGGCCCAGTTTATCAGGTTGTCATCAACAGGAAAGCCTTCAGTGCTCCTAAAACTTCCCCAGTCCCACTTCACGCTAACTCTCCTTCCGTTGACGTTCCTCTCGAGGATTTCAACGTCATCTCCAAAACAGCTTGGCGGCAACACTGGCACCTTTGCTATTCTTCCTCTGACAAAAAACACAGTGCGATGAGCAATTAAAGCGGTATTTCAAAACCAGCAATATGCGGAAACTGATAACATGCGCTTCTTACATGCGAAATGCGCCTTTCGAACAGTGCTACGCTTTGGGGCGTTTCGAAAATCGACAGCGCCATTTTCACAAAAGCGGCGAATTCCCAACATAAACCTTGCAAAATAGGCTAAATGACCGTGCGAAGTTCAGCCGTGAAACTACCCTTCAGCAACAGTGGACAGTGTTTCGAAAGGACGCGAAACAGAAAACCACAAAGCAAGCTCCTTTGAACGAAAGCAAGGAGATTGTGGCCAATTTCTTTGACTCTCAACGGCAAGGCATGGACTTCGCTGGGGCCTCATAGAAGAACCTACGAAAATCTCCATGCGAACCCTGAGGCCTCGACCTTCGCAACTACTTCGACCCCTTCCGGTGATTTTGAACTAAATCGATGAGAGACCTGATCAACTCCAAGCAACTCCTAACGCTGCACATGCTGTTTGCCCAGGATGTACAGGAGATAAAGCCCTGTGAACCCTGACCCATCGGCAGCTGGCTTTTAAGCTAGAACCCGCTCTATCAAATAGGTAGCATTTGATAGCTGATGTTCCGGACTGACTCTTGGCGATGCTATTGTCTACGCTAGGATCCCCTCGTCAAGGTAGATTCGGCGTTTTTCACCAACTTCGGCAGGTCGGAACTGAGAACTAACGAAGCCAAATTCTGGCGTCTCTCCAACGAGCGCGGTTGTTTGTACTGTCGACTGTAGGCCAGGAGTGCGACATTCTGGCTTGCTTGACGTTGCCAAATTACTTTGTGGTGATGTCAGTGGACTCTGTATTACAAGCCTTTTTGCCATGTCACCAAAGTGCACCTGGTTTGCACGAAGCGCAGCCGCGTATACGAAAGCATCAACAAGTCATTTCGTTTGAGTGGTCAATTACCGCAGGACGGTTTGAAAAGGTATTAAAGTTGTGCTGCGTTAGCTTGGCTTATGAAGTCGGGCGAAGTCCTCGAGACTTTTTATGCTAAAGATGGGCGAAGGGTTGTCTTGAGAACTCCAAAGTGGGAAGACTTGGACGACTTATTGGAACTGATTAACTCGCTTGTGGAGGAAAAGGCTGAGATAGTTATGGACGAGAAGCTTTCGAGAGAGCAAGAGGTTGAGTGGCTTTCCGGCGCGCTTCTTAGTTTGGAAAAGGGTGAGATCTTTTTCTTGGTTGCAGAGGTCGATGGAAAGGTAGTTGCTTCTTCTGACCTGCATGTGGGTAAAGGCTCTCAGAGACGTGCCGGTGCAGTTGGCATAGCTATCAAGAGCGGTTTCAGGGGTTTGGGCATTGGAACTCGAGTCATGCGCGCTATTGTGAAGGAAGCCCAAAGGATCAGTTTGAAGGTTCTGGTACTTTCTGTCTTTGCGACCAATAAGCGTGCAATTCATGTTTATGAGAAGGTTGGGTTTGTGCAGACTGGTCGGGTTCCAAAAAAGCATTTCAGGGAGGGGAAGTACGTAGACGAGATAGCGATGGCAAAGCTGTTGGAGTGAGAGGTTCTTGTCAGGATGTAAAGTGTTTAGCACAACTTTTGGCTTTTCAACGAGGGGCGAGATAGAGTTTATCGATTTGACAGACGAGGTTCAGGAAGCCGTTGCCAAGTCTGGGGTTAAGGAAGGTTTGGTGCATGTGTTCGCGCCGCATGCGACGGGTGTGCTGGTTTTGACCGAGAACGAGTACGGTCTGCTAGAGGATATTAAGATGCTTCTGGAGAAGCTGGTTCCAAAGCAGGGGAAGTATGGGCACCCTTCGAACGCGCACTCGCATTTGAGGTCTGTCTTGTTTCCGCCTGATAAGACGATTCCTGTGATTGATGGTCGCGCCGAATTTGGAACGTGGCAGTCCCTGCTGTTCGTCGAGACTGACACTTATCCGCGACGACGGACAGTGGTGATGCAGGTTATAGGCGAATAATGATTTGTTCGGTTCTGACTTACCTTCCTGGCAGTGCCTGCGATGGTTAATTTTAGAGTTTTAGTGCATTTCCTTGAAAGTTAACTTCGAATTTGAATGTTTTTGTTAAAGATGTTTGAGGTTCGCTGCTTTTCGTTTATTTTGCTCCTGTAAGTCTCTCTGGAACCCTTCTCAGAGGCGTTCGATAGGTCATTGGGCATGTTCGTGTCACGTTTTTGGATGGCTAAGCGTGCCGTGGGCTTTCTGCAAGGCGATGGTTTTGACGTTGTTCTTCACTTGGCGTTTAAGTCTTTTTAAAGTTCGATATTCTTCGTTAGGCTACGTTGTTTGATTGGTTCACGCGTAAGAGTTATTAGCCCTGGGTCGTCTTTTCTCCGTTCGAGCGGTGTCGCCTGGTTTGTCGATTGGAATTGAGGAGCTGCTTGATATCATCAGGGTGATCGTTCTTGTCAACCTTCGTAATGGAGCTTCGGTTGAGAAGTCTCGGCTGAAACACGAGATTGACGGCGTTTGTGCTGGTTACGCGTGTGTTGAAACGAGGGACATGGACAATGCGTTCAGGCGGATGGTTTCTGAGGGACTTCTGCGTGATGAGGGTCAGGCTGTGCAGCTCACGGAGAAGGGTGTAGACCTGGGTGTGGAGTGGGCGAGGGTTTTGTTGAGGAAGGAGCCGATTCTGGAAGTCGTGGCGGGGTTGGTCGACGGTTCGGTCACGGCGTTGGTGGTTGTTCTTTCGGCTCTCTTTGCTGGGCTTGCGACTCGGGCGGCAGCTTTCGCCGCGTCCCTGACTTTGTCGGCGGTTGCTGTGACGAACTTTTCGAGTTTTCTGCTCGGCGGAATTACTGAGGATTTTGCGGACATGGTTACGCTTCAGACTTTGATAAATTACAGTCTGAGCGACATTGCCGACGCGGGGGAGCGGGACAAGTCGCTGAGACTGATCAAGCACTTGTTCATGGTGCTGCATAAGGAGATTAACAGGTCGAATCTGGTTGCGGCGTTGACTTGCAGCGTCACGACGTTTCTGGCGGGCATTGTTCCGATTGTGGCTTACTTGACGTTGCCGAGGCCTGTGAACATCGGTGTGTCTCTTGCGGTCGTCGCTGCTGTTGTGGGGGTTTTTTTGGTCCGGTACCGTTCGGAAAGGTCGCAGGTTCACTGGAAGACAACGTTGCTTGAGACGGTCGTTATCGTCGCCATCGCAGTCATAGTCTCCCTGCTGGTTGGCGGCAGCGTGTGACACGATGAACCTGCTATGAACGTCTGTTTCGCGTCTTCGGTTCATCGCTTGCTGTTTGTGTTGCTCTCGGCGTCGATGTCTCCTTTGATCGGTTTTCCCGCTAGTGCCAGGCAGGCTTGTCGCTGAATTTGCAAAAAGAAATTTTCAAAAGCATATACACTTTGCATATACGTTTTCATGTATCGTGTATATACAAAATGTGGTTAGTCATCTGCTTTTATTTGTTGTTTGCTCTCCATATGCATAAGCAAAGCGTGCTCAACAGCGCTACAGCCTGCTGCCTTGTGTCAAAATTTCTGTGAAAACGTTTTTCAAAAGCTTATATAAAATGCTTATACTTTTTGCTTATACAGTCAACGAGCAACGTTGAAAAAGATGGCACGGCTCATGTTAGGATGCGGAGCCGCGTGAGCTGTTCAGGTGGGCGCGCATAATTAGGGGCACTGCAACGCGCTACGGTGAGATCTACATCTTTGTTGAACGAACTCTGCTTGAGTCAATGGGCGACGGGTTCACGGTCAGAGTACCGAACAAGCTTGAAGAAGTCAAAGCCTTACTTGAAGTGGGATTCGGCTATGTATGCCAGAAAGACAACTTAATATATAATGAGGAAACGCAAATGAGTGACACTGATACTCGAGTGGTCGAAGTTACCGGAAAAGTAACCGTGGCTGTGCAAGAAGAAGCTAACGAGTTACGCAAAAAGTGGCCGGGGTGAGGTAGCTTGGTAGCCTATAGGCCTGTGGAGCCTAGCGCCCGGGTTCAAATCCCGGCCCCGGCCCCACATGTTCTCTTGAGAGAGAAAGGTTCTGTCGACGTGTCGTCGGACTTGTGGTTCATGCAAATTCATCGAAAGTGACTCATAAAACAAGCCCATGCAATTTTGATTCAAATGTGAAAGATCCAAGAAGATACATATGTTTACGAGATAATAAAAGAAAATTTTCGTGAATGTAACTTTTATATCAGTTGTATCATACAATAACGCTAAGGTGCGTCATGCGTAATCCTTTCCCCTCCTCGACAACTGAGAATGTCCTTTTTATATGCATGGCGCATCCCACAGTATTTAGGACGAGTCCATAACCCGTGAGCGGAATTTTTACTATTTTCAACCATTCGAAAAAATTTTGCTTACTGGCTTGCAAGGGCATTAGCACGATGACCGTCTACGCTTGGAAAGATTTGAAAATGGAAGTCAGGCAGCCTTAACTCTTCAGATAGGCGGCTTCACGCGCCTCTTAGTCTCATCGTTGGCTTTCATCCACGTTTCAAACTCTTTGGACGGCGGGTTTTCTTTGAAGAGCCGTTTCCTTGAAGCTTCAAGCAAAAGACTTTTCTTGCCCAAGAATTCGGCTGCAGTCACGAGCGTGGAGCCTGACTTGTAACTATCGTACAATATGCTGATCGTGTTTTCTTGCCAGTTTTCGTCTCGGAGAACATGATGGTCGAGGATCACGTTTGGGATTTTTCTAGCGATATGCCCCAAATTCTTGAGACCAGTTTGAAGTTCATCTTCGCCAACCTTCAACGGAGAAAGGTAGAGCGGTGGCCCTCCGATCATCAGCAGCTGAGGGTCCTCATTGATGATAGTTTGAAGTGTATACGCTGATATTGGTCCCTGGACGTCTGGAGCAAAAAGGAACTTCTCCTTTTGCGACGTAATCGTTGTCATCAGCACCCACCCTAGCTGCGAGTTTTCTGGTCCGTGGAAAACCGGTTCGGAGAACTTGACTTTCGTGGCGCCGAACGTGAAGGTTTTACCATCCGCATTTTCAACCTTCTCTGCATACTTGCCGCCTGTCCTGCTGAACATCCAAGCCCTCTCCCGTTGGCTGTAGTTGATCTGTTCGCGAGGATTCTTCGCTAGAACGGTCTTGTTCTCGTAGATCTGCCTAGCAGTCTCACCGACATCTGTCCAGTTGACCAGCCAGTCCTCGAAGGAAGGCGTGTGATGGTCGTAATGGTAGTGGCTTATGGTTACAACCTCCGCCTTTTCCGCGGCCTCGGCGATTTTTCTGCGACTCTCAACTATTGCCTCGAACTCTTGGGGATGAGGAGGTAGGCCGAAACGATTTGGACACAGTGAAACGCCAGCATCCAAGAGAATTCGTATGTCAGGTGTTTCAACGTAGGTACACATGGACCTCACTCCTAGACTTTCAGCAGCCAACGGAACAACGCTGATCTTCCTTAGCATCAGGTCTCACAGCAGCTTGTGCGGTGCGTATAAGCTTTTTATCTGCGATACTTTTAGTTTTGCGTGGCGGGCGATGAAGACTCTGGCCCCATGAACTCAAAATGATTGTGATCTTGAGTGCGGAGCCCGCTTCTTGACAGAAGAACCGTGCACGGGTGAAGCAACTGAAGGGGTTGCGTTGATGCTTTCGTATACGAAACGACATTTCAATGGCAAGAACCACGTAGAAATTGAACTTTTTGTCACGGGAACGCAAAGCGTTTCCTATTTTTCTTCAGTAGGCTCTTTCCAGATCTCGAGCATCTTCTTCTTTAGCTCTCTTCGCTTTCTATGGAGAAACCTGTAGACCGTAGCGTGCATGCTGCCCTTTATGAACATTTCAATCGCTTCTCTTGCAACTTGAGCTTGTTCTAACGTGCCGATTATGCCTACCGTGTGTCCGTAGACTGCGATGTTAGTGTCTGTTAGTTCTTCGATGATCGTACGTGTCTTGCCGTTCATTCCGATTATTCTTCCTTTTACGCGTTTGATGTCTGCTTCAGACTTTCCGAAGACGGCTCTCAGGTCTAAAATGTCTAGAACGGCTTCTTCGTCGCGGATCAGTCGAAAGGCGTGTTCGGGTGAAAATCCTCTTCCGACGGCTGAGATAACGTCTTTTGCCCTGAAAAGCATGGAGGGGTCAGTGACGGTTTCACCCATAACGACGTTCACGTCGCCGGTTTCGCTGTCAATTTGAAGTTCTACCGAGAGCTTTTCCTCGATGCTCTTTTTTATGGTTCCCTGGGGGCCGACTAATGCGCCGATGCGTTCTTTCGGGATTCTTATGAATGTGTTAGCCTTCGCCACGACCAGTAACTCTCCTGTAGGAATCCTCCACGGACGGGACCTTAACGTCTAGGCGGTTGAAATACTTGTTAAGATTAGTCAAGTCTCTGCGAAGAAGATAGTCTGCCATGGGATGCACAAGGGGAACAGCCTGGGCCACGTCGAACAACACTGTTCGCCCTCTCCAAGTCATTATGTTGTACTCGCTCAGGTCTCCGTGGACTAGTTCGGCCTTCCGGTACAGTCTCTCCAGATAGGTCATGAGTGTCTCGTAGGCTTTTGCAGGGTTTTTGGGTGTCTTCTCCTTGAATGATGGCGCGCCTTCGCCGTTTTCGCCTATGAACTCCATGATGAGCACGTTGTTCTTCACGGCGATCGGTCTTGGCACCCTTACCTTGGCCCGTTTGGCCAGTTCCAGGTTCTTGAACTCTTTCTGGGCCCAGGCGAAAATCAAAGAGCGGGTGTCATGTCTTACTCCTTGAAAACGCGGATCCCCCTCAATGTACTTCAACAAGCCTTTTCGGAATTCTGAGGACACGACGAGGTAAATCTTTATCGCTAGCTCCTTTCCCTCTTTGTCTTTTCCCCAGTAGACCCTCGACTCCTTTCCGGCCTTGACGACGCCGTGAATCTCATCTATAATTCCCTTGTTCATGAATTCATAGATTACCATGAGCGTTGACCTGTCGAAAACCTCTTCCATAACCGCTCTTTCGGATGAAAAGTCATGCACCAACATT
>DASPPK010000105.1:0-4613 GCA_035625495.1 Candidatus Acidiferrales bacterium | reverse complement strand
ACCATTTATCCGCCATTTCGATGTTCTTCTCGGATATACGGAGCAGGGACAAGACTTTCGACAGTAGTGGCCTGGCCGCAAGCCTGCCACAAGCGTATTCTATCGGAAACAAGGCACCCAAGAGGCACGCCAGAAACGTGTAATATGGATTGAATATCCCTATTGATGATAGAAAACCATACGCTGGAACGAGAAAGTAATCAGGAACTGGTGAAATGGCGAGGTTAATGAACATGCCGAGATAACCCGCTAACAAAAATGGCGACGACACACTATCATCATTGATGTTATAGGACGACACGTTAATCAAATGAAAATATGCGTTCAGCAGGGCTAGAACGCTCAGTAATATTATGAGTATTGAAATTACGAAGAAATAGTGCCAGTATTTGTGGGGCCTCCCGCGTTTGTCTCCTCCCACTCCAGTAGTTTTCCAGATCCGACACGAACCACTTCCTTTCAGGAGGTTAGTTGCTCTCATTCTTACTCTCTCCGCATATCACAGACTGTCGTACCCGTTGAAATCATCTACTACGCTGCATATTATAGTCATTCGCTCAACTTTGCTATAATAAACGGCTTGACGTAACGAATGAAACATGCGTTCCTCCTCGTCACGAACGCATCAGCACGCGCTCGAGTGAAATTTAGGTTTTGAGGTTTAGGGATAAAATTTTACCATTTTTCTCTCTACAGACCTACAAACAAACAAAAAGAGCGTTTTATTATCTTCGTGGCGCGCGCGTTTTGTCGCTAGGTGTATTAGTGTTCCACAGAAAGAGAATGAGTGTAGTAAGTCGTAAGATTTAAATGTTCTAATACTTCTAATATTTATTCAGGAGCCCCGAGTTGGGGGTGAAAATATAATTAAAATGAGAAAGAAGAGCAGAAAAGCCCTAAGCCCTGTAATAGCCACGATCATACTCATCGCAGTCACAGTCGCAGTCAGCATAGCCGTCGCAGCATGGATGGGAGCCTTAACATTCGGCTTCATGGGGTCCTCATCGCTAACGATCAGCAAAGTTGCGTTCAATGGCACCAGCAATGTTTCCACCAACACGGTAGTTCTGACCATAAAGAACACTGGAACAAAGACGGTAACTGTTGGGTCAGTGAAGATCAACAGCATTTTGGCGACAATCGATAATGGTGCCAACACTACAACACTAACGTATACTACATCTGGGGCGACAGCTACTGGAACGATACAACTTGATTCCGTCGGCTGGTCGAATGGAAGTCCCTACCAATTCAATCTGTACGATACGAGCGGCAACGGAATAGGCTCTTATCAGGCGACTGCGCCAGGATCATAGACTTGGCAAGCGCACGCCTTGCCATCCTCTCTCTGATCTGCCTCCCTCTACACATTGTGTGGTAACTTCTAACTTTGAATTTGTATTTAGTCCATACTTGGGTTTGGGGGGCAAAGTCTTATGCCAACCCAACCTACGTGCGCTCGTACGCATGCTAGTGACGTTTGCTAGTCTATTCTTCCCTACCTTTTCCAAAGGCTTGCAAGTGGCGAGCTGCCGCCGCCATCGAAATCATCCGGAAGTTGTCCTCGGCGTTCAAATCAATTAAGAAGCTCTCTATGTCGTCAGCATCAATATTAGGAAGATTCCTGATCATATTCAAACTTTCCAGGTAGCTTGCGTAGTCTCGATATAGGTTGATGGCGACCCTGCTTTTCTTTAGGCCTTCCCCATTCACAACAATCAAATTGGCCTGAGGAGTCCTCTTCTCCATCTCTAACGCGGCCTTCCTCAACTCTGCTCTTTCCTTTTCCCTCCAAGGTTCTGGTTTTCCAAAGAGCATGATAGCCATAATTTGGTACCCAAGTAGCTTGAAATCTGGAATCATAGTATATTCTTTGATTATTCCTTCTTTCTCCAGTTTCTTTATCGTTCTGCTCACAGTAGGTTGAGAGACTTTCAGCACCTTAGCCAATTCCCTGTCGCTTCTTCTGCTGTTCTTCATCAGCTCAGAAACAAGCTTAACTTCGATGTCTCTCATAATCTATAAAGCCCCTGTGTGATATTTATAAAACTTGGCTCGCGCTGTCACGTATATCGCTACATGATAAGAAAGCTTTTCAGTTGAACTGCAATCTGTCACTTTTGTGATTGAAGATGAGCGGTGGAATGGATCGTAAGAAGGAAAATATTATTGTCGCTGAGGCACTTGAAAAGGACCCGTCGAAAGACTCGCAAATGATAGAGAGGAAAAAGGCGATGCAGGAACCGCTATATCTTCTCCGTTATGAATAGTGAATAGGACAGCGCTATGAAATGTCAGTAAAGAACAGCGCCTAGTCAGTAGGCACCCTTTTTCTGTTAGACTCTGCTAGTTGTGATCATGGGACCAAGCTTCTATAATATTCCTAGCGCACGCGGTTAAGGCACTAGTATCTTCTCTTTTAACATAATCATGCAGGACAAAAGACGCTGGTCAAGTTTAAGCTAGATTATGTCGTCTCCTCTTTTGTCTGAAGTCCGCGCGAAACCGAAAGCTAAGGTCAGTTTGATTCTGCATTCTTGACCGCATTCACAGTTCTTCTCAGGAGAACTTGGGCCGCTTCCTGCGTTGGCCAACCACCTAACCCGCAGTCTGGGCCTGTGAAGGTCATGCGGTCTCCGTATTTCTCTTTAGCGGCCTTGAACCTCTTGCGTATGGTTGCCTCGTCCTCAGCTAGATCTTCAACGCTTGGCTTCGAAATGCCTCTTTCGTAAAGCTCTGCCATGATCGAGTCTATGTCTGTTCTGGATATCCCGACTCGGACGTGCTTGTCCGCCTGCTCGAGCATTTTTTTGGATAATCCTTCAATGTTCTTTGGGGATGCTGCATACTCGAATGACAGCACATCGACGTTCTTAACCTCGAGCACGTCGGTTATCCGTGATGGAGAGTGAAGGTGAATCTGTCTTACAGCGCCGCTGAAGTCGAAAGCCTTCTCGAGAACGTCAACGATTGTTTCTCTTTCTGTGGAGATTTCTCTGAAACCGAAACTCGGCTCGTCTAGGGAAACTACGGCAGTTTTGATGTACTCTGAGTTCAAAATCGAGTTTTTCGCGAAGCGCCTAACATTTTCTGCGAACATAGTAAGAACATCCTTGTAGGCCACAGTTCCGACCTCTCTAAGATACAGGTCCATCGGTCCCAATATGCAGACACGGAGCTGCACTTTCTTGCCAAACTCCTCAAACAACCTCTTTGCTTCGTTCTTGATCACGCATACTTCAGGCAAGAATGCTTGGTTTTCATCAATTAGATACGTACCCTTATCCATCTCTTCTTTCAGCACATCTGCAAGCTGCTTGTACATATCGTAATGCTGCGGATAGTTAACGAGGTCAAGGCCGGTTTCGACCTTCTTCCTGAAGGAATCAACAGTCAACTGGTAAAAATTGTTCAGCAAGAAATCGTCGCTTGTCACCTCTTTTCCGTTTCTTAGCGCCTTTCTTGCAAGAACGTATGCCCTATCAAATGACTCCTGATCTATCTGAGGCGGCAGTGGAAAACTTCCAACGTCATCAACCAGCGTGTTCATAGAGCAAGCATGGTCAAAACAGAATTTAAAGCTGCCTTCAGTCTGTACGTGCTCGAAGCCTAACGTAAACAGTTTTGTCCCGTTATTACGCTGGCCCACCACTTTAACAGCCATGGTGCTCCACATTCAAAATGAACGGCCTCACCGTTTTCAACGATGCTCGCCAACTGATTAGACAAAATGTATATGCCTTTTGTATATGCTTCTGAACCCGCGCTTTTAGCGAATTTAGCTACAAGCTAGCGCGCTTCTGTTCTCATCTTCGTCGCGACGAGAAGTCCTCTCACGTTCTAGTTTCTTGCGAATCGTCGAGTCACATCTTCAAGTCTTTCGCCTAAGACTTCTATGTCATCAATATTGCCTAGAGCTCGTTCGTAAGCCTTCCGAACATGACTGACCTCGTGAGGGTCAAAACCCATGATTCTACATCCAGTCGAGTCCGTCGCCACTGGGTCGCTTCCCGCTATTATCAAGTCCGTCTTCACAGGTGTTCCACCAGCAGGACCGCGGCCCTCCATCGCAACGAAACCGTCTATCAATGTTAACGTTGGTTTAAGTGCAGTGTTGATGTCAACGATGACTTTGCTTATGCCCTTCATATGATATTTTGCTTTGAGCTTGTCCGGCAGAAGACCGAACATGTTCTTCATGCCCAAGGTTACCCCTGTTGACATGTGGGTCTTAAGCTTAGCAGCACTTATAATCGCAGACTCGGTAACGATGCGAGGCACACTGATGCTCCTGAGTGCTTCGCCATGAGGAATATCAATCCTAACCCTGTCCTTAACATGTCTCAGGTTAAGGCACTCAACGCCGTTGCGTTTACACATCTCTTTCATACCCGTAACCTCAAAGGCCTTGTCAGCGTTTGTCATCGTGGCGTCTGACTCAACAACGTAGATCTCAACGGACAAGTCCTTGAGCCTCTTTATGATCGCTTCAACCACTACTGGATCCGTGGTCGCCCCGGTTTCCCATGTTTCCACAGTTATAAAGTTGACCTTTATGAGCACCTTACGCCGACCTGATAAGGCAGTATCATAATTCACCAAGTCAAGAGCCT
>DASPPK010000104.1:0-7179 GCA_035625495.1 Candidatus Acidiferrales bacterium | reverse complement strand
TTCAAAGAAACAGTCCAAGAGGCCGGACTGAACCCATACTTGTTCGAGATGACCAACATTCGGGACCAGTGCAGTTGGGTACACATGCACGAGCCTGAGAAGGCAACTCAAAAAGCCAAAGATTTGGTTAGGTCGATAGTTGCAAAGACAGCCCTTCTGAAGCCGCTGGAGAAGCCGCAGATAAACGTTACACAAGTCGGCCTAGTCATAGGCGGCGGCGTTGCAGGCATGACCGTGGCCTCTGAACTCGCCAAGCAAGGGTTTGATGTTCATCTTGTTGAACGGGAAAAAGAGTTAGGTGGACATTTGCGTACAATTCACTACTTGCTTGAACAGGATGAAAAGCCGAATGAAAAGCTTGACAGCCTGGTCAAGGCGGTCAGACAGAACGATAAGATACATGTTTACACTGACGCAGAAGTAGCTGATATCACAGGGTTCGTTGGCAACTACAAGGCAAAAATCAAGCCGCACAAAGGCAAAGAGAAAGAAGTCGACCTTGGCGTCGTAATAATAGCCACAGGTGCAACCGAGTACCTGCCAACAGAGTACCTTTACGGTCAAGACCCGAGAATCCTCACACAACACGAGCTGGAGGACAAGCTGGCACACGGCACATTCAAGGCCAATAACGTTGTTATGATTCAATGTGTCGGAGCTCGAACCAAGGAACGACCAAACTGCGCAAGAATATGCTGCGGGCAGGCAATAAAGAACGCCTTGAAAATCAAGGAGACATGCCTTGCCACAGAGGTCCTAGTCCTGTACAAAGATGTTCGCGCCTACGGGTTCAAAGAGGACTACTATCGTGAGGCCTCATCGAAGGGCGTATTGTTCGTCAATTATGAAGACGAACGGAAACCAAAAGTGGAAAATGAGAACAACAAGCTCAAGGTGACCTTCTGGGAGCCTGTACTCAGGGATGAAGTGACGGTGGAACCAGACATAGTGGTCTTGAGCGCAGCGACCATTCCGAACATTGACAACAAGCGTGTAGCCGAAATGTTGAAAGTACCTCTCACAAAGGACGGGTTCTTCCTGGAAGCCCACATGAAGCTCAGACCTGTCGACTTTGCCACGGAAGGCGTCTTCCTCTGCGGAATGGCTCACTCACCGAAATACATTGACGAAACTATTGCCCAAGCATGCGCGGCTGCCGCAAGGGCAACAACCATACTGTCCAAGAAAACGCTCGAGACAGAAGGAATAATCGCAAAGGTCAACGAAGACCTGTGCAGCGGATGCAAAGTTTGCGAATATCTGTGCCCATACGGTGCTGTTGAGATGAAAGACAAGAATGGAAAGCCAATTGCGCATGTGATCGAAGCCATGTGTAAGGGTTGCGGCGCATGTGGAACAGCATGTCCGACCAAAGCAATATTATTAGGACACTTCACAACGGAAGAGATACTTGCCCAAGTCAAAGCTGCCCTGGTGGAGGTGTGTCGATGAGCGACAAGGATGGGTTTGAACCGAAGATAATCGGATTCCTATGCAATTGGTGCAGTTACGCAGGCGCGGATCTCGCAGGAGTAAGCAGAATTCAGTATCCAACAAACATCAGGATCATACGCGTCATGTGCAGCGGCAGAATCGACCCAACTTTTATTTTTGAAGCCTTCAAGGACGGCGCAGATGGGGTGCTCGTCGCCGGCTGCCATTTACCGTCCGACTGCCACTACATAAGTGGAAACTTTAAGGCTTTGAGAAGAATAACTCTGCTAAAGAACACTCTGAAAGAACTTGGAATTGAGCCGGAACGGGTCAGGCTTGAGTGGGTCTCAGCAAGCGAAGGAGACAAGTTTGCCGCGATCGTACGCGACATGGTTGGAGACTTAAAGAAGATCGGGCCGAACCGCGTGAAAAACATGGAGGCTGAAGTGAAATGACGGAACAAGAACACAAGCACAAACCGATTCAAGCCTCCGAAATCGACCCAAAATTTAAGTATGAAATCGCAAAGATGCCCGGCGGGGAAAAACTGATGCGCTGTTTCCAGTGTGGAACATGCACGTCAGACTGCCCCGTTGCAAGGTTCAGCGAAACTTACCGCCCAAGACAGATCATCCGCATGGCACATCTGGGACTCAAGGAACGAGTCCTTAAGAGCGATACGATATGGCTGTGCGCCGCATGCTTCACGTGCACGGACAGATGCCCACAGGACGTTGAAGTTGCGAGCGTCATACGCGTGCTGAGAAACATAGCGGCTGAACAAGGCATCATGCCACAAGTGTTCAAAGAGGAAGCCGCAAGCATACTTGAATCAGGATACGCTTACAGAATTCCAGAATTGAGACTGAAGAAGCGACAAACACTGGGACTGCCTGCGCTTCCGAAAGGAAACCCAGAGAGCTTGCGCAAAATGCTTCACGAAGTGAATCTCATGAAATGCGTTGAGAAGAAAAGTGACTAGAATGGCTGAGCTCAAATACCTTATGTTTCTCGGTTGCGCAATTCCCTATCGAGTTTCAGCTTACGAAATCTCTGCTCGCAAGGTCCTGCAAAAACTAGGGGTTGAACTTGTTGAAATGCCCGAATTCAACTGTTGCGGCTTACCACTAGACCCTGTGAGCCACGAGACGATGCTCTTACTGGCGGCAAGGAACCTAGCCATGGCCGAGCAGAAAGGCCTTAACATAATAGCTCTTTGCCCTGGCTGCGCAGGAACACTAAAGAAAGTCAGCAAGATGCTGAAGGAAGACAAAGCTCTCCGCGAAGAGATTAACAAGCATCTGAAAGAAGCTGGCTTGGAGTTCAAGGGGACCATAAACGCAAAACACATAATGCAGGTGCTGACCGAAGATGTGGGCATGGATAAGATAAAGAAGGCCGTTGTTAAACCGCTCACGATGGTCAAGGTTGCCGAACACAACGGTTGCCACATCTTGAGACCCAAGGAGTACATCGGTTTCGATGACCCAGAGGACCCGCAGACCCTTAAAACCCTCATTGAGGCAACTGGGGCGACGTGTCTAGATTATTTGGACGAAACGGAATGCTGCGGCGCCCCAAGCGTCGGTGTGAACGATAAGATAGCTTTGCAGCTTGCAAGGGACAAACTCAATCACATCAAGAAGGTTGAAGCTCAAGCCTTGATAACCATCTGCCCGTTCTGCCACATAATGTACGACACGAACGAGCTTCGGATCGAGAAAATGTTTAACGAAGTCTACGGGATCCCTGTGCTGCATTATCCACAGTTGCTCGGTCTAGCGATGGGGATGTCACCTGAGGAACTGGCGTTTAACGAGCTTCGAGTTGACTGCTCAAAAATATTGGGAAAAGTATGTGAGGTAAAAGCATATGCCTAAAGAAAAACTGAAAATAGGTCTCTACTGGGCTGCGAGCTGCGGCGGATGCGAAATCGCAGTCTTAGACTTGAACGAGAAGATTCTAGACGTAGTGAACATTGCAGACATAGTCTTCTGGCCAGTGGCTATGGACATCAAATACAAAGATGTCGAAGCCATGCCTGACAAGTACATCGACGTTTGCTTCTTCAACGGTTCAGTGAGGAGCGCAGAGCAAGAACATATGGCGAAGCTCCTGAGACAAAAATCCAAGACACTCGTGGCCTTCGGCTCATGCGCCCAAGAAGGATGCGTGCCTGGCCTTGCCAACCTTCACGATCGAAAAGAGATTTTCAGCAAAGTATATCTAGAAAGCAAATCGATCGCAAACCCCAAAGGAGAGGTTCCTAAAACAAAGTCCGAAGTCAAAGAAGGCGTGCTGAAGCTTCCGGAGTTTTATGACACTGTTAAAACTCTGGATCAAACCGTAGATGTCGATTATTACTTGCCAGGATGCCCGCCTCCAGTCAAACTCATAGCTAACGCTGTGGAAGCAATAGCCAAGAATGAGTTACCGCCAAAAGGCTCCGTGCTTGCCCCCCTAAAGTCTGTCTGCGACGAGTGTCCGCGAAAGAAAGAAAACAAGAAGATATCCAAGATATACCGAGTCTATGAAAAAGCTCCAGAGCCCGAACGATGCTTACTTGAGCAAGGGATCATATGCATGGGCCCAGCGACCCGCAGCGGGTGCGGAGCTCAATGCCTGACGGTTGACATGCCGTGCACTGGATGCGGCGGGCCATGTCCTAACGCGCCAGAGCAGGGATCAGCCATGCTGGGTGCACTGGCCTCCATAATGGGTCTGGAAGGCGAACAGGAACACTACGCCACAGAAGAGGAGGTTGAGAAGCTTATGAGCCAGGTCAAAGACCCTGTTGGAACTTTCTACATGTATTCGTTACCATCATCGATTCTCAGAAGGAAAGTGATGAAAAAATGAAGGAAATAGTCATAGACCCTATCACAAGACTCGAAGGCCACGGGAACGTTTCGATATTTCTCAACGATGCAGGAGAAGTGGAAAACGCCTACCTGAAAATCCCTGAGCTAAGAGGTTTCGAGAAATTCTGTATCGGAAGAAGAGCTGAACTAATGCCGATTTTGACGACCAGAATCTGCGGAGTCTGCCCCGTCGCACATCACTTCGCTGCAGTCAAGGCTTTGGACGCTGCTTTCAACGTTGAACCGCCGTCCACAGCCAAGAAGCTCAGGGAACTCATGTACGCTGGATACATAATCTACGACCATACACTCCACTTCTATTTCTTAGGTGGCCCAGACTTCGTAGTAGGCCCCAACGCTCCGCCTGAGAAAAGAAACATCCTTGGCGTCATAGAAAAAGCAGGCATGGACGTTGCCAAAGAAGTCATCAAGCACAGAGCTTACGGCCAAAAGATAACACAGATTCTCGGAGGAAAAGCAACGCACCCCGTGTGTGGATTGCCCGGAGGAATCTCCAAGGCTCTCAGCGAAGAAAACAGACAGGAAATCGAAATGATGGCCGCGTCATCGCTGGAATTCGCGAAACTGACGCTTAAAATCTTCCACGACATCGTCCTAGGTAACAGCAAATATGTTGACCTGATCAAGAGCGACGCTTATACAATGAAGACGTACTACATGGGCCTGGTGGACGAGAACAACAAAGTGAACTTTTACGACGGAAAGATCAGGGTCGTCGACCCAGATGGGAGAGAATTCCTGAAGTTTGAACCCAAAGACTATCTCACTCACGTCGCCGAACACGTGGAAGAGTGGACTTACGCGAAGTTTCCATACTTGAAGAAGGTCGGGTGGAAGGGTCAAGTTTACGGAGCTGACAGCGGAGTTTACCGAGTCGGTCCGCTTGCAAGGCTAAACGCTTCAAGCGGCATGGCCACACCGCTAGCTCAAGCTGAGCACGACGAAATGTACAAGACGCTAGGCGGCAAGCCTGTGCACGGCACGCTGGCTTTCCACTGGGCACGGCTGATTGAGCTGCTTTATGCTACTGAACGAGCCTTAGAGCTGGTGAAAGACCCAGAGATTACGGGCACTAACATACGCGCTAAACCAGGTGAACCTACTGAGGGGGTAGGCGTCGTCGAAGCAGCAAGAGGTACGCTCTACCACCATTACGTGTTGGACAAGGATGCATTGGTCAAGGATGTCAACCTGATCGTTGCCACGACCAACAATTATCCGGCAATCTGCATGTCGATCCGTGACGCAGCCAAAGGCCTGATTCACGGTGGCGAAGTGAACGAAGGAATACTCAACATGGTAGAGATGGCTTTCAGAGCCTATGACCCGTGCTTCGGATGTGCGACGCACTTCGCAGTTGGACAGATGCCGCTGACGGTTGAGGTCTATGACCACGAGAAGAAACTAGTCAAGACCGTGAAAAGGTAAACCCTTTTTCTTAATCCTTCGTTTTTCCGCTTCCGCGGCGATTTCTAATGTCAAGCAAGGGTGGGAAAAATGATGTCCAAGAAGAGTTGAGCAAGTGGCTTGGAAGAGCTGGAAGGCTTGTTGTAGCCGGAATCGGAAATCCAATACGCGGGGACGACTTCGTCGGGGTCAAGGTCGTCCAGAACCTGAAAGGAAGAGTCTCGAGAAGGGTGTTTCTAGTAGAGTGTGAAACGGTTCCTGAGAGTTACATCGAGCAGATAGTCGAGTTCGACCCGACACATATTCTTCTCATTGATGCTGCAGTTCTGGGAATGAAACCAGGCGATTTTGAGTTTCGTGAACCTGAAAACCTGAGGGCTGCGCCTGCTTTCTCGACCCATATGCTGCCGCTGCGCATATTTTGCGAGTATCTCTTGAAGACGACAAAAGCGAGGATCGGGCTCCTGCTCATAGAACCTGAGAACACGGATTTCGGAGACGGTCTATCGCCGGTAGTTGACGCCGTTGCTGATAAGATCACGAGAACGCTGCTTGAGGCTTTCTCACGGGAAGATTGATCATCCTAGTTTTTTCTGCATCCTCAACTCGTCTCTTATCGGCAGGTTTCCTATGCCCATGAGGGTTTTTCCGTGTTTTTCAGCTATTACATTGGGCTTAACTTCGTAAATCTGGAATCCAAGAGATTGGTAGAAGGCCAATGCAGGTAAGTCATCGTTCGAAGTTGAAACAAGTAATCTTTTCTTTTTCCCTTGGACCGCTTCGTCTTCGACGATTTTGACGAGGTCTTTGCCAACGCCTAGGCTTTGAAACTCGGGCAAGATTCCCAAGGCCACGATGATAACGGCATCGTCGAAGTCTGCAGTTGAGATGAAACCGATTGAGCTGTCTTTGAATCTCGCAATGAACGCTGGTAGTTTCGTAACCATGAATTTTCGGTCAAAGGTCAGCTGCTCTTCTTCTCCCCAAAAGGCTCTAACAAACTCTTCGATGTCTTTTCTTTCTTCATGAGAAGTCGCTCTGCCAACTGTGTACTTGAGTTTGGTTTTCTTTGTGCATCGTGGACAGGTGGTTCTCAGTTGTGCATGTTTTCCGCAGAGAAGCCGCCCGCATGAGGCGCACTTGAACACTGCGTCTCTGCGACAGCAGTGGCACTTTACTGGTTTCCCGTGTTTTATTTTGACCATTCGACTCCACGTCTGTGTTCAGTCAATGCTGATTTCAGGTTAAAACTAGCTCGCGTCACAAGGCGGTTTAATCTGTAATCTGTTTCTCTGCCACTCCAGAGCACGATGGTACAAAACTCACGGCAGTAGCCTTTTGTTCTTGAGCCATGTTTTGGCCAGTTCCTCATAGTCCGGGAAGACTTTTTTCAAGGTTGGAATGTACATCTGCATTTCTTCCTCTCTCATGTATTGAAACTGGTATTCTCCCATGT
>DASPPK010000103.1:0-3052 GCA_035625495.1 Candidatus Acidiferrales bacterium | reverse complement strand
ACTAGACATCGTCAGACAACAGCCAATTAGAAGACGAGTCAAAAATAAAGAATGGGGCGAACTCCAACGAATGGAACTATCCTCATGGTCTTCTTCATATTGTTCACAGCTGCGTCTCTCATGATTCCTTCGCCGATGTTTCCAGGAAATGTCCTCTGTGCCTTGATCGGAGCATCGGTCATCCAGTACAAGGCAGTCGTGAGTGCCCTTTTCAACGGGGTTCTTTACAGCGTCGCGTTGTGGCTCATCTTCATGGCTTTGAGCCGGAGACTTACACAAGAAAAATAGGCTGACTTACTAGTCGCCCAATCTAGCTTTGTGGCTGCGATAGAAAGCCTACAAGCTTGATCGTGATTCCGCATTTTTTGCACATTACGACCAATTCTGCAAGCTCGTCGTTCCTCACCTTAGTGTTGACGATCTGATAGTTCTCCTCTGATTCGTCGTCGGGAGATATGATCGACCCGCATTTTGGACATGGAAAAGCCCCGTCTCCGTCGATCTTCGTCAGGTCAACCGTGTAGGCGTCGCTTTTCTTGATATCTGCTTTCTTCATCATTTTTCAACACACCGTTCCAATCAATCTCAATTGTTTTCCATCGTTAGCCCAGAATATAATTAACTATTATGAATCACCAATCAGTATTACTCGTAAGTTTCGCATAGTTAATGAAAAGCTTTTCGATACATAAGGGGAACCAAACAACTCAGGGCGCTGGGAGATGACCTCAGTAAAGGTTATCAGTCATAACAAACGAGTTAGAAGGCAAATCTCTTCCTCAGGTGTCTACGTTGGAGAAGTTCGACGTGCTGGTAGTAGGGGCTGGAACAGCAGGATGCCTGGCCTCGCAAACGGTTGCAGAAGCAGGTTTGAAAGTGTGCCTCATCGAGAGAAAGGAGAGAGAGGAGGTAGGCGAAAAAATCTGCGGCGACGCCCTTGGAGAGCATCATTTGAAAGCCCTAGGCTTAGAGAATCCGCAGGGCGGCGAACTTGAGAAGAGGATCAAGGGCATAAGGATCTATTCTCCAGACATGAACACGACGTTTACGGTTGAGCACGAGGACTTCGTTGGCTACCTGCTCAACAGACGACTATTCGGGCAATGGCTGCTCAGAAAGGCAATAGATAAAGGTGCACGCCTTCTGGACTCAACGCAGTGCTTGGAGCCGCTGATCGACAGAAATTTCGTGGCCGGCGTGTTGGCCAAGGACTTGAAAACTGGCGAAGAGAAGGAGCTGAGAGCAAAGGTTGTCGTTGAGGCGAGCGGTTTCGTAGCGGCCGTGAGGAAGAAGCTGCCCAAGGAGCTGGGCATTCAGAACGAGGTTGCAAACGAGGACGTTGAAGCCTGCTACCGCGAGATCCGCCAGCTCAAGCAGGAGAATGAAAACACCGATTACTGTGAAATCTACCTCAACCAGAAGGCCACTCCTGGAGGCTACGCTTGGATTTTCCCGAAGGGCGGAGCAAGGGTCAACGCAGGCCTAGGGATCTGTATGCGCAACAAGTTTCCAAACCCGAAGAGCCAATTCTACAAGCACATTCTTACGAAACCCGCTTTTGACGGTTCTCTACTTCTAAACGGAGGAGCTTGGTACGACCCGACTAGGAGGCCCCTAGATTGTATGGTTGGAAACGGCGTAGTTGTCACGGGTGACGCAGCTTGCTTGGTCAACCCCATACACGGCGGTGGAATAGGACCATCTATGATGAGCGGCCACCTTGCAGGCAAAGCCATCATGGAAGCCCTCGAAAAAGGAGACGTCAGCCAGGAATCTCTATGGCCTTACAGCCTGAGATATAACGAGGCTTACGGAGCAAAACAGGCCAGACTGGACGTTTTTCGAATGCTACTTCTGTCCTGCCGCGATCAAGACCTGAATTACGGGATGAGATATCACCTGTTGACGGAGGAAGACGTTCTCAAAGCAGGAATGGGCGACGAGTTTCATCTGAACATTACCGAGACAAGCCGGAGAGTCTTCAGAGGATTGAAGAGAATAGGTTTCTTGAACAAACTTCGCCTTACCGTCAAGTACATGAATCAGGTCAAGGTCCACTACAAAGAATATCCAGGGACTCCTAAAGATTTTGAAAAGTGGCGCGTGCAAACAGGAGCCCTGTTCCGAGAGGCTGCGTCCAAAATAATGAAGTAAGGAACAGCACATGGTCTGCCCACCACTTGGCACTCGTTAAAGCTCGGAGGCGGGTTTCAACTTGCGCAGTCACCCAAACGAAAATGTCTGGAAAGGTTTATCTCATTGCCCACTGCTATGATTCAAAATCATCGGCGGATGAGACGTCCGCTGGGATGTGGCCGAAAGGCTGAACCGCAAACTAGAGATTAAGGTGAAACGAGTGGCCTACAAGTACATCGCTGAAGCATGGTCGAAACCAGAGAAGTCCTTCGTTGATGAGCTGATGCGCAGCAGGTTAATAGAATGGCGTAGGCAACCAGTGATAACTCGTATTGAGAGGCCGACGCGATTGGACAGGGCGAGAAGGCTAGGGTACAAGGCCAAGCAAGGCTTTGTGCTTGCCCGTGTGCGCGTCAGGAGAGGAGGCTTTAGGAAGCTGAGGCCGACTGCTGGCAGAAGGCAGAAGAGGATGGGCGTAAAAAAGTTCAAGCTGTCCAAGAGCATGCGACTGATCGCTGAGGAAAGAGTCGGTAGAAAGTTTCCCAACCTTGAGGTGTTGAACTCTTACTGGGTCGGCGAAGACGGTGTTTCAAAATGGTTTGAAGTGATAATGGTTGACCCGCAGCATCCGTCAATAAGAGCCGACAAGAACATCAACTGGATATGCCAGAACCAGCATCATAGAAGAGTTTTCAGAAGTTTAACCAGCGCTGGCAAGAAGGTCAGAAGCCTGCGAAGGAGAGGACGGGGCGCAGAGAAGTTTAGACCAAGCTTGAAAGCTGGCACGGGAGAAAAATAGCCAAATGATGATTAAAAGACCCAAAGTGTCAGAAAAGCGAGGACGACGAAGCTTAGGGAAAGGTTACAGCCCAGAAGAGCTGAAGAAGGGAGGCCTCAGCACGAGCGAAGCCGTGAA
>DASPPK010000102.1:0-8924 GCA_035625495.1 Candidatus Acidiferrales bacterium | reverse complement strand
GACTGTTCTTCTGCTCATCTCGCTCCTACCTCATTCAGGTCAGCAGCATGAAGAATTCATCCTGTGCCAGAAGATTGTGCTCCTCTTTTATTTGCGTTTCTTCGAAGGTTTGTATGCTTCTGCAACTCGCGCAGTTCACAGACCGTCTGGTAGCGCGCGCTTGATAAATGCTCGTACGTTGGCTGGTTTCTAAATTCTCTTTTTCCAGTGGCGAAGCTGAATTTCGCGATCCAAACGATGCTGTAACAATGGTTGCACGCGTTATCGTCCATAGGCCGAGCGATGCCAGAAGTAAAGCCACCTCATAGGCGAATTTAGGAACGTACATGCGTGCTAGAACTGGTTTTGAATTGGGCAATATCTGCATCATAGTCCAATAGCTAAATAAAGCAAGCCGCTTGCCATCGCTATTATTCCAAGCGCGCTTATTAGGTAAATTATCTTCGATTTTCCAGCGACTTTGATGAGAAAGTCGATCAAGAACAAACTTACAACCGTAGCAACAACAATTGCCACGATGAGGCCTGGCAACCCGATGACAGCAACTGCGGCGGCAACATTCGACCTGGTAGTGACTAGAGTTAGTCCAAAAGCCCCGATTGACGCGAAGATACCTGCAAAAAACGATAATCTAAAAGCCTCATCTGGCTCCACGTTCATCAGAAGCATAGCACTCGTCGTGATCCCTGACCTGCTAACGCCGGGCAAAGCTGATATTCCCTGCGCGATACCGATTAACAAGTAGTCCCCAAGTGAGAGATTTTCTAGTTTTCTTGAGTTTATTCCTTTTTCCCGTCTCTTCCTGGAGTATCGTATAAATGCGGCGTCTGCTAGGAGAACAAGCCCTACTATAAGCATGGGTATGCCTAATGAGATTCCCTTCACGGATTCGGTGACGAGGTAGAGCGGAGCACCTATTATGCCTGTTATTACCGTAACGACAACAACGTAGACGAGGAGTTTTCTATACGCTTCGTTCTTCGAACCTAACAGCACCTGTAATACTTCGATCAGTTCTTTCCTGAAGTATACAACTGCAGCGATTATTGTACCTATCTCCATGAACAAGCCAAAAGTGTATGCTTCCTGAAATGATTTGAGCTTGAGAAGATAAGACGAAGAAACGATGATCTGTGTTTTGCTGCTAATGGGCAGCCACTCGGAAACGCCCTGGATTATCCCTATTATCACCGAGTAGAGCAGCTGGAGAATAGTAGACAAGCGTCATCAGCTCAAACGTTGTTGAAAAGCCCCGAAAAGCTATAAGGATTTTCCTTCGGTAGATAATCTGATCAACTCCGGAGCACACCTTGCCTGTTCGGAAAATGGCCAAGAATAGTTTTAATTCCGTTTCTTGGATCTAGTCCAGCCATTCGCCGCAAAGAAAACGTGAATAAATGCTTGGTCTTCAGCGCGCGCTGGAGGAATGCTCCAAGGGCTCTGCGGGACACGTGAGCGGGAACGAACTTGACAAGGTTCAGCTGCTAGAATGGATGGTAGACGGATTCAAGAATCAATAGTGTAATTGAAAACTTCTGCTTGAAAACCAAGGCTTTTTAGTTGGCGCGGGTCGCACTAGCGCGAGTCGTGTTTATAGTTTTGGTGCATCGAGAATAAGTAGTCTGATCATGGAGTTAAGAGGGATACTGTTATCGTGTTGACACTTTCTTGAGGCTTTCCACTCCCTCGGCGTAGCCTGAGGCGATTAGAATGTCGCCCACCTCTATTCTAGAGTCTAGTCTGGGTTTGACGTACTTGTCGCCTCTTCTTATGGCAAGAACCCACATTCCAGTTTCCTCAGGAATGCGTGCTTCCACTAGGGTTTTGTCTGCGAGTGGAGAACCCTTAGCAACACGCACGTAAGCAACTGTTTCTTCAGCCTCTCGGATGCTAAGCTGCAACACCGGGTGCGGCTCGATGCCTCTCAAGACGACCTCGGATATCTGGGCTGCGGCATCAGCGATTTTCTCCGTTGCCACCCCCAAGCGTATGAGTCCGAGAAGGCCCTTTGCCTCTTCTTTTTTGAAGTCGCTTTTCAAGACGAGCAATTCAAAGTCCGTGTGCAGCTTATCGACGTGCTCCTCGAGCCTCTGCACTTCTTCAGCTAGCTCCCTGTTATTCAGGAGCAACGATGAATAAGCAAGATCTATCATGAGTTCAGAAGTGTCCTTAAGCTCAACCAATCGTTCCACGATTTCCTCAAAATCGCCTTGGCTCTTCGTTGACATCTCAGTCTCTCTTCCCCTTAGGTTTTTGTTCCACAAGCCCCTTGAACTCGCTAATGCCTGACTGAACGCCACGAGCTATCAACACGTCCCCATTTCGAATCTGTTCGGTCTTCTTTGGGTTTATGATCCAGTCCTTGTCCCGCCGAACGGCGATGATATCAATTCCCATTTTCGCCTCCAAATCAAGTTCACCCACCCGCTTGCCTACAAGTGATGAGTCGGCGCCCACTCTTGCCTGCATCAACCGCTCCTCGGCTTTCTCAAAAACTTGGCTAACTATTGGATGTACACCTATGCCTTGCGTAACTATCGCGGCTATGTCTCCCGCGGCGTCTGAAATCTTGTCCGCCGCCGATGCGGCTGCGGAGACCCCTGTCAACGCTTCTGCGTCATGAGCGTCCCTTGCAGCTATCATTATCGTCATCTCCAGCTGATAGTCCAATGTGTCAACGCGGCTCTCAAGTTCCAGAATGTCTTCAGCGAGCTCCTGATCATTAAACAAGGCTGCGGAATACGCGAGATCGATCATCAGCTCAGACAGGTTCTTCATTTCCAAGAAGAGCTCTCTGACTGGAACAGCTCTGTATTTCACTTTTTCAAACCTTGGCATGTACTTAGTGCGGCTCCGGCTAGAGACTAGAGTGCAGGGAATATTTTAATTCTATCCTGCCTAGTGGAGCAACAGCAATAGAGCCGCCAGCAGGGCGACTGACGTTATGGCACTCGCGAGTGAAATTTCCAGCGGAACAACCAGATGGTCAGGGTCTAAGCCTTTCTTGAAGGTCAAGATTGCAAACGAGTAGGATATTAGAATCATGGCGATCAAGGCAAGCGCGTTTGTCACGAGGAAAATCGAAGTCAGAAGGCTGAAGGCGGGCAGGCCAAAATTGCGGGTCAGGAGCAGTGATGCTGCCGAAAACAGAATGAACATCACTGCTGCAGCCGCCCAAGCCCCGATGATTTGCGGTGCATGGTTCTTCGCGGCAGAAAAGTTGGGTTTGAGCAACCCTAGCATGAGCCCTGTTGTGGCGGTAGACCCTATGACCAGGGCAGCATCGCCAACAAGCTCGATCAGGGCAGGGTAAGCAGCAAAAACCGCAGCGAGATGGAAAGCATGGTTCTCGTTCCAAAGGTTCGCGGCGACGTCTATCTTCTGCAGAATAACTCCCGTAAAGCTAGCAATCACTGCCACAAATATCAGAGCGAAGATAGATGTTTTGAGGGTTTTGGAAAAATCTCCTTTGTAAATGCGTCGAGGTAAGGAACAGAGCGCCAAGACTGCAGACAGAACTGCGATCAAGACGATAGCATACTTTCCAGTGTCACCAAATTTCAAGTAGATGTTCACTACCAAAGCGTACCAAGCCGTTATCAAGACGTCTGCAATCGTAGCGGCAATTGGACAAGCAACACCGTCCAAATCCAAACCCTTCTTGAAGGCCATGAACGTAACAGGTAATGTGAACAAATAAGTGGTCAATCCCAGACTCATCGTTGCTACAACGACCACAAGGATATCCAAGAAGCTTCGAGAAGTAACCCCTAGGAAGAGGCTTCCCAGAGCAGTAGAAACGATGCTCATCAAAACGGCAGTCCCCAAGGTTAGGGCCAGCGCACGTCGAAGCATTCGACCCAGTATTTTCATGTTTCCCGAGAACCTCGGTGAAATCGTTCCGATGTGCAAGGCGGTGTTTAAACGCCCGCTGAACATGCCGTTTATAACGGCTTTAGCGATCAACACGGTTGGATAAACTGCGACAGCCCATAGAACTGTTTGAAAAACGTTAAGCTGCCAAGCAACCATTAGGCCTGCAACCAATCCTCCAAAGCCGGCTAAGTGCCCAGCCCCCGTCTCCTTGAAAGCCATAAAGAAGGCCCTCAGACTCGGGGGGTAAGCCATTATGCATCAGCCTCTCCAAAAAAAACGTGAGAAGTGAAGGATCCGTTGACGCACAAGCGATACGTTTCAGAGGCATTCTTTAGTCGTGAAGCGACTTTGGCCGAACGATGGACATTGCTCCATTGCTTCACGTGGTACACCTTCTCGGTTTCTTTTTTTGCTGTCCATCCATAGGCACCGCTTCAACCAAGCAGTCCTAAATGATCCACATCCGAGTTCTACATTCGTCCCTTTTCTGGACCGTAAGAGGAGGCACGGCACTGCTTAAATAAGTTTCCAAGTGCGCGCGCTAGAAACCGTTTTAAGAATGACGCGTTCTGTATCTTCAATTGCTTCATTAGCGCCGAGAAGCGTGCCTGCGGAGACGAACGTCACGGTTGATGAAAATCGCCACAACGAATCAGAAATATTCACCGTGAAGGAAAACGTCCCTTCAGCGCAGCCTCCACTGACTACAGAAGAAATTCTGACTCTGCCAGAAGAGGACTTGTTATCCCGCATGGGAACTTCATCGCTGGGACTCGGCTCTGAAGAAGCGGAACGAAGACTAAATATTTATGGTACTAACGAATTAGCGAAAAAGAAGAAACGTGCGGGCATAGTCAGTTTTCTTCTACACTTTAAAAGTCCCTTGATCCTGGTGCTTTTAGCTGCAGCGGCGTTCGCAGCTTCTACCGGCGACGTACTGGACTTTACTATCATATTTGTCATAGTATTAATCAGTGTATGTATCGATCATTATCAAGAATCCAAAGCTGAAAACGCCGCTGAAGCTCTCAAAGAGAAGGTCAGCACTACAGCCACTGTGCTCCGTGACAAAATTAAGAAAGAGCTTAAACTTTCTCAAATAGTTCCGGGCGACATCATTTTCCTCTCAGCGGGAGACATCGCCCCTGCAGATGCAAGAATAATAAGTGCTAAGGATCTTTTCATAAATCAGAGTGCTTTAACAGGTGAATCTTTCCCTGCTGAAAAAACAGCTAATGGGTTACAGTCAATAAACTTATCATCTGGTTCGATCACTGAATGGAATAATTATCTGTTTATGGGCACTTCAGCCGTAAGCGGCACTGCAACGGCAGTTGTGGTTAAGACTGGGGGCTCAACAGAGTACGGAAAAATCGCCAAGAAACTTGTTGAAAAGCCACCTGAAACAGAATTTGAAAGAGGCGTAAAGGGATTCAGTTATCTGATCATGCAGGTTACGTTCGTACTGATCATCTTCGTTTTCATGGTGCTTGCCCTGTACCATCGTGGACTAGTTCAATCGCTTCTGTTCGCGGCTGCCCTTGCCGTGGGATTAACACCTGAACTTTTACCTATGATTATTACGATGAACCTTTCTAAAGGTGCTATAAACATGTCGAAAAAAGGTGTCATAGTTAAGCACCTTCCTTCGATTGAAAACTTTGGCAGCATGAACGTTTTGTGTACAGACAAAACAGGGACGTTAACAGAAAACCGCATATCGCTTGCTTCGCACGTTGATTCTGAGGGTAATGATGACGATAAAGTGCTTTTGTTTTCCTACTTGAACAGTTACTTTCAAACGGGGTTAAAGAGCCCTCTTGATGAAGCAGTTCTTGCTCATAAGGAAATCAACATCGAAAGTTTCCAGAAAATCGATGAGGTTCCGTTCGATTTTATCCGAAGACGAGTCTCAGTCGTAGTTGAACAGGAAAGACAAAGATTTTTCATAGCAAAAGGTGCTCCTGAAGATATTCTGAAAGTTTCAACTTACTATGAGATCGGCGGTCTGATAAACGATATCAGCGAGGAAACGCGAAAAAAGATTGAGCAAAGATACTTTGACCTGAGTTCGGAAGGCCTAAGAGTTTTGGGTGTAGCATACAAAAAACTCAAAGTAGAAAAAGCCGTCTACTCAGTTAACGACGAAACAGACATGGTGTTTCTTGGTTTCATTGCTTTTCTTGACCCACCGAAGGAGACAGCGAAGGAATCGCTGCAACTTTTAGCCAAAGAAGGAATAGAGCTAAAGATCTTAACCGGCGACAACGAGCTAGTTACTAGAAATGTATGCGAGCAACTTGGATTCGACATCAAAGGAGTCGTTCTCGGAAGCGAAATCGTTCAAATGCACGATGATGCATTGGCCAGAGTTGTGGAGGAAGCCAACGTTTTCGCGCGTGTGACTCCCGTCCAAAAGGACAGAATAATGAATTTGTTGAAGAGTAACGGTCACGTTGTTGGCTTCATGGGAGACGGGATCAACGATGCTGCTTCGCTGAAAACCTCAGACGTTGGCATTTCTGTCAACAACGCCGTTGACGTTGCGAAAGAAGCTGCCGACATCATACTTCTAGAAAGTGATTTGACAGTGCTAGCTGAAGGAGTAATCGAGGGAAGAAAAACTTTTGCCAATACTATGAAGTATGTCATGATGGGTATTAGCTCAAATTTCGGTAACATGTTCAGCGTAGCTGGAGCAGCGCTGTTTTTGTCCTTCCTGCCCATGCTGTCCATACAGATACTGTTAAACAATCTTCTTTACACGATTTCTCAAACTACAATAGCCACAGACAACGTCGATGAAGAATACATCGAGCGTCCCAAGCAATGGGACATATCTTTCATCAGAAACTTCATGGCATTGCAGGGCCCTATCAGCTCCATTTTTGATTACGTAACCTTTTTCCTGATGCTTTTTGTGTTTGTGCCCATGTTAGCCGTGTCTACAACTGTTGTGCAAAAACAGCATGTTTTCCAAACCGCATGGTTTATCGAATCGCTTTGCACGCAAACATTAGTAGTTTTTGTAATTAGGACAAGGATGTCACCGTTCTGGAAGAGCAGACCTGGCAAGTACTTAACATTCAGCAGCCTTGCAGTAGTTGCCTCAGCCATAATAATACCCTACACAGTGTTGGGTCGAATTTTCAGCTTTGTTCCTCCTCCACCAGCTTTCTACGCTGCCCTGTTGCTGATTATTGGTACCTACCTGTTTCTAGCCGAAGTTGCCAAGAAATGGTTCTATAGTCGGCATGCATATAGAATTGAGCAGGTGTTGGTACCGAAGAGAAAAGCACTCTATTTGGGCAGAAATGCACGGCTTGTCCAGGACATAACAGCGGTCATTTGTCTGCGTTCAGAAAGTGAAATGCCATTTGACTCGCTATTAGAAGACCTTTCACGAAGCTTAAACTACTCGATTGACTCAGACCAAGTACTGCAAAACTTGCAGCATCTGCGCCGCGGCGGATTAATAAGCGTGGATTGGCACAGAAGGATAATCAAGCGAGAAGGGCCCATGAAGGAGTATGTGCTGAAACGCATTGTTGCCAGCGAGATGTGGCCTATGCTTATTGATGACTGGCTGAAAATAAACCGAGCCATTCAGGAAAAGTACGGCAAGGTGAACGCAGAGTACCAAGACGTGTTAAGTCCAAAACAACGCTAAACTAACTTTTCAAGTTGTTTCTTTACCAGTTGAGCGTGTGCTAATGAAGAGAATTTTTTGTAAATATTTGTTCCTACTCTGAGCTTCATATTGCTTAGCGCGCGCGGGCTATACTCTGAAAGGGGCTTGTGCGGAAGACGTAAATAGTTTTGTTGGCTCACCACTTAAGGCACTTCGCAATACGCTCGTCAAGAGGAGCCAAGTTGAGGCGGATTCAAGAGAACGAGAAGGAAGCAGATTATAGACACAGAAGAATGCTGGTCTATACCTCTTATCGATATCTATGAATATCTTGAAACCAGCCATGTGGTTTTATCCGAGCAGGAAGTTCAAGGGTGCCTCAAGATTCACGTGTTCAATGATTTTTCTGGACATAGATTTAGCTGGAGTCCAGACCATATTAGGGACTTTGAAAACCCAACGTTTACGATTCCAACCGCATATTTCATTATAGTGTATTTTTCCGAAGAACTTCATTGCGAAGAAACAGACTGTGTGAGAGGTTCTAGGAAGAGGTTCTTGCTGAAGAGTGCTATTGCTAAGTGTGAAGACATGAAACGGCAACGTGCCAAATATCGTGCAGAGCAGGGAGAAGTGTAACGGCAATGGTTGGCGAACTGATTGTAAAGCTCTTGGTTGACACTGCCTATTCATGGATACGGATGTCCTTGGCACTTGTCCTCAGCATCATTTTCAGCTGGGTTGTCGGAGTGGCTGCGGCAAGAAACAGAATGGCCAACCTGGTAATAATACCTGTTCTCGACGTGGCTCAGTCAGTGCCTATGTTAGGCTTCTTCCCCGTTGTCCTCGTTGTTTTTGTTGCCTTCTTTCCCGGTTGGATAGGCATCAACCTTGCTGTCATATTCCTCATATTTACGAGCATGTCGTGGAACATCGCATTTGCGGTATACGAGGCGGTTTTATCAATCCCGCAGGAGTATTTAGACCTCGCTTCCATGGAGAAATGGGGAGTGTGGAGGAGAATGACCGAACTGTACATACCGGCAAGTTGGTCCAAAGTTGCCTTCAATTCGGTTGTCTCCTGGTCCGTGGGTCTCTTCTACCTCATCTCAAGCGAGATATTCGCGTTGGGAACCAAGAACTACCAGGTCGCTAACGGGATTGGGGTAGACATAGCGAGTTTTTCCTCTCAAGGGCTCTGGAACGCATACGCAGCTGCCATAGGCGTCTTCATTTTCGTGGTGATACTCACAAGGTTCTTTTTCCTCGGACCATTTTCTGCTTGGTCTGAAAAGTTCAAGCTCATTGAAGAACCACGCGCAATTAGAAAGGATCCAATATACCGATTTTATTCTTGGATCAACACCCGCGCAGCATCCAAGGTATTCTCCGTGCTTTCAAGGCCGATGTCTCTTCG
>DASPPK010000101.1:0-7932 GCA_035625495.1 Candidatus Acidiferrales bacterium | reverse complement strand
AGAAAATATCTCGAACATCGTATTTTGGTTCGGCCTGATTTATTTGGTCCAAACGTGGCTGATAAGCCCAACGAACAGCTACACCTATCAAGCTCAGACATGGTTTGAGTTCTGGTCTATGGTAATAGTGCTTCTGGGAATATGCCTGATCGTTAGAGCAGTCTGCCTAGCTGCTTACAGAAGAGGATACACGTAAATAGACAAGAACGAAAGAGCAGACCAGCTGACAGGGACGGTGGTAACAACCATGCCGATAGTTTATTCTGAGGCTCCAGACGTGAAGAAACTGGCCGATGAGATCGCAGAAAGTCTCGGGTTGTTCCACGTTGTTCCGCAGTACGTGTTCTGTATCAGAAGCAAAGGATCCGCATCTAGACGCACTATCGCTCGGATTCACGGCCTCGGCAAAGTGTGGCAGGAAACTCTCAACCTTCCAGCCGCATATGTGATCGAAGTGATCTCTGAGAAATACGACAAGATGAATGATGAAGACAAGGAGAAGACCTTGATCCATGAGCTCTTGCACATCCCCGAGGGGTTCGCAGGTGGGTTTCGGCCGCACAAAGGTTACATCGACGACCAAACCGTGGAACATCTGCACAGAACTTTCCAGAAAGAGAGGCATTATAGAGAACAACTTTTTAAGGAGCACGAAGAATGAGAGAAAAGAACTTCAATATCAAAGTTCACGCCGCATCATGAGAGACAAGAAATGAAATACTGCATGAAAAGTCTTGCCCACAACGGAATCTACGTTCCACAGTATGAGTACAAAGGGTTTTCCGTCAAGATTCAAGGACAACCAGTAAAGTTGAGTCCGAAGACGGAGCAGATGGCAGTCTTCTGGATAAGAAAGAGGCAGTCACCAACTTCTCCTCCTGACAAGGTTTTCTACAGGAACTTCATCCAGAATTTCCTTACAGCTTTGAAGTCAGAAAACGCGCCACTGCAGCTTCTTGAGAGCTTCGAAACCAAGCATTTGAACAGCATGGACAAAGACGATAATGAATGGCTCAACGACAGAGAAACCGGCGTCGACTTCTCCGAAGTTGTGGCTTATCTGCAACAAGAACAGCAAAAAAGGCTCAACATGCCTAAAGAGGAAAAGAAGAGAATAGCGGCCGACAGGAAAGCAGCAAGGGAAGTTTTGAGAGAAAGATACGGTTACGCTGTTGTCGATGGAAACAGGCTTGAGATCGCGAACTGGACCGCAGAACCATCATGCATCTTCGCAGGCAGGGGAGAACATCCGAAACGGGGGAAGTGGAAGGAGGGCCCAAGGCAAGAGGACATAATTCTCAACCTGCACCCGAACAGTCCCATGCCTTCAGGGAACTGGAAGGGCAGAGTATGGGAACCTGAAAAGATGTACCTTGCCAAGTGGGAAGACAAACTCACTGGAAAGATGAAATATGTTTGGTTTTCCGATTCCGCATTCCTGAAGCAGAAGGCTGAACAGGAGAAGTTCAGAAAGGCTGAGAAGCTGAGCAAAGAGATTTCGAAGATAGAAACTCATATAATGAAAAACTTGGAATCTGAGGATTCAGATAGGCAAAAACTGGCCACAGTTAGTTGGTTGATTCTTGAGGTGAACATGAGGGTAGGCGACGAGAAAGATCCCGGAGAAGCAGACACTGTCGGAGCAATAACCCTGAGGCCAGAACACACAAAGATTGAAGGAAACACGTTAAACTTCGACTTCTTGGGCAAAGATTGCGTCAGATGGACCAAGAAAGTTGAAGCCCCGCTTGTCGTCATCAAGAATATCGAAAGATTCTCAAAAGAATGCAAGGAATATCTTTTCGAAGGAATAAACTCAAGAAAAGTGTCCAGATTCCTCTCCGAAAAAATGGAGGGCTTAACAGCCAAGGTGTTTAGAACTTGGAGGTGCACAACCACTGTTCGTGAAAACCTGCAAAACTGCAAAATAAAGAAAGAGGATCCAGAATATGCGAAGCAATATTGTGCCAAGAAGGCCAATCTGGAGGCGGCGAAGATAGCCAATCACAAGCGGAAGATCCCTCCAAATTTCGAGGAGAGACTCGCCAAGAAGCGTGATAGAGTTAAAGAACTCGAAATGAACCTAAAAGAGAAAACAGAACAAGGAAAGAAGACAGACACCCTTATCAGAAGATTGGAAAAGAGCAGATTTGATGTGAAACTCTCGGAGGAAACAAAAGAATACAACCTTGGAACTTCTCTTAGATCCTACATTGATCCCATAACTTACGTGAAATGGGCCGAGCAGGTCGACTTTCCTTTGGCGAAGTTTTATCCGAAGACCTTGAGAAAGAAGTTCAGCTGGGCGCTAGGACAAGAGTGCTAAAACGCTTGTTGTTTAGGGTTCACTGAGGAAAATCGTAGAACGGCTTCTTGAGCTGGCAAGGAGAAAATCAAAAAACTGACTTTCTACCATCCTCCACGCTAAAAATTTAATTGCGTTATCCTCTTAACTTTGTCCTCAATTTCTGACTCTTCGAACCTTATTCCATGATAGACAGAACTAATGAATGACTACCGTTAGTTTCTGGTGGACGGGCCGGGATTTGAACCCGGGGCCTCCACGATGCCAACGTGGCGATCGTACCAGGCTGATCTACCCGCCCGTTGACGTTGTTTCTGCAACTTAACCGTTTATGACAAGCTATAAGCATTTCTTAATGGTGTCAACACAACTAGCCGTATTGTAAGTACTGCGATAGCACTTTCTGCATTGCTTCCGGTTTGTCGGAAAGTTCCTTCCATAGGCTTCTATCCTTGTAGCTGTTCAGCTTTGAAATTGTCTTGTCAATCAGAGGTCGCGCAAAGACTCCACCAACTTCGTAATACTTTCTGTCTTTCGCAAGGTTTTTTGCAGCCTCGGCACACGAGCGAGGCAAGACCCCGAACCGCTTCTCTTCATGACGCCCAGGGTCTGCATGCAAGTTTTCGGCGATCTTCAGCGATTTCTTAGAGTTTTCCAACCCGTAGTTTGCGGCTATGGCTAATCCTGCAAAGAGCAGCTGAGCGTTGGCGAAAGCGTCGGGAGCTCTGTATTCGAAGGTCTCTCGGCAACTTTCAGTCTTGCCGATTTTTTGCTTAAACCTCCACCAGAGAGGTATCCGTATCAAGGCAAGACGGTTTCTCGCACTCCAGCAGATGTGCATAGGCGATTCACTTCGAGCGATGAAACGCAAGTACGATACTGGCGTTGGGTTTCCCCAGGCTGCGAGGCTTGGAGCGAACTTCAATAATCCCCCAATCATGCTCAGGGCTTCGATGCTCACGTCCCCTTCATCGTTAGCAATGATGTTTTTCTCATCCTTCACTGCGCACATGTGAACGTGCATTCCACTTCCTGCATGGTTTAGGTCAATCTTTGGAACAAAAGAGACGGACACACCGTGCCTCAGGCACACGTTTCGTATGACCCACTTTGACACTGCTATCGTGTCAGCCATGTCTGAGAGGTTCTCTGGCGCGAACTCGATTTCATGCTGCTCCAAAATCTTGCCGTCACTTCCCATTGCGCGGCCAACTTCACCATGCCCGTACTTAGTCGGTACTCCAATGACATCTAGGGTGGCCAAGACTTCGTTCCGAACGTCTTCAAACTTTGCGAAGGGGGAGGATTCGTGATAATTCTTGTCTGGCGCACTTGGAAAAAGCATTTCAGTTTGTCTTTCAGCAATTATGTAAAATTCAAGCTCAGCTAAAGCTTTTAAGGCAATATCGCTGGAAGACCGAAGCTTTTCTTCAGCCTTGACCAATACGTTTTCGGGAGCAACGTCCAACGGTTTCCCGTTCTCATCCAAATACTCGCACAAAATGTTCAAGGTCGGCAGTATCGCAAAAGGGTTTGCAAAAGCTTTGCCGAGACGAGGTGATATGTAAATGTCACTCTTCGCCGGGTCGATGAACGAAAATAGACTTGAGCCGTCAACCCTTTCGCCGAACTCCAAGATGTCATGAACCCTGTCTTTACTTGCAGTGGAAAAGCTAAGGGTCTTCAGCCTCCCCTCCTCTGGAATGTGGCATAGGTTCAGAATCTTTATGTTGTTTTCTGAGATGAACTTGACCACGGCCTCTTTTCCAGAGAAGTTCAACGTGTCGTGCATGAATGTGCCTTCCCGCGAGCACCTTAGTGACTCTAGAAACTGATATTTTAACTCTCTCCAGTGGATCTTCCATTCAGCACAACCTGCTGCACATTATTGTTAATAAGGATAGGTAGCTCTTCACAATGATACATTTTGAGGATTCGCTAAGTTTATTTACAAAGCATGGTCTGTAATATGATGACTAAACAGCGGAGAAACAGCGATGTCGAAGAAGATTCCTTCGAAAGATGAAGCTTTAGAAGCGCTAGACTTCATCGTCAATGTTCTCAAGGAGCATGAAAAGGACTTGGACAGGCTGATAAACGAATTGGGCAACGTGACAGAAAGGATGGGTGACACAGGCGAACTTAGCGGAAAAGTCGAAAAAGTCGAGGAGCGATTGACCACGTTGCAGAACGAAATAACAAACCTCATCACTTACCTTTCTGCCTCACAGGGGTCACAACCAAACGCGCCGCAAGTCTTGGAAGAGACGAAAAGCGAAAACTTGCAGGTTAGAGAAACCAGAGGGCCTCCTGTGATTCTTCGATGTAAGCTGTGGGAAGACTTTCAGACGATGGCTACTCAGGCTCAGACGCTGTCTTTCATGTACCGAGAGCCAGAGAAGGCGTTCCAAGTAGATGCAGTAAAAGATAACCAGATCATCACGTACAGCGGCCAGCTTCCAAAGGAGACATCAATGTTGAAAGCTTGGCTTTCGAAACAGCTGGACGTTCCAGAAAAGAAGATTTTAGAAGGTATTTTGGCCATAGGCTAGTATCATTTTCAAATTGGCGTATGTTTTCTGACTAAACAAAGTTTTTATAGCGGATTGACTCTTAAGTCTTACGATGTGCTGGAGGGTCAAGGTTGAAGGCTAACCACAAAAGCCAAAGCGGTTTTTTTCCGTTCTCGAAGCCTTCTCCTTTCTCCTCAGTGACGGAAAATGGCTGAGTGGTTAGCCAAAAAACGATGAAAACCCTCAGCGCACCACAAATCACGGAGATTAAAGCCTTGGATGAAAACAGCGCAGTCGTACAAAAAATCCACGAAGAATTCATTAGTTTCCATAAAACGATGGAAGAACTATACATGCTGAAGCAAGTGGCCGCAGACTTGAGAAACTATAGGAAAATGATAAAACTGAAAAAGTACGACTGACACAATTCGGAATTTGGTAAAGCTTGGTGCTTTGCGCTCGTGCCATTGGCTAACATTTCTTAAACGAGACATTCTAGGTTGTTCTTCAGGACCTTTTACTTTAGCAGCCTCAGCCCTGAAAACGACGCTGGCCATATTCTCTTTGTACAGCCGGTGGTGGTGTGCAAAAACTTATCCTGTGGAAAACAGTCTATTGGAATGAGGATTGCTCATGAAAGAAAGAACCTCAAACAATGTTCATGAGGCTTTCGTTGGCGAAGCCAAGGCCTTTCAAAGGCTTTTGATGTTTGCAAAAAAAGCAGAAATGGAGGAGCTACCGCAGATAGCTCACTTGTTCAGAGCGGTCGCTACGGCTGAAGGCGTCCATGCGCGCAGGCATTTCGCTTTGCTGGAGTCCGTCGCGGACACTCAGACCAATCTGGAGAGAGCATTCCAATCAGAGAACGCGGTGAACGGAGTCTACTACCTGAGGATGCTCCAAGAGGCCGAACAAGAAGGCGAAGAAGCAGCCGTTTCAGTTTTCTCGCAGGCCCGAGACGTTGAGGCGGAACATGCTAACCTTTACAAGAGAGCTCTGAGCCACCTGATAGCACAGCGCACCGCAGATTACTATGTCTGCACGGTCTGCGGCCACATCTCCGAACGCGAACCGCCCGAGACATGCCCAATTTGCGGCGCATCCAAATCGGCCTTTGAAAAGGTTCTCTAGAAACGCAACTGAGCATACATTGGCGCAGGCCATCAGAAAGGTTTTGAAGGAACCTTTCTCATTATTCTTTGGAAACAACTGCGTGGATGGGCATGGAGTTCTGTGATAAATGCGGCTCCCGCATGACTAGAACAAAGGAAGGGTTCCTGTGTCCAAAATGCGGGGTCGTAGTTCCCGCTAAGTTTGAAACGCCTTTGGGCAAGCAAAAGAAAAGAGACGGTTCCGGGTACATTTATGTGTCCGGACCCTCAGAAGGCAGCTATTCAAAGGTTTCCCGGCAATGTCCAAGATGTGGAAACAAGAAAGCGTTCCGCTCGTCCTCCGGAATTCTTGGCGAACACGCAGGTATCGGGCGAGAAAGAACCTTGGAGCATTTCAGATGCACAAAGTGCTCGTACTATTGGACAGAGCAATCCTAGGACAATAGCGATTGACCTGAGGTTTTTTGTCTTTCAATACGCGCGCGCTAAATCTTGATGGCAGATGAAAGTGCTGTAGATGAATCTTTTGACCATAGTTACGTTCACACGCATGGACTTTGACAAAACTCAAATTTCACACCTGATTGTCTTCTGATCATTGGGATTACAGTTAATATCAAGCTTGATCATCACTCCATGCTGCCTCCTTCCATTTTTCAGATTCGCTTTGCGACTTTTTTTCAAACCGTTCTTGGGCCACTCTCTTTTTGATTGCCGCTAGCTCCTTCTGTAACTCTTTTATCATTCTCTCAATATGTTTGCGCTTGACTTCTAAGATGCTCATCGTATCTTCTGGTTTTTCTTTTCTTTCTTCAAGAAAGACTGAGAAAAGGTTCGGTACTCTTGGCATTGAAACGGTCTTCTCAACATCCAACACGTCTTTCATGAATTCCGTGACCAAGCTGCTCATACTATTGGCAATTTGACTCTCTTTCGCAAGAGACCGCTTTAAAACCTGCTTGCCCGCCTCAGTGATTCGAAATATCTTTCTTTTCCTTTTCTTCTGAAACTCCCATTCTCCCTCGATATATCTAGAGTCTTCTAGGTCTCGAAGTATGGGATAGATACCGCCAGCGGTGGGTCTCCAAAAACCCATGGTTCTCTCCTTGATCTCCCTCATTATTTCATAGCCATGATGCGGCTTCTTGCTGAGAAGAATCAGCGCGGCAATGCGTATATAGCCCTTCTGCGTTTCCTTAAGCCAGTGCCCAGCAGTTATTTCGTCTTCGCACTGCATTTTTGGGTTCATCTTTCTCTTCTCAACATTATCGGAATATTTATATTTTACTACGATATATTGCAACGAACAATATATGCTGGTGATGCTCTCTTGGAAAATGACGCAATAATCGATGTCAAGAACTTGACGAAGTCCTTCGGCGATTTCGTTGCTGTTGACAGCATCTCCTTCAACGTGAAAAAAGGCGAGATTTTCGGTCTGCTTGGCCCCAATGGAGCTGGCAAGAGCACAACCCTACGAGTTCTATCCACGTTGACCAGGCCCACCAAGGGAACCGCCACGATCGGCGGCTACGACATAGTGAAAGATGATACAGAAGTCAGGAAACTTATAGGCATAGTTTCTGAAAAAATGATAATGTATAACCGTTTGACGGCTAGGGAAAACCTGATATTCTTCGGAAGTCTCTTCAACCTTCCCAAAAACATCTTAAACAGAAGAATAGACGAATTGCTTGAGCTGGTTCAACTTACACAGTGGAAGAACGCTCAAGTGGGCACGTTTTCGACGGGCATGAGGCAGAGGATGAACGTGATACGGGCGCTGCTGAACATGCCACAGGTTCTCTTTCTCGATGAGCCAACTCTTGGTTTGGACCCTCAGTCTTCCGTTGAGATTCGTGAATTCATCAAAAAGCTCAACAGGGAAGACGGCACCAGCATAATCGTAACGACCCATATGATGGTGGATGCAGATCTGCTATGCGATCGAATCGGCATAATGGATCACGCCAAGATAGTGGCGCTGGACACTTCGACGAAC
>DASPPK010000100.1:0-7859 GCA_035625495.1 Candidatus Acidiferrales bacterium | reverse complement strand
ATAATGTATATCAGACTTTCCCGTTACAAAATGTTCACGGTCAACGGGTAGTCAAGGAGTACATTTTAGCATGTTTGCGAATAGCTGGCTTTCCCAATCTTTTCACTATCACTCCTCTTCTTCTAGCTGGGTTTAGCCTGCGTGCTAGCTTGTGCATAAATCTGGAAAACGTTTTCCTAAAGCATATACAAAAAGCATATACATTTTGATGTACCGTGTATATACACTCGAAGTCTGCTTGCTTTTTTATCCGTGTGGATGTTTGGGCGCCTGAGTGGATGTTACATCCCTGTGTTCGCGTTTTTCCCCTTCTATTTGACCCCCCTCCCCCTACGGTGCTAGTACTGCACACAAGCGTTGCTGAGGGTCCTTGTGGATTTGTGCGGGCTTCGCGCAGAGCGTGTTCAGAGGGTTTGAAGGATGTCTGGGGTAAGGGTTGTGACTTTTCTATGTCTTTACCATCGCTCGTCAGCGCTCTGGCTCGTCCCAAAATTTGTTGAAAATGTTTTTTCAAAGCTTATACGTTTTGTTTATACGTTTTGCTTATACAGTTTAGCTGGCGTTGTTGTATGAGGTGAGCCCGTTCATGTTGGACGTGGAGCAGGTGGGCTGTTCAAGTGGGCGTTGTGTTAAAGAGACTAGGCAGTGTGCTTAGGAAGGATTCCAAGTAACAAGCGGAATTGGCGCGGGGTGTGGGATTTGAACCCACGCGGCCGTTTCCAGCCACAGACTTAGCAGGCCTGCCCCCTACCAGGCTAGGGCAACCCCGCCCTGTTTTTGGCCAACTCCAACAGCCTTTTTGGTGAAGCGATGTTGAAGGCCTGCTTGATTCTTCATCTTCGTTTCCTCAGGAATATTAGGTTATCTTTTTGAAGAACGAACTCGAACCCTGTTTCCAGCAAGGCTTTGATTTCTTCCGGTTTTTCGGCGACTTTCACTGTGAATTCGTCGTTGCGTGCGCGCTTTTCGAAAGATGAAAGCATAGGAGCCTTTTTGAGTCGAAAAATGGAGACTTTTGGTGCGAGAGGCTTGCACGCTGTTAAGGAGACTTCTTGTTAATTTGGGTAGAAAAAGTGGGATTGGAGGTTTCGGCTTACGGCTGTTTCATTTCTTGTTTCCACATCATCCGTCGTCCGCGCAGTGAGAGGAATATTGCTGCTGCTATTATCAGAGTGCAAATTACGATTATAACCACTAGAACCATGAGCCACGTTATAAGTTGGTCTACGTTTTGAAGTGAGAAGTAGAAGGGTACGCTTAGCAAGCTGATCGGAATAGTCGAGGTCTGCGTGGTCTTGTCGGTGACAACAGTGATGCTGATTGAACTGCCTACTCCTATGACCCTTCCGTCATTCGGCACTGTGAAGGAAGACGTGTCACTCCAGTTTCCACCCGGTGCGATTACAGTGGAGGTTGCGGGTATGATAGTTTGGTTTCCTCCCCAGAGTCCAACTGGGCTGTACCATGGATAGATTATTGTGACGTTATCCAGAATCAGATCTACAGTTCCGCTGTTATATATCCAGAAGTTGAGCGTTCCTGTGTCACCAGGCTTATAGAAGACCTGGTCTGTGTAGCCGTAGACTTCAAGGCTTGCGGCTGCTCTGCAAAGAGGTGAGAAAGCCAATGTTACGGCAGCCAAAACCACTAAGAGCATAAGAATTCTTTTCTTCATCGCAAACGACCGTTTTACCGTATGTTTTCAACGGCTATTTAAAACCTTCCCTGAAAGAACGATCACGCTGGCGCAGATTCAAATGATAAGGCGCACAGATATTCTATTTCTATGTTCATTCTTCCCTCGGGGTCTCGACGATATCTCCTTCACAACAATTCGCAACCTCAAATGAAAGTTTACGATTTGCAACTCAAGTTTCAGTGGGATACTAATCTTGAAAACCGCAGTTTTTCCCATAACTATTTTCAACTTTGGAAGAATCCAAAATAGCGCGCGGGTCCCACGTCAAGGGAGGGTACCTTCAATTCTGTTCAGACCTTTTTTCTTACTCGCCTGCAGCGCGAAGCGTCTACCAATTTTGCCATCTATAACGTGAACTGTTATCCTAATTCTCGATCATGACGTCGTGTTCATAACAGATATCTTTCCAGAATCCAATCAAACTAACGCATAACAGTGATGTAATTGAGAATTGCTCGAAAGGCGGCGAGATTACTCTTAGTTCTATTTCTCACCAGCATAGCGTATGCCTTGCTAGCCAATCCCATGATCAAAGCAAACGCTGACTACACGCCTGAAAGTCAACTGTATGTGCACAACTTCATCAACGATGGACCACTTGGAAACTGGACCTACATGGAAAAACCCTTTTTCCCCGTCTTTCTAAACGCATCACAAATACCCATAGGTGAAAACTATAGCATAGTGGTTCCTCTTCAAGCAGGCCATGAGTATCATGCCTACCTCTACGGTGCGTGGCTCACTGAGTTGGTGAACAGAACGCACTACGATATTTACATTTACGGTCCCAACGGCACGATGGAAGGCTACCACACGGCAGATCCTTTAAACTTGGGGTCAAGCCCAAATCAGCCTTTCTTCGTCCCCCAACAAACGGGAAATTACACGTTCACGATATCCAATGATGCCGGAGATAGCAACGGTGCTGGCCAGGCAACCTTCATGATAATGGAAAACGTCGAAACAAACGCTTGGTATAACTGTCAGATCGAAGGAAAAGACAGCAACGGTCTGCCCCAATACGAGACCAGTTGGGCGTACGAGTTCATGACGAACAGTTCTCTCGTTGAAGTTGAAGTCAAGGTTCCAGACTCGTTAGACATGTACGAAGCCAGACTCTTCCTGATGGCCAACAATGCCTCCTCAGGCTACACGACATTGGGCGGTGTTCCACTGGCTTGGGAACCTGGACTTTACGGAAACATGACGGGCAACGTAGGCGGCTACGACACCGACAGCCAAGGATACCAAGGAATAGCCTACGCTACGTGCGATAACTATGGCCAGGACATGCTAATCAACCTCAACGGACCGTCTGGACAGAGCCTTTATTACCTCGTCTTCGTCGGCGACGTGGGAACGGGCAACATCAGTTTCTTGGTTAAAACCTCTTTCAACCAAGGCCTGTCGCCCGTTGGAAATCCAGACAGCGTCTTCCCAGGGGACAGTGCAAACATCACGTACGTTTCCAATTCCACGGACTTAGTGAGTGCAGCGCTGTACTACTCAGTCGATAATTGGGAAACCAACGACACTTTGGCAATGGTCATTTTGCCCGACAACAGAACCTGCAAAGCGACAATTCCTCCTCAAGAACCAAGCTCACAGGTTTGCTACATGGTTGAGGCAACCGACGTTCTCGGCGAAATTCTAGTTGCCAACGGAACTTACAGCGTCGGACAGGCCGAGGTAACCGTTCTAGACAAACCGATGTTCCCAGTGTATTTCAACGAGGATCAGATAGCGATAGGAAGAGAATGGAGCGTGATCTGCCCACTCGAGGCAAATCACAGCTACCATGTTTACTTTTACGGTCAATGGGTCAACACTGGAAGCGAGCCAACGACAGATTATGACATTTACGTCTACGACCCTAATGGACAAATGGTGGGTTACCACACCCCATCGAGCGGTATACCACCACATCTCGGAGATTCGGTCGGTGACCCTTTCTTCGTTCCTGAATTAACGGGAAACTACACTTTCGTCATTTCAAACTCCCCGTTTGCCAGCAAAGGTGCGCAACAAGCAACGTTCATGATAATCGAAGATGTACAATGCAATGTTTGGGATCAATGCTACTTGGAAGGAATGAACAGCCAATACACGCAGAGTCTAGACACGTCTTGGGCTTACGAATTTGTGACTAACAGCTCTCAGGTAGACGTGTACGTGAATGTCCCCGACACGTTGGACATGTACGAAGCAAGGCTTTATCTGATGACTGATCCAACGTCTAACAACCAGACGCTCTTGGATGGCGTTCCTCTTGCATGGGAACCCGGGCTGTATGGCAACATGACCCAAGCGAACCCAGTCGTAGGAGGTTATAACCTCGAAACCACGGGATACCGTGGTGTTTCCTGGGCAAGCTGCGAATTCTACGGACAGGAAATGCAACTCAACTTTACCTCACCTACGAACCAGACAACACTGTATCAACTAGTCTTCATAGGCGAAGTCGGCAACGGAACTATCCAATTCCTGATAAAAACAGATTTCAACGAGAGCTCTCTGGCACCCAGTTTGATTCCTTCAAGGGTCTATCCAGGCAGTAACGCGACTGTCACGTACGTTTCAACGATGGCCAACCTGCAGAACGCCACTCTTCAATACTCGATCGACAACTGGACAAGCACTAACACTATGACTATGGAGATCTCCAACGGAACCTGCACGGCGATTATACCTGGACAAGAAGCGGGCACGACAGTCCAGTACTCGGTCAAGGCTGTTGATGCGCTTGAGAACGCTCTGGCCGCCAATGGAAGTTACACAGTGAAGTATCCTTCTACTCTGAACTTCACGTCCATTCCAACAGGAGCAAAACCCGGAGATAACGTAACGATAACAGGAGTATTGGCACCATCAGCGAAAGACATGCCTGTCACGATTTATTTTGTCTCAGCAAACGGCACGGAGCAGACTGTATGCAAAACCCTCAATGATGGGACTTTTTCAGGAAGCTTCACGTTCAACACGACAGGAACTTGGATAGTCTACGCGAGCTTTAACGGCACTGCAACCGTATATCAATCCAATACGTCGACGGTGACGGTCCAAGTGGAGGAAACACTTCTTGCAAGGTTTCTACTCTACATTTTCGGAGGAATCGGCGCAGTGGCTACGGTGGCAATAGTCTTCTATTTGAGAAAGTTGAGAACATAATTGGTCGACAAGATGATGAAGCACATTGAGAACGAGAGTGGCACCTATGCAATGATTGTTCTCGAAAACTGCGGTTTTTTCCATACGTTATGGTGAGAGATATTTGTGATACTTATTCTGGATTCATTAAGACTATAAACCTAAGCTTCCGATTCTATGTCAAGAAGAAGTCAGTGGCAACATATGAAAAAGAAACAACCTGGAAGAATTGACATCCGTCTCTCTCATGTTCGATAGTTGAAGGTTGCTTCAAATAGTCAGAGGAGAAAGAATAGTTGGCCGAAACGCTGGAGAACAGGAATCTCAGACCCATCATATCTGCTTCTGCTCAAGCGAAAGCATTGAACGCCGAGAACGTGACCAACATAGCGCTCAGTTTTCTCAAAAGGATCGGAAACAAAGGCGGTCTCAAACCCAAGAGAGTCGCACTCGAAGAAAACTTGTACGTTGTCGAAGTGGAAATGAGAAAGTTCTCAGCAGTCGTACGAGTGGACTCAATATCTCATGAAATTAGAGGATACGAGATCCAACCAAAGGCCGAGGAGTCATCCTCCGCCGCGGTTTCTGGCAGACTCATACTAATTATGTTCGGTATTGCAGCGGCTGTTAACGTGCTCTTGACTTTCGTTCTAAAAATGGTCGGAATTTAGACGGCCCAGAAAGAGTCTGTTTCTTGAACGTGCTCTACAAACATTTGCTGATCATGTTACGATTTTGAAAGTTTTTCGACCATGTCTAGGACTCTGACTTCCTGCTGCTCTTCTGGATTTTTAAGAGTTTCATAGATCTGCAATGTCTGTTTTGCCGCTTCTCTCCACGTGAAATACTGAAGAACTCTTTTTCTGCCGTTTTCTCCCCATCTTTTGGCCCTGTCGGAATCGCAGAGAACCTCTTTGATTCCCCATGCGATGTCAGCTGCACTCTCACCGTTGACGTGGACACCGTTCTGATCTGGTCCCAAGGGGACAACTTGTTCTCTGAATCCCACTACGCCTTGAGCTCCGACGATTATGGGTTTTCCCATGGACATGGCTTCCAAACTTACTATTCCGAAAGGTTCGTAAACCGATGGAAAGATGCACACGTCTGAGGCGGCGTAATGCAGAATGCGCTCCCTTTCAGGAACGAATTCGAATCGGCAGGCCACGCGTTCACTTATACCGAGTCTGCTGGCAGTTTCAACTATGTCGTTCTGTTGCTCGCCTTTACCTAGGATCACCAGCTTCGCGCTTGGATATTCGCTCAACACGGTCGGCATCGCCTGAACCAAGTTCGTGACCCCTTTTACCCATGTCAATCTTCCCAAGAAAAGGATCATTTTTTCTTCAGGTTTTATGTTGTATTTTCTGCGTATTTCCTCAACTTCCACTGGTTCGCACTTGCTAGGACTGTACTCTTCGGGGTCAACACCGTTCCACACGACGCTTATCTTTGATTTTGGCCACCCATGTCTTGCAAGGTCTTCCTGCATCGCGTGGCTCACGGTTACTATTTTGTCGACTTTTTGTGATGTGGCCCACTCGAGGTGAGATACCACTTCTGAGCCTTGTCCACCGGCTCTTCCCCATTCTGTGCTGTGCACGTGGAAAGCAACGGGTATCTTTGTTTCGTTCTTGACCATTAGTCCTGAAACACTGCTTAACCAGTCGTGCACGCAGACGACATCGTAGTTTAAGCCTTCTTTTTTCAACATGCTGTTGATGAATTTTGAAGCACTGAGAACATTGTAAATGAATATGTTGTTGAACAAGCGGATGTTTGTACCCCATTTCTTCAAGTCGTCAACGACAAACATTGGAAAAACGTTACTCGCATCTGCAACCAAAGGTCTATGAACTTCAACGCCCTTCATGATCTCTCTGGTTTTCAGGTTTCCAGGGTTGAGGGTGAAAACAGTCACGTCGTTGCCCATGGAAACGTATTCACGAGTTATGTACTCCGCGTACGTGCCTAGTCCACCGACGAGCGCCGGTGGGTATTCCCAAACGAAGAAGGCAATTCTCAATCATCATCATCTTCAAAGGAACCTCTCTTGTCTCTGCAACTTAACTCGGAGTGCGCTTGCAACAAGGTTCCTCTTGGCTAACGCTGAGTGCTCGCCGAATAAATGAGTTATGAATTCTCAATCAAAACCAGACCTAAGTTTATCATGCCCTTCTCTTCATTAGCAAGCTCTTTTCCACGTTTATGCGGGTGGAGTGGTCGTCGCCTGCGCAGGAGGTTTCTCCGTGGGCGTTTCCTGCACTTTCGCCGTTTGTGTGTCTTCACTCTTGCTGGTTGCAGGGAGGATCTGAATCTTTTCTTGCATGGGATGAAGAAGATCTGGGGGTGGATAAGGCGTGTTCAGTATCGAGGAGAGTATGTAAATGGAGCTGAAAACGTGCTGGTAGACTGTGAACAGAATTTGGGGGATCTTGGTCTTGGGGTTTACTTCCAGTCTTTTCTTAATGTCCAGCGTGCTGCCTTCCAAAGTGACAGTGCCCCTCACAGTGTACTTGACGACATTGGGCTTCGTCGTTATGGTAAGCTCAAAAGACAGCACAGCTTGATCACTGCCCTTCTTCTGTTCCTCAAGTTTCGCGTTGATGTCGAAAAATAGTTCTTCAGATGGGCCACGCTGGGCTGTTTTTTCTGCTTGGACACTGTCCAAGCGAATTGTTACTGTTACGCCGGAAACAGAATATTTCGGGCAGATGGTTAATTCCCCTACACTTTTTCAGCAGTTCTTCGTATATAACTTTTCCAAGTATGCCTGCGCTTTCAACAGTATATAGTCCACGCGTTTGTCTTATTCCGCGTCTGCCTCGCTAAACAAGCCTGAAGCCGAAATGTCCGTTGCAAAACTGAAGCTTTCGTTGCCTTGAGTGTTGCTCTTTTCCCGGACGACTATTTTAGTTGGGATATCATCTTTGATCAGCGTTATGTAATTGACGTTCTTACCAAATCCAATCCGTTCAAGCTGCTGGATTCCAGCTTTGAACTTCTCTAAACC
>DASPPK010000099.1:0-22725 GCA_035625495.1 Candidatus Acidiferrales bacterium | reverse complement strand
AGACAATGAGCTTGCGAGATCCGGTCAAGTGGCCCCCGACAAGATTCTATGTTTCGACATCGTTCGAGAAGGCGACGTGATAAGCGAGATAGTGATCAGGAACTTCGACTCAGACCGTTTAAGGGAGCTAAAGTCAAGCATCCGCTGGACTTTCGAGAAGATGCTTGAGAAGATGAAGGGCTAAAATCATGAAACTACATGGATCGGTCAAAGTACATGCTCTTACCATGAGCTGAAACTGGGACGCCCAGAATAACAGATGCTTCTGGCAGCATCCTCAGTTTCGCAGCGGCCGCACCCACACGGTACATGACGCGGTTGTCCACGTTCAACGTGCTAGCAGTCTTAACCGCAGAGCCCAGGGCTATCCCGAGATCCAATGCCTTAAAGACGCACGTAGGGCCACGGAAGTCTCTGCCAAATCTTCTCTCTTGTTCATCGAATCTTCTACAGTTCTCAAAGCCGCAACTTCCGCAGTCAAGGCCGACGCTCTTGCTTCCTCTGACGCCGATAAGAATCACGGCCTCAGAATCCCTCAAGTTCCTTGCGTCCCGTTCAAAGCCTTTCAACCCTCTTTCTACGCCGATCTCTTCCATTTTGTCTGCAATAAGATCCTTTTCTGATCCATAAACGATCGACGTAAGGACATCGTCAACTCCTGCCGTCTTGGGAGCTGTCCGTGCAGCGATGAGCATGAACCTGGCTGCTTCCTGAATGGCCTCTTTTTCGCCATCTTTGCTCTTTATCATTGGGGGGCTCATTCCGACCACTCGTATAGCGAAACAATTGGCGATGTCAGGGTAAGCTTGTTTGCCTCAGAATGTTCGCCTTCAAACAGCCTGAGGAAATCCTATTGTCAAAAGTCTCTTCAAGACTTCAATTTGTCCCGTGCCCACGGCGATGGCCAAGAAAGAAACGCCCAAAAGCAGCAAGAGCGCTCCTACTAGTCTCCGTTCAGGTATATCCATGTTTTACCTATCCGAGATGTTTTCTCAATGCAGCTTCGATGTGCTTCTTCGGAACACATCCCACGATTCTATCGACCTCTCGTCCGTTCTTCATTATCAGCAAGGTCGGTATGCTGAAAACTTGGAAACATTCAGCAGTCTTTGGGTTCTCATCGACGTTGAGCTTTCCAACGAGCACCCTTCCAGTGTAATCCTTGCTCAGCTCCTCAATCACCGGCGTCAAGGCCAAACATGGACCACACCAAGGAGCCCAGAAATCGATCAACGCCAGCGAATGCTTCCTAACCGTCTCTTCAAAATCCGCGTCAGTCACATGAACAGGCTCATTGCCCATTTCTTTTCTCGCCTTGAACTCAGCCAATTTCGTTTCTCTTATACGCTTCAGTTCTTCGTTCTCCTCGAATATAAATCGTTCGTGTTTACCGATCAAACGTTTTCATCTGCGCGGTATGAAACGCGTAGCAGAACCGCACGCGCATTTAAGCTTCCTGTACGCATCAGCTGGATCTGTAATTCTGTCCACTAGCTGCTCGAACGGGCAAGTCTTTGACCTGTCTGCGCTAAGTATGTTTTCGACGAGGCTATCCCATTCAAGGTAAACCGAGCTTCCATCAAGCAACGCCTTCGCTGCGTTGCTGATAGTTGCCGCATAGATAGCCCGGGCATTAACGTAAACACAGAGCAGTGCAATAGCTTTTCCGACGACTCGATCTGCGACCGAAGCACCATCAAGCCTGCTTTTGAACTCTTCTACGGCTTCCATAAAACCTGAGACTCCATGAGTTTTTGATTCAAAAATGATGAATCCTTCCTTTACGACACACAGGGTTAATTGCCTTTCAGTGAGTGCTTTCTTGGCTGTTTCCAGGTCCTTCATGTTTATTATAATCTTACCAGCCTCAAACCGCTCGAAGTGCACATTCTTTTTCGATCTTCCTTCTCTACACCTGCTATTTTCAGGTTTCGTCACCATTGCTTTCTTGAATGCCCACGCCACTAGCAATCGGTAACGTATCTCATGCGATGCACGTCTACTTCAGCTCAAACATCCTTTGCAAAGCTTTTCTTGCCTTCTTTGCAATGGGTTCTGGAACGGTTACCACATTTTTCTCTTCTTTGAGCGAGGCATAAATTCTTTCAAGGGTGTTCAGCTTCATGTTCGGACACACAGCACCTTCATAGGCGAGGAAAAACTTTTTCCCTGGATTATCTTTCCTAAGTCGATGTAAAACTCCTTCTTCAGTTCCTACAATGAACGTTTTAGCCCCACTTTCCTTTGCATATCTGCACATTTGCGATGTGCTGCCGACGAAGTCGCCTGTTTTCTTCATTTCGAAAGTGCATTCTGGATGAACCATAACTGCAGCTTCCGGATGTTGTGCTTTGAGTATCTGAACGTCTTCGGGCTGAAATAGTAGGTGGGTTGGACAGAAACCGCATTCTGGAATTGGAATTACTGTCTTCCCGGTCTTTCTCTGAACGTACTCCGCGAGGTTGCGGTCGGGTCCCAACAGCACTGTGTCAGCGTTTATGGAAGAAACGACTTCTACAGCGTTAGCCGAAGTGCAGCATATGTCGCACTCTGCTTTGGCTGCGGCCAGCGTGTTTACGTAAAGGACCACAGGCGTCCTTGGATGCTGCGATCTGCTGCGTTTGATTTCTTCGACCGTGAGCATCTGGGCCATGGGACAGCGTGCGCCCAACACAGGCAGCAACACTTTCTTTTTGGGGTTCAATATAGCCGCGGACTCTGCCATGAAGTCGACAGCAGAAAAAACTATGATCCTTGCTTCTTTCTCTTCCATAGCCCTTCTGCTCAACTCTATGCTGTCACCGACATAATCTGCAATGTCTTGGATTTCGGGTCTCTGGTAATTGTGAGCCAAAATTAACGCGCTCTTGTCCGCTTTTAATTTGAGTATGTTATCAACTAGGGCCATTGTTCCGCCTTGGACATGAAATGTGAAGGTTTCTAGGAGTATGCAAAGATATATGCATTTGGCTGCAGAACAGAATTTTCCGGTTCGATTCGCAGGTACCAGAAAGGGAGTTTCAAGAATGGTCTCACAGTCTTTCTCCAGAATATGATCATTCATCACTGGAAAGGCCTGTTCGGCCTTAGCAACCCTTGGCCATTATAATTGCCCAAGAAATCTTCTGCCATCAAAAAAAGACATGGTGCAGGGGGTGAGATTTGAACTCACGTACCTCTTCAGGACGGGATCTTGAGTCCCGCGCATAAAGTCCCCACTTACGCGGGATTGGCCATGCTCTGCTACCCCTGCACCTCTCCCAAAACTAGGGTTGCTTTCTTATTAATTATTTCCCGAACCTCTGCCGACGTAAGGTTCCCATGTGCGAACTGACAGCTCGGTAGTCCAACGTCTTTTTCAAGGATGAGCCGGAGACAGTTCCCATGAGTTCCCCCAGTCCTCTTATCCAGTCATCCGCTTAATGGGCAAAATGTACTCGGAGTTGGCCTTGAATAATGCAACGCGAGCAAAAAGAATTTTGAACATGAAAACGTTTATTAGAAAGCTGTGCAGTTTACGTTTTCAGCCCTTTAATATTGGTGACCATTTTTCAAGTTGGAATGACCCAACAAACGGAGGAAATTCGGAATTTGAGAAAACCCGCACCAAGTAGTTTCGCTAGCACACGTTTAAACCTAAGGTTGCGGGGGATGGTAGAATTTGACTGAGATATCAAAAGAAGATACGCATCTGTTGTTGAACGCCTTTTTTAAAGACAAGGGGTTGGTTCGACAACATCTGGACTCCTTCAACGAGTTCATCGACCGCGGATTGCAGGAAGTCATAGACGAAGTGGGCGAAATCCCCATAGAGGTGCCTGAAAGCCCCTACAAGGTCAAGCTGGGTCAGATCTGGATAATAGACCCGCAGACCAGAATAACGGGGCCGTATGCGACTGAAGTCGATGGTACAAAACACGAAATCTATCCCTTGGAGGCTAGACTTCGGAACCTAACCTACGCGGCGCCAGTAGCCCTCGAAATGACGCCTGTCATTGACGGCAGAGAACAAGACACGGAGCTTGTCTACATCGGAAACATCCCTGTAATGCTAAAGTCAAAGCTGTGTTTCCTCTCACAACTATCAAGAGAGGAACTGATTGCGTGTGGAGAAGATCCTGATGACCCTGGCGGCTACTTCGTTGTCAACGGCTCAGAACGCGTCGTGGTGGCCATGGAAGACTTAGCTCCTAATCGCATAATAGTAGACATCGATGAGAAAGGAGCAACTCCAGTGTATCAGTCAAAGATATTTTCGACGACTGTGGGTTTCAGGGCAAGGATCGAGTTGAAGATCAAGTCCGACGGTGCATTGTACGTTTCCATGCCAGGGGTTCCTTCCGAAGTCCCTTTTATCGTCCTGATGCGTGCCTTGGGTCTAGAATCCGACAAGGAAATTGCCGAGGCAATTTCTCTCGACAGTGAAATCCAGACAGCACTCGAACCGTCCTTCGAAAAAGCCATCGGGGTCGACACTGCAAAAGACGCCATACTGTTCATTGGCAACCGTGTTGCACATGGACAGGTAGAAGAGTACCGCGTGCAGAAAGCCGAAACTGCAGTGGACAAGAACTTCCTCCCGCATATTGGCAGAACGGAACAGAAGAGGAAGGATAAGGCTCTGTTCTTAGGCGAGATGGCTTGTAGAGCAGTGGAACTGCAACTTGAGAGGAGGAAGCAAGATGACAAGGACCACTTCAAGAACAAGCGGTTGAGACTGGCTGGTCCTCTGCTTGCAGACCTTTTCAGAGTGGCGTTTAGAAATCTCACCCGGGATGTAAAATATCAACTTGAAAGAATCGGTGTGAAGGGGCCGATAATAACCGTTTCAGCAGCCGTGAGGCCGGGGATAATATCTGAAAGGTTTCAACATGCGCTTGCAACCGGAAACTGGGGAAGAGGCAGAGTCGGTATAACCCAGCTTCTTGACAGAACAAATCACATTTCAACGTTGAGTCACCTGCGACGACTGCAATCGCCTCTCAGCAGAAGCCAACCCAACTTTGAGGCAAGGGACTTACACGCAACCCACTGGGGCCGCCTTTGCCCAAACGAAACACCGGAGGGTTCAAACTGCGGACTGGTGAAGAACTTGGCGCTGTCTGCCTGCATCTCTGTGGGCGTGAACCCGGAAAAAATGAAGCAGCTCTTATTCGCCAGCGGCGTCGCTCCAATTCTTGAGGCTAACGAAACGTTGAAGCTTTCTGGGGCAAAGGTTTTCGTGGACGGCAACACAATAGGATACTGCAACTCTCCAGATCGGCTGGCTCGAGACTTCAGGGAGAGAAGGAGAAGAGGAGAAGTTTCAACCGAAGTCAACATAGCTTACTTCTCGAAGGCCCAAGGTGAGAGGGAAGAAGTTTATGTAAACTGCGATGAGGGCAGAGTCAGACGCCCTCTTATAATTGTTGAAAACGGTGTGCAGAAGCTTCAGCCTGACCATATTGAGAAGATCGCTACGGGAGTGTGGTCTTGGGAAGAACTCGTTAAGAACGGGATCGTTGAATACTTGGACGCTGAAGAAGAGGAGAACGCTTATATCGCTTTGAGCCCCGAAGAATTAAGCCGCGACCATACACACTTAGAAATTGCCACGTACACTATTCTAGGAATCTGCGCGTCGACTATACCTTATGCAGAGCACAACCAGTCACCGCGCAACTCGTATCAAGCCGCAATGGCCAAACAAGCTCTAGGAATCTACTCCACAAACTTCCAGCAACGCGTAGACTCAAGATCACACATATTACACTACCCACAGGCTCCGCTTGCTGAAACAGCGCTCATGGACACGATGGGCTATAAGCTGCGCCCATCAGGTCAAAACTACGTGGTCGCGGTGCTGTCTTTTGAGGGTTACAACATGGAAGACGCCCTTGTTTTCAACAAAGCTTCCATAGAAAGAGGTTTGGGACGCTCGACCTTCTTCCGAATCTACGAGGCTGAGTGCCGCCAGTACTTGGGAGGACTCAAAGACAAATTCACCCTACCCGAAGCAGGAACACGCGGATATCGAGGCGAACAATACTACAGGATGCTTGAACCAGACGGAATAATAGGCCTTGAGTCTGCCGTTGCAGGGGGAGACGTCCTCATCGGCAGAATCAGTCCGCCAAGGTTCCTGGAAGAATACAAGGAATTTGAAGTCAAGGGACCTTCGATGCGTGACACCTCAGTTGATATGCGCCCCTCAGAAACAGGCGTCGTCGACGCCATCTTCATCACAGCGTCGGGAGAAGGAAGCAAGCTTGTGAAAGTTAGAGTTCGCGACCAACGCGTTCCAGAACTAGGTGACAAGTTTGCTTCGCGTCACGGGCAAAAAGGTGTCATCGGATTGATCGTTCCTCAGGAAGATATGCCTTTTACGGAAGACGGCATCGTTCCCGACTTGATAATCAACCCGCATGCGATTCCCTCAAGGATGACCGTCGGCCAGTTCATCGAATCACTGGCTGGAAAGGTTGCCTCTGCACGCGGCCGACCCGCTGATGGAACGCCCTTCTCAAATGAAGGCCCCAACGAGCTGAGGTCTGCCCTGATCAAGCTGGGGTTCAGCAGCACCGGCAGCGAAGTCTTCTACAGCGGTGTGACAGGCCAGAAATTCGTCGCGGACATCTATGTCGGCGTTGTGCACTACCAGAAGCTGCACCACATGGTTGCAGACAAGATTCACGCCAGAGCCCGTGGACAGGTCCAGATGCTGACGAGGCAGCCGACTGAAGGAAGAGCCAGAGGAGGCGGCCTCAGGTTCGGCGAAATGGAGCGCGATTGCCTGATTGGCCATGGAGCCGCTATGCTCCTAAGAGACAGACTGCTTGAAGAATCTGACAAGTATACGTTATATATCTGCGAAACATGCGGACATATAGCCTACTATGATATGAAGCAAAGAAAATACGTTTGCAAGCTCTGCGAGGACAAGGCCAGAATCTCTCCAGTCGTAGTTTCCTACGCGTTCAAGCTGCTCTTGCAAGAACTGATGAGCCTATGCGTCTCGCCAAGATTGACGCTTAAGGAGAGGGCATAAGATGAGCGAGGAAATCGTCCGTAAAGTTGTGAATGAAATAAATTTCGGCATGTTCTCGCCGCAAGACGTGCGCAAGCTTTCAGTGGTGGAAATTCAGACACCAGACACCTACGATGAAGATGGAGCTCCAATCTCTTCGGGCCTGATGGACGGGAGGCTTGGAACCCTTGAACCTAGACAAAGGTGCAAGACCTGCGGCAATACGGCAATTCGCTGCCCAGGGCATTTTGGTCACATCGAACTAGCAGTTCCTATAATTCACATTGAGTTCACGAAGATAATATACGACCTCTTGAGGGCGACCTGTCGAAACTGTGGACGGATAATGCTTCCAGACGACGTAATAGAGAGGGCAAAGGCAAGAGTAGAAAAGACGCGCCAACTCTTGGGTCTAGTTCCGGACGAAGTTTATAAGGCGATCATGCAGGAAACGAAGAGAAGGCAGTGTCCTCAATGCGCCGCCGTTCAGTACAAGATCACTTTTGAGAAGCCAACAAAGTTCAGCGAACAGATCCCTGAAAGTGGCTCAGAACCGTTGACACCCAGCATGGTTCGAGAAAGACTGGAACGCATCACTAACGAAGACCTTGAACTGTTAGGGTTCAATCCGAAAACTGCTCGCCCTGAATGGATGGTTCTACAGGTTCTTCCTGTACCACCCGTCTATGTTCGCCCATCAATAACTTTGGAATCCGGCATTCGTTCAGAGGACGATTTGACTCACAAGCTAGTCGACATAATTCGAATTAATCAGAGGCTCAAAGAAAACATGGACGCAGGAGCGCCAACACTCATAATTCAAGACCTGTCAGAACTCCTTCAATACCATGTGACCACCTACTTCAACAACGAGGCCTCAGGAATTCCCCCGGCGAGACACCGCTCCGGCAGAGCACTCAAGACACTCTCACAAAGATTGAAGGGAAAGGAGGGAAGGTTCCGAAGCAACCTTTCTGGAAAAAGGGTAGACTTCTCAGCGCGCACGGTTGTTTCGCCTGACCCGAACATCGACATAAACGAGGTAGGCGTTCCGCTTGAAATTGCGATGCGCCTCTCAGTACCTGAAAAAGTCACAGAATGGAACATCGAAGAGATGCGAACCCTCGTGAAAAATGGACCTGAAGGGTACCCTGGAGCTCTCTACATCATCAGGCCCGATGGCAAACGCATAAGACTTGAATTCGTCGTTGACAGGGAAAAGATCGCTGAAGCCATCGAACTGGGTTTCATCGTGGAGAGGCACTTGAAAAACGGGGACATAGCCATCTTCAATCGTCAACCCTCACTCCACCGCATGTCGATTATGGCACACTACGTCCGCGTTCTGCCATACAAGACGTTTCGCCTGCACCTGTGCGTTTGTCCACCGTACAACGCAGACTTCGACGGCGACGAGATGAACCTTCACATTCCTCAAAGCGAAGAGGCTCGAACGGAAGCCCTGCTGCTTATGCAGGTTCAGGACCAGATCCTTTCGCCGAGGTTTGGGGGTCCAATAATAGGAGCCATCAGAGACTTCATAACCTCAGCATACCTTTTCACGAGAAAAACAAACTACTTAACAAGAAACGAAGTCAACAAGCTACTTCTGGCAGCAAAATACGAGGGCCAGCTACCTCCGCCAGTGATCAAACAGCCGCAACCATTGTGGACGGGAAAGCAGATCTTCAGCCTGTTCTTGCCGAAGGACATGAACTACGTTTTGAAGGCCAACATCTGTCAAGGATGTGTGAAATGTCTGGAAGAAGAATGCAAATATGACGCATACGTTGTCGTGAAGAACGGCGAGCTTGTAAGCGGCGTGATTGACAGACGTTCCATAGGTGCCGAACAGTCTGAAAGTCTTCTTCACAGGATAATCAAGGATTATGGCACTCAAGCGGGACGGGAGTTCCTCAACAAGATCACAAGGATGCTGAAGCTCTACATAACCATGCGAGGGTTTACCTACTCATACAACGAGCTGGTCTTGTCCCCCAAGGCTGAAGACAGAATAGAAAAAACAATGGAAAGAATTGAGAAGAAGATAGAGGACCTCATTGAAAGCTATCGAAAGGGCACGTTGCCCAGGCTTCCGGGCCAAACGTTGGAAGAGTCATTTGAGATATATGTCATGAACGAGCTGGCAAAGGCAAGAGACGAATCAGGCAAGATAGCTGATGAAGACTTCACATTGGAAAACTCTGGAATAATCATGACGCGCACCGGCGCCAGAGGCTCAAGCCTAAACATCGGCCAGATAAGTGCCTGCGTAGGACAACAATCAGTCCGTGGGAAAAGAATACTCCGTGGCTACGTAGACCGCGCTCTACCCCACTTCCAATCGGGAGACCAAAGGCCAAGAGCCAGAGGATTCGTGTATAGCTCGTACCAGAAAGGGCTTGACGTTATAGAGTTCTTCTTCCACGCTATGGGCGGCCGCGAAGGCCTCGTCGACACAGCCGTAAGAACACAGCAAAGCGGCTACATGCAGAGAAGACTCATCAACGCGCTCGAGCATATACGCTTAGAGTACGACAGCACAGTGAGAAACTCGGCCGGAGACATAATCCAGTTCCAGTACGGCGAAGACGGTGTTGACCCGGCCAAAAGCGACCATGGAAAGGCAGTGAACGTCAGCCGGTTGGTTGACCAGATAAGAATTGCTAAGGAGAAGGGCAGACCAGCGTCCGCCGACTTCATCAAAGAGAAACTGGATGAGGTTCAGGGACGACTCACGCCGATCCTCGTGGACCAGCTCAAGCAAACGTCGGCCAAAGCAGGGCTGAGCAAGACGGCCGTTGAGAAAGCGGTTAACATGACCGTTGAACACTACAAACATGCTCTGATGGAACCCGGCGAGGCAGTAGGCATCGTTGCAGCTCAATCCATTGGCGAACCTGGCACACAGATGACGCTCAGGACTTTCCACTACGCAGGCGTCAGGGAACAAAACGTGACCCTAGGCCTGCCTCGACTGATCGAAATCGTGGATGCGAGGAGAATCCCGTCCACACCGATAATGAAGATTTATCTGACGGAAGAGAACAGAAAAAGCAGAGAAGCCGCCGTCAAACTCGCACGCGAAATCGTGTACACAACCATGGAGAACCTCGCTGAAGCAGTCTACATAGACCCATTGCACGACGAAATAATCATAGAGCCTGACAAGACGATGATGGAAGACCGAGAAGTGACGATGCAAGAGATGAAGGACAAACTGCAAATTCCAAACTGCACTATAAAAACGAAGGGCAACACGATACACATACAGCCGAAAAAAGTCGAAGCGATAAGGAAAATGCTTGGAAAAATCTCTGTGTTCCACATCAAAGGTGTCCCAGGCATAAAGCGTGTGCTCGTCACTGAAGAGCATGGAGAATGGGTTATAAACACGGACGGTTCAAACCTGCCTAAGGTCCTGGAAATCCCAGGCGTTGACAGTTCAAGGACAACAACGAACAACGTTCATGAAATAGCTAAAACGATAGGTATTGAGGCTGCTAGAAACGCCTTGGTGAACGAGGCTAAGGGCGTCCTGGAAGAACAAGGGTTGGATGTAGACACACGTCACGTCATGCTTGTCGCAGACATGATGACCTCCACGGGTGAAGTGCAGCAGATAGGTAGGCATGGCATCAGTGGCAAGAAGTCAAGCGTTTTGGCCAGAGCAGCCTTTGAGATAACCGTTCCGAACATCGTTGAGGCAGCAGTCAAGGGTGAGAGCGACCCGTTGGCAGGAGTGACGGAAAACGTAATAGTCGGACAGTCCATACCAATCGGCACGGGACTCGTAGAATTGTTTATGTCAACGATTGAGAAGAAGAGTGAGAAGAAGTGATAGATGTAAACAAAGCGATTTCAGCAGCGGTGAAAACTGGCAAAGTGTCGATAGGAGCACGCTCAGCAGTGCAAAGCGCTCAAACAGGAAAAGCCAAGCTCATACTTCTTGCGTCAAACGCTCCGAAGAATGTCCGCGAGGACGTTGAATACTACTGCAACCTCTCAAAGGTTCCATTAATCCTCTACAAGGGATCATCCATGGATCTGGCCGCTGCATGTGGCAAACCCTTCACGGTTTCTGCGTTAAGTATAAGAGAGTCAGGCGATTCAGAAATCCTCAAGTTGATAGAGACCGCTGAGCCTGAGGAGTCCGGCGGAGGAAACGAATGACAACAGGGATAAAGTTCACGAGCAACGAGATGCGGTACATCGCACTGTTTGAGAGCATAACCAACGCTAGCGTCAAAGACTGCATAATCGACGAAGAGCAAGCCCGCGTGCTCTACGTCGTCAACGAGGGCCAGGTGGGCGTTGCGATAGGCAGAGGCGGAAGAAACATCCACACTTTAGAAAGAATGACTGGGAAGAAACACGAGATAATCGAATACGCAGAAGAACCTGCCCAATTCATCAAGAACGCTTTGAAACCAGCAGCCGTCACAGAGATCCGCATAACCGAAAGACCAGACGGCAAGACAATAGCCGTTGTGGCCGTCAACCCGAAGGACAAAGGCGTCGCCATAGGAAAGAACGGCAGAAACGCTGAAAGGTTACGGTTCCTAGCAAAACGATACTTCGACATACAGAACGTCAGCATAACTTAGCCTAACAGATGCTGAGACTATGACGCGACTAGTGAATGCATTCCTGTATGCATTGACGCTTCTTTCTGCCCTCATCGGCACAGTGAGAGCCGCAGATGAGTCGTTCACATCCCAGTTCTTGGACAGTCCGCTGCTAGCGCTGGCAGCTCTGGTTGTAATCGATGTAATTGCCTTCATCTACCACAAAATGAGAAAATAAACCAAACGCGTGAGCCCCTAGGTTTTTGTCTCCACTCCGAGAAGAAGGTCAATCAGACCTTTTTCGTCGACTTCCGCGCGAGTGCGCCAATCCAAGTAAAGCTGTCCGTTTTCGTCTTCAGTCAAGTAACCGTACCTGATGTACTTGTCAACGTTGAGGGCCACTTTCCACCCTGGAATCTTTTCTCGCAACAGTTGCTCAACTTCTTCTCTCGGAGCCTTTCCCTTCTTCGATAAGACGTAAGCAATGGCAACTGCCAGTCCTGCAAAGTCGTCTATGCGCCACCCTATCATCTTTGCTTCTTTAGGCACCAATTCTCCTCGCAGCGCCACGTAGAATCTGGCCTTGTCAAGCTGTTCGACACTCGGCTTTTCAACTTGCTTTCCTTCTTCGAACGTGGTCTTAACTTCGAGGTCAAGGCCCTTCAAGTAGTCATCCATAATCTTCAGCACTTTTGGATAATCAGCGCCTAACGCCTTACGGAGTTCCCAGCCTTTAACACCAGGTTTCGCGTGTCGTTTGAAGAAGAGCATATGAGTTGCTCTTTTCAGTTTGCTGGCGTACGTTGCTTTTCTCTTGCTCACTTCAGCTCTCCTCGCCTCCACCTCTGCCAGTCAGTCGCTGACACTGAGATGGGTATAGACACCAGCTGCTCTTTTCCCGTCTTGATCAACGCTTTTTCGTACGGTACAATATACATCTCTTCTTCCAAAGGATGAATTTCCAAGGTAGCATAGCCATATGTGACGAGGAAGCTCGTCATGAAAGCTCTATTTACAGTTTCCCCGTAGGATTCTGCCCCGATGAAGTCCCAGTACTGTATCTTTCCATTCTTACTTTTCTGGTCGACGAGGTTCCTCAATTGAAGCCAGAAGTCCTCGAGTTCCTCGGAGAAGGCTTTGTCCCGCAGAATCCTTTCCCGAACAAGCTCTTCGCGGGTTGCGGATCCTGAGCCAACTTCGGCGGGAGGGGCTTCCTTCCACCTTTCTCTGAGTGGCACCAAGCTGTTCCAGTACCTGACGGCCTCGGACAGGCTGTGAAGTGAGATCTGCTCCCACTCAACTATTGGATGCCAAGCTTTGATAAAGGTTCTAAGGATCTCCTCCTTATCTAATCGTCCGAGTTTTTCTTCCAGAACAAAGGGGTCTGCGTAGAGTGAGGTTGATCGATGTTTTACCCACTCGCTTTGAAGTTTAACCACGGAAGCCACGTGGTGTATGGTTTCAGCATCCAAGCAAAGGTCTTCTGGAATCTTCCATTCTGGAAAGTATTCCCTGAGCGTCCCGATGCTCTCCTTAAGGTCTATTAAGAACGGGTCAAGCGAACGTTCTTCGACGGACCTGCACGTTTCAATGATGCGTTGAAGCTTCTCTCTACCGAACTTCTCACGCGCTTTTCTAGATTGCACTAGGCGACCTCCCTGATTATCGACTTACCTTCGATGTTTTGAACAGTGATTATGTTCGTCCCATCTTTTGTGAACGTTACTTGGCTTGGAGTTATCACGATATACTGTGCGCTTGAATCGTTAACTCTTGAGATAAGCATCTGAGCGACGAGTTCACGGTTTTTCGGGTCCATATGAATATCGTACTCGTCGACGGCGCGAAATGGGGAACGAACGTGCTGCTGTAAGGCCAGCAGAAAACTCATAGTTGCCGTTGTTCTTTCTCCACCGCTTTGTGTGTAAGCGTCAAGAGGGACTGGTCTTCCGCCTTTGAACCCAACGAGAATTTCGAGTCCAGCTGATTCTATGTCCTGACCGTTAGTGAGTCTAACCTCCCCGGCGGCTTGAGCTTGCGTTAAGGTTTTCTGGTACTCCAAATTGACGCGGTCCAGAAGTTTTCCAATGACTGTACGCCAAGACTGCATTCTTGTCTTCACTTCTTCCAATGTTCTTTCACGGTTTTCGGCAACAAGCTGGGTTTTCTCTTTCAATTCAAGATAGAGTTTTGAGTAGGATTCGTACATGCGTTCAATGTCTTCTGAGACATCGGAAAGTGCAGCCAAATGTCCTTCTGTGACGCGCATTTCGTCGAGGATTTTACCAACTTCCTCTATTACTGCAATTCTGCCTCCGGCTTGCTCAGCCTTTTTTACTGTTTCATCTAGACGAGCTTTCGCCTCGCTTAGGGATCTTTCGAGTTCTTTGACGTTGCTAATGGCGTTCTCTGTGCGGTATTGCAGAAGCGCCAATTCGACGCGAAGTTTCAAGATTTGAGTATTCACCTTTTCGGTTGCTTCTTCCCAGTTCCTCGTCTTGGTCTCATTTCTTTCTATTTCAGCGTCCAATTTTGAGGCATGCTCTTTCGAATTTTGTATCAACTCTTTGAGTTCTTCACTTCTAAGGAGTTTGATCTGCACTGTTCTCCTTGAAACCTGCTCAGTTTCAAGAGTTGCGTTTTTGCCAGGGTTTTGACTGAGCAATTCTAGCGCCGCTGTTTCTTTCAAAAGTTGTTCATATAGAGGAACTGTCGACGAGGTCCCGGCCTTCTGGCGTTCGAAGCTTAGACGTTCGTCAAAAAGTTGTTTCCAGTCGTCCTTCAATTTCACTCGCTCATGTTCCTGGGTCTGTAGCTGACCGTTTGCCGACCTTGTTTGTTCTTCGATTTGGTCAAGAATGTCCTGTTGCTTTTTTCTCTCAGTCTCCAGCTGCCTCAATGTTTCTTCTCTTCTCGTGGCTTCGGCCCACGCTAGCTCTCTTTCTAGGAATCTTCTTTTCGACTGCAACTGTTTTTTCTCTTGGTACCTATCGTATTGTCCTCTCCAGTAATTCAAAGTCTGCTCGGCTGACTCCAAGAGCTTGCTCATAGACTCTTCTTGGCTTAGTATTCGAGTCAGCTTTTTCTGTGCTTGCAAAACATTTTCACGATAGGGCTCAAGTCCGACTGCGGCTTCTACTACTCTCAGTTTCTCCTGGGTAGAAAGTACAGTGAACTGTTCTACCATGTTCTGGTGCATTATGATGAGTATGTTGTCCGGGTCGACGCCTAATCTTCCCAAGAGTCTTTCAACGTCGTTCTTATTGACGGCATGGTTTTCAAGAGAGAACCAGTACGTTCCGTCACGCCTCAAGATCCGTGTGAGAAAAATCTGGTCTTTGTTAAATCTTGGCACTGGCCTGTTCTTTCCCCTCCTTGTGTTATCCAGGACCAAGGTCACCCGTGCTTGGTCTTTGCCCCAACGTATGAGATCGCTCAGTTTCCTAGACCGTTCAGTGTAGGACTGCCCTAGAGCCACGGATATGGCCAGAAGAAGTGACGATTTTCCCGAACCGTTTGGTCCGCAGATAACATTGACGCCTGGTTTAAAGGGCACCCTACCGTACTCGTAACTCATGAAGTTCTCGAGGATTACCTCTTGGATCAACATTGATGATTTTCCTGGCATGTAGTAGATAATAAAGGTGAAAATTCCCTTATTAAAACAATTAGTACAGTTTTGCAACAAATGGACTAGTTCACGCATTTTGCTTTTCTGAGGTTTTCGATAACATCGGCGTCCAAAACACTTTCATGTCCATCCGCGATCACTTTCATATTGATTGGGTGTTTGCGTCGCGCGTGGTGCAATGGACATGGGGAGCATGGTTGTTCATGGCGCTCGCCGATACCCTATTTTAAGAACGAACAGAGCTCCATTGGCACTATGACAAATACTTAGTGAGACTCCATTGGAGTCTAGGGTTGCAAGCTGCATTCTTACGTTTGGAAGCGTAAAGTTTCATAAGCAGAACCTTCCAGACTAAGTGTTTGGGGTTCGAGAATGGTTGTTGCCGGTAAGGTTTTCAAACTGACTGATCCTCTTGCTGTGGCAGACATCGCTTCAAGACTCGAGGGCTACCGCACAGAAGAAGCTTATGAAGAGGGAGACTACAAACTTACGCTTATCACCGAGGTCACTGGTCTCCTTCCTAAGGGGAACATGTTGAAAGGAATCTATTCTCATGACTATGTCACTCAAGTTTTCCACAGGGGCAAGATCTTGCCTACCCCTCGGACAGTTGAGGCAATGTTTAGCTTTGCTAAGCATGAAGGTACTACGTTTTTGACCATAGTTGAGAAGAAGCGTGTTGCCAATTTCATAGCGAACAAGCTCAGTGAAGTACTGTTTGAAAAAGCAGGTGGGATACTGGAAGTTAGAATCTCTCCTGAAACGTTGAAAGATTTTCACTTGAAGAACCCTGAGGACACCAAAATAACGTTCTTTGATAACGTGGATATTCCAAACATCGACAAACTGTCTCTTTACGGGCCAGACCTCACAAGCACTTCTCTTTTCGAGGACTATGGCAAGCATGGTGACCTGTGGTACGTGGTTGCAAGGTCAAGGGAGCATGGCTATGTCGTGGGAATAACTCGAGACGCATCCGTGACTATATTCAATTTGACGGAGAAGGAACCATACATGGAGTACGTTGCAAAGGAAATATACCCTCTCGCGTTGAAAGAAGAGAAGTAGGGCCGCTCAACTCCTCTAGCATTTCCTTGGGGCCTAGCGCGCTGGCTTGTCTCAAAATTTGTCAAAAACGTTTTTTCAAAAGCTTATACGTTTTGCTTATACGTTTGTATATACAATATGTATACGGAGTTGGTGAGCGGTGTTGGAAACGGTTGGCCCGTTCAGGTTGGATGCGGAACCGTGTGGGCAGTTCATGTGGGCGCGTATGATAAAGGGACAAGACAGCCCGCTGCGCGCGGGGCCTTAGTACTCAATTCCCTTTCGCGCATGAAAGCCTTTGCTGTACGGGTGTTTGACCTCTACCATTTCTGTGACCAAATCGGCTGCTTCAACGATTTCGCTTGGTGCATTTCGTCCAGTCAACACCAGCTCGACCTCCGCAGGTTTCTTTTTGATCAGGTTCAAGACATTCTCAGTCTTTATCAGTTTGAGGCTTAGAGCCACGTTGACTTCGTCTAGTATGATTATGTCGCATTCGCCGTCCATGAGGGCTTTTTCAGCTGTCCTTAGGGCTTGCTCTGCAAGATCTACGTCAGTCTTGTCAGGCTTCTTTTCGTCCACGAATTTGCCTCTGCCGTAGGCTTTCAGCTTGAGGCCCGGAAGCTTGTCGATCACGTAAAGTTCTCCATAGTCAAAGCCGCCTTTTATAAACTGAATTATGCAGACCCTCAGTCCTCTCCCTATCGCTCTGAGTGCAAGTCCAAAAGCTGCCGTAGTCTTTCCTTTTCCGTTCCCCGTGTAGACTTGAACTAATCCTTTTTCAAGCTTATGCACCGTGCAGAACCTTCTTCAAAAGTTTTTCAGCTGCGGATGTCGGGTCTGTCTTCTTTTCCATGATTTCGTGCACGAGCGCGTCAAACTTTCCTTTCTTCTTCAATTCTTCTATGAGAGAGCCTGCCACTCTTTCTCTGATGGCGTCAATGAGTTCAGCCTCGGCTTTCGATCTTAATGAAACCCTTCTGCACTCAAGGTCGCCTTCGAGGAAACATCTGTGTTCTTCAATCTTGTCAACCAGTTCCTGAATACCCTCCCCAGTTAAGGCTATTGTTTTCAGAACAGGCGGTTTCCAAGGAATTTCCTTGGTGTTCATCTGCAAGTTTGACTGGATGTCAATTACGGCTTTATTCGCGTTCTCGCGGTCAGCTTTGTTTACGACGAAAATGTCGGCTATCTCCATCACGCCTGCTTTTATTGCCTGTATCTCATCTCCTAGTCCTGGGGCGTGGACGACGACTATTGTCTGTGCAACCTTGATGATCTCGACTTCAGATTGACCTGCACCAACGGTTTCGACTATGACTATGTCTTTTCCAGCGGCATCAAGGACTTTCACGGCGTCTTTCGTTGCCCTTGCTATTCCTCCTGCATAGTTTCGGGTTGCCATGCTACGTATGAAGACGCCCTCGTCAGTGCAGAGTTCTTGCATGCGAATCCTGTCACCTAAGAATGCTCCGCCTGTGAACGGGCTTGTGGGGTCCACGGCGACCACTCCCACTGTCTTGCCTCGTCGCCTGTATTCCTTGACGATCTTTTCAATAAGAGTGCTCTTTCCGGCGCCGCCGGCGCCCGTTAAACCTATTATGTGAGCTTTTCCTGTGTGTGCGTAGATTCTGGCAACCAGTTTCTGAGCTTCACGGTCGTTGTTTTCGATATTGGTTATAGCCCTCGCTATGCTCCTGCGGTTCCCAGCAAGAACGCCTTTGGCCAATTCTTCCGTTTTCGTCAATGCACTCGCACATCTTGACTCTTAGCTTCTTGTCGGGAGGTTGTCCAATACGTAACGTATTATCGTTTCTGTCGTGGTTCCTGGTCCGAAGATTTCTTTTATTCCTAGTTTTTTCATTTTAACTATGTCTTCTTCAGGGATTATGCCTCCGGCGAAAACCATCACATCTGTTAGGTCTTGTTCTCTGAGAAGTCGCATTATTCTCGGGAAAAGGGTCTTGTGGGCTCCTGAAAGGATGCTCAAGCCTATAACGTCAACGTCCTCCTGAAGGGCGGTTTCGGCAATCTGTTCAGGGGTTTGTCTTAGGCCCGTGTAGATGACTTCCATTCCCGCGTCTCTTAGGGCTCTAGCAACGACCTTTGCTCCTCTATCGTGGCTGTCTAGACCCGGCTTGGCAATTAGCACTCTGATTTTTCTGTCTTTTGGCATTTTGCTCCCTTCTTTAAATTATGATCAACTCTTTGTACTCTCCGTAAACCTGACGTAACACTTCGCAGATCTCGCCCATAGTCGCATAGGATTTAACTGCCTCTATTATTACTGGCATGAGATTCTCATCTTTTTCTGTGTATTGGCGGAGTTTTCCGAGGGTTTCTTCAACCTTTCTCTTATCTCTCTTCCGCCTTAGCTTCTGGAGACTGACAACTTGTTCCTTCTCAACCTTAGGATCCACCCTTAAGAGCTCTATGGGTATTTCTTCCTTTTCGATGGTGAAGTCGTTTATGCCGACTATTATGCGTTTCATTTCGTCTATTTCTCTCTGGTACTTGTAAGCGCTGTCGGCAATTTCTTTCTGGAAGAACCCTTTCTCTATGGCTACGATGGCTCCTCCCATTTCATCCACCTTCGCTATGTACTCCATCGCTTTTTTTTCCATTTCGTTCGTTAAGACTTCTATGTAGTATGAACCTGCCAAAGGGTCTATCGTGCTAGGGGCGCCGCTTTCGTGAGCAATTATTTGCTGTGTTCTCAGTGCAACTCTCACGGCTTCTTCGCTTGGCAGCGCCAAGGCTTCATCAAAAGAGTTCGTGTGCAACGACTGCGTTCCGCCCAAAACGGCTGCCAGTGCTTGAATTGTCGTGCGGGTTATGTTGTTCAACGGCTGCTGTGCTGTGAGTGTGCAACCGGACGTTTGAACATGCATTCGCATCCACATGGACCTAGGGTTCTTTGCGTGGAATCGTTCCTTCATCAGCTTTGCCCATATTCTTCTAGCAGCCCTGAATTTGGCTACTTCCTCGAAGAAATCGTTGTGGGAGGCAAAAAAGAATGAAAGTCTGTGGGCAAAATCGTCGACCTTGAGACCTCTTTGCATCGTAGATTCAACATAGCTTATTCCGTCATAAATCGTAAAGGCTAACTCTTGCACAGCGTTTGCGCCTGCTTCTCTGATGTGGTAGCCGCTTATGCTTACAGGGTTCCACTTCGGCAAGTGTCTCGCGCAGTACTCTATTATGTCCGTCGTCAATTTCAGTGCAGGCTTCGGCGGATAAATGCAGAGTTTTTGGGCGAAATACTCCTTCAAGTTGTCGTTCTGCGTGGTTCCACCGAGCCTTTCTCTGGGCACACCCTGCTGGTCGCCAACTGCGACGTACATGGCAAGCAGCATGGCTGCAGGCCCGTTTATCGTCATCGACGTCGTGACTTTGTCAAGAGGAATTCCGTCCAGCAGCACTTCCATGTCTTTCAACGATGTGACAGCCACGCCGCATATCCCGACCTCGCCCTGCCCCATCGGATGATCCGAATCGTAGCCCATTATCGTTGGATAATCAAAAGCGATGCTCAAACCAGTTTCCCCTTCTTTAAGAAGATACTTAAAGCGCCGGTTCGTCTGTGCTGCCGTGCCAAATCCTGCAAACTGCCGCATCGTCCACAATCGACCGCGGTACATGGTTGCGTGCACCCCTCGAAGGAACGGGTACTCGCCAGAAAAGCCTAGATCGCGCAAGTAATCCATTGATTTGATGTCTTCTGGCGTGTACAGGCCCTTTATCAGCACGTTAGACGTGTTCCGAAACTCGTTTTTTCTTTCTTTGCATTGCTTTGTCCAGTTTGGCAGTGTTGTTTGCTCCCAACGTTTGTGTTCTTTTTTTATTTCGTTAATAGTTTTTTCATCGAAAGATCTCATCTCATACCCTCGCTAAAGCGATATTTTGCTTAAAGGTAACATATCAGCATTAAGCCTAAAGACATATTTTCTTATCGGTTCAAAAATGAGAAATTTATCGCCTCCAATGTTCTCGCTGAGTAGCATTGAATGAGAATCAAGACTGAGCAACTCAATACGTCTCTATCCGACAACAACGCATGCCTAACGAGCATTACCCTTTACATATAGTTGAGTGCGGCAGCGATTTTTGAGGGCGTCATCTGCTCTTCAGAGACCATGCGAGTTCATCCAGACGCGGCTGGAGAGTATTACACGCTTAAGAAGGACTTGGCTGCAAAGTACAAGTTTAATTCTGAAGCGAACACAGAAGCTAAGACTCTGTTTATTGAATCTATCAGAGCCAAGGCCCAGTCTTGGTAAGCGTTTGAAAGAGAAGGTTCATACTGAGAAGAAAATAATCAAAAGGAGTAGTGTTCGCTGAAGCTTCTTTTCGGCGCACGCTAACTCGGAAGTTTCTTAAGCTTCTAACAGAGTGGCAGCGGCTGAGAATCCCCATCCGTAGCCTAGCATCAGAACGATGTCGCCTTTTGAAAGCTTGCCTGTGGAAACTATTCTTTCAAGGATGAATGGCAGGCTCGCTCCAGACAGGTTGCCGTGCGTTCTGAGCACTTCATGCGATTCCTTCAGCTTCTGACGTTGAAGTCCGTGGTGCTTGGCCAAATCGTCAAGTATCTTTTGGCTACCTGTGTGAACTGCCCATTTTTTAGAGACCCTAATTGTGTCTTCAGCGTCCTTACCAAGTAGTTTCTTCAGAGCCATACTTGTGTACTTGACTCCGAGTCTTGGAATGTCTTTATCCAAGTGTGAATGGAAGCCGAACTTGAAAGGTTCTGGCAAGCTTGCAAGTCTAGCGTAACCTGCCAAGTAGTCCTCCTGTCCTGCGTTTGTCACCTCAGCCGTCTTCTTAACGGCCAACCCTTTCTCTTCATTCGCTATGATAGCGGCGGCTGCTCCATCTCCGAAAAGAAAATACTCCATCGTTGCGATCCATTTCTTCAGTTCCATCTGGCGTTTCGCCTCGTTACTGAGCTCGTTGATTCGGCTTATTTCCTTGACATTCTTCATGCCACGTACTTGATTCTGGAACCAGTATGAGCTGACTCCGGAGACGCAGATCAAAACGTTATCTTTAGGATGTGTTGCTAGGTGGTCTTTTGCTAATTGCAAGGCTTTAGGAAAGGCTGTGCTGGCGATTCCCTGAGCGTTAACATACTTCACGTAAGGGTCGAAACCGATTTTCCTTACTAAGAGTTGGCTGAGACCCGGGCTTAGGATCGGGTTCACGTCATAAGCTGCGACAAAGTAGCCTACGCTTTTGATGGGAATGCCAGCCTTATTGATTAAGCTCCCACACGCATCAATGCATAGGTCAACAAGACCTGCTTCGCTGAGGACTATTTCAGATTTTGAACCTGTAGACACTCGTTCAATGAACGATCGTCTTGAAACTCCCAAGTTGAGAATATTCTGCTTGACGCCTTCTGGGAGATTACATGGAAAAGTATCGATCATTTCTTCGGTTGTGTACTCGTCTTCGGGCAACGATGACGACAGGTCTAATATGTGCATAACAGTAAGGTTGACGTGAAAATTATAAAAAGATTCTCCAAGGCTTTCAATTCTCGACTGACATCAGTTGTTGCCTAGGGTCTCCGCAAAAATCTTATAGTTGATGAAATCCATTAGCTATCTCTTTTAAACTTGAGGTGGAAGATTGAAGAAAGTCGGAATAGTCGCTGGAAGCATATCAAGGTTTGATAACCCTAGACACACCTTGCAGGAAGAAATGTGCGCTGAAGCCGTCAAGATGATACTTGATGACGTTCCAGAACTTGAGCTTGGAGACTTTCTTAAGAAGGGTTACGCTTGTTGCTACTCCTACTTTAGCGACATCCTAGAGCAGCAGCAGTGCATGCATTGGATAATAAACGATTACCTGGGTTTATCAGGCGTACCCTCTTACCGTGTTGAATCAGGCGGTGCAACGCCGATCGACGCAGTGGTGAACGCAGCCTTGTGGGTACGTTCAGGCATGTTCCCAGCTGTTCTAGTGGTCGGATGGGAAAAAATGGACGAGTTGCCGATCCAGAAGGTCAACGAAGCCATAGCAATTGCAGGAGACACAGACTGGGACTTTGTTTCAGGTTTCACCTACAACGCTTTCTACGCAACGATGGAGGCCCGTCGAATGCACGTGTACGGAGACACCGAGGAAGACTTGGCCGAAGTTTCAGCAATGTGCCACAACAACTCGCTTGAAAATCCGTACGCTCAGTGGCCAGCTCAGCATGGCTTCAGCAAGATAACCGTTGAAGACGTGTACAAATCGCGATTGATCTCGTGGCCTTACAGGAACTATGAATGTGCGATGACGAGTGAAGGAGCCTCAGCCTTGCTCCTCGCAAATGAAGCGATGACAAAGAAACTAACCGACAACCCTGTCTGGATAAGCGGTGTAGGCTTCGGCTCCGACACGATGAGGGCTGGAGACCGTCCAGACAACCCGGCTTGGAAGGGCTTGTACCCACAGGATGAAAAGATCTGGCCTAAGGC
>DASPPK010000098.1:0-2950 GCA_035625495.1 Candidatus Acidiferrales bacterium | reverse complement strand
CAGTCAACGCAAGGATTCATGTTCTTTCCATAGCCGAACCTTGGTTTCCTGACGATCCTTAGGTATTCATCGCCAGCACTGATCGTTTTCAACGGTATGCCGAGGTTCTTTGCCACCTCTGGGGCTCCACAGCCTCCTTTTCTGCAGAGACAGAAAGGGCTCACAAAGTTGACTGCTTCCACGTCTACGCCTTGATCCAGCATGAGCTTGACGGCCAGCGTGCTGTCTAACCCACCGGATAAAAGGGCTAGAGCCTTCGCCTTCTTGCCATTCGAAGCCATGGTTTTTCACAACGTCGACAGTGCCTTTTACCGTTCTGGCGTATTAATGGGTTACCTAGAAACTTTAAGCTCGAAAAAAAGGGTTCGTTAGGGGCAGGATTGTCCCTTGATGATGTTTCTGGAACTATATAAAGAGAGTTACGTCTGCGCCTGCTGCTATGTTCAGGAATGTTGCTGCGCCGACCATTTCGTCTACTTCAGGAATCAGGTCTTCTTTCTTGACGCTGAACATTTCCATGCTCGGAGTGCAGGCGTATATCTTCAGGAGGCCCGAAGTCTTCATCCTTTTGAGCATTTCGTAGGGCGTGGGATACTTCATCTGTTTCAACTTTTCTTTCATCGGTTTCTCCATATGCTTGTAATCGCTTGGTAAGCCTGCCTTTTCCATTGCTCCTTTGGTGAGCGCTTGGAGACCAAAGAAGGTGAAGTAGAGGTGCGCTTCCCATCCCATCGACGTTGCGGTTGAGCCAAGTATGCACGCGCAGTAGAGTTTGTCTAGTGTTCCACCTTCGACTATTAATGCTAGTTTCTTCTTTTCCGACATTAGGTTCACTTTCCATTTTTAGGCTGGAGTGGAATATGACGTACGTAATATTTAATGCTTTCTACATCCCTCTGTTGAGTTGGAGTACTTAAAAAGTGCATTTGGAAGTCATACGACATCAAATGCCATTTTCATATTTTGCCAGCGCAGCTATTTCGATTGGCACAACTTTTCTGTAAACGCACTCTGGCTTTCGTATAACCCCATCAACATTCAAAAGGTCTTCAACTCGTATGCCGAATAACTTTTCGTTTTCTTTCAGTAGCGGCAAGATTTTCTCCCAGTCTTCTCCAGAGATCGTGCTGATTCTGCCGCCGTTAAGCTGGTCTTCACCGACCGTCTCTCTAGGGTCTCTCATGTACACGGCGCTTGCGGCGGCGAGAGGAAAGAGGTTTCCGCCTTGGTAGGGGGTTTCTTGTTCCGCGATTTTTCCTTGGTCATCAAACGTCATTCCGTTTAGAATTGTGAACCCTCTTGCTGCCATGCAGGATTCGCCCATGTAATCTTTGCATGAACCGTTGATTACAGCGGTGGCACTTCCAACAGCGTTAATGAGTGGTCTGTCAATTAGATCTCCCAGAATGAACGTCACTCCGCCCTTGGCGCCGTACTCGAATGCTTTTCCAGCGTCTCCGAAGACTACGAGTTTTCCTGATTTGAAGCAGTAAGCCACAGAGTCTTGGGCGCTCTCATGCACGTAAAACTCTGGGCCGTCTGCAAAAGCGGCAAGGCAGTCGCCAACTCTTCCGTACACGTCGATTCTAACTTTGTCTCTTGCAACTAGACCAGCTCCGAAGTTTCTCTGCCCTCTGAAGTTGTAGGCTATGAAGTTTTTCCAGCCTAATTCGTAGGCTCTTTCAAGAAACTGGCATGTTCCTCCTTCGCCTTCAGGCTGAAATTCAGAAGCGTCTATAATGAGAGTTTGACTCAAACGTGCTGGGCTTCTCAGGTCCTTTCTATCTTTGAAGTTGATCAAACGATAACTGCTGTCCACGTAGGATGCTGCAGAATGCGCTGAATCGAAAATGTCAAAGAGCTTCTCTTCTAGCAGAGAGACAATGTCACTTCTTCTCTTGTCACCGGTATTATATCTTCTGTCGATTAGCAAAGTGAGTGTCTCTATGGCGACTGATTTCTTTTCATCTCCTTTGGCAGCGTATTTCTTCATGGTTTCTGCAAACGAACACACCTCGTCGAAACTCCAGTCTCCGATGTTCTTTGCAGCGTATGCGAACAGGTCGGCGGCAGTCGGTCTTCCTCTTAGTTTTTCATCAAAACTGGAAGGTCGAGGTGGGCTATGGCTGCTTATTCGCCGGTAATGTTGCTGGCTTCTTGTGGCTGAGATTGGTTTCCCAAACTTGTCGGTGCACGTGAGGTTCTTTGATTTGTCGACGGTGAAAACAAAAGCGCCTCCGTCAGTGTAGCTGCCTCCTCTGGCATACCAGTATAGGTCGCACATTGGATAGAATCTTGGGTCTTCCTTCGATAGGCCTTGTATCATTGCGTCTATTGCCTGTTTCTCGGAGGCTATGAATCCCATTTTGACTTCTCCTTCTTGAAGTGCAAAGACCTGCGGTCTCAGCATTGACGTGTCAGTTATGCCGATTAGCTGGAACTCTTTTTTGTAAGGATTGTTTCTGGCAATGATGAAGAACCATGGTCCATCTGGAGAACTTTGAACGTGCGTTGCTTGGACAGCCTTGTAGATTTTCTTCTTGTTCTCTGGGAGCATCGCAAAGTCTCTTTCAGTCGTTGGTGCAATGGCTTCGATTGCGTATTCCAGCGGGTATCCATAAGTCCTCGTCAAAAGGTCCCAGTATAGGGCAGCAACCTCCGTGTCCGTCAAGAATAGAGGGAAAATCTCTCTCTGTCTTAGGTATTCCGTTATCGAATGATAATTTGCAAAATCGCCGTTGTGAACCAGAGCATCGTGCAAGCCTATGAACGGGTGGGAACCGCCGGGATGCCAGATTTTTCCCTTCGTTGGGTATCTTTGATGTCCAATCCAAATGTGTGCTTCAAGGTCTTCAAGTTGATAGTACCGGAGAACCTGTTCAGCATATCCTACGATTTTGAAAACAAGAATGTTTTTTCCATGAGAAAGAACGAAGGCTTTCTTTTCGCC
>DASPPK010000097.1:0-15734 GCA_035625495.1 Candidatus Acidiferrales bacterium | reverse complement strand
ATGAGCGTACCCGTTCTTCCGAATGCGCGATTGACCATGTCAGCTATAAGATCTGGATCAAAGCCTGAAATCTCGAACTCCTTGGTAAAACATATAGGAAGGAGACCCAGCAAATCACTCAAATCAGACTTGCGAAGGCCTCTAATCAGAACCTTGCCATTCCGTTTGCTGAGTTCCGTGTTTTCCATAACCTAGGCTTCCAACATTCATATCTTTGATTTCGATGTATTTGAAAGTGCTCGCGCTAAAAAATGAGAAAAATCTAGGGATTCTTTGTCAGTTCCGACAGTTGTTTTTTAGTTAACCCAACCCCAGGCTCCGCATCAAGTCTCTTGTGCACCTTTCCCTTTTTGAAAAGAAGCACAGTGGGGTAGTACTCAATCGCGTATTCCTCACACAAATCGGGTCTATCATCAACTACCACGCGCATGCACTCTTGCGGATTGCCTCTCGCATACTCCTCAAACACTGGCAAGAACATTTGGGAAAATGGGCACCAAGTAGTGTAAAAAAGGACAAAAGCCCTATCCTTCCGTTCTATATCTCTCCCTAAACTACTAGTTCTAGAGACACTGCTTCTAGGGACTTCTACTTTATGCTTTTCAGCTTTGCTCATTCAACTGCCACCCCTCTTTAACATCTTTAATAGCGCCTCTTAGCGTGTAATCAACCAACCATTAAAGTTTTTGCCGCCTTGAAAAGCGCTTCTTAAAACACAACTTTGAATTTCATTACGCAGAACCAGCCAACGCCGCCTTGACCCTTCATAATGCGAGTCATCTTAAACAGACAAAACGGTTCCTGCATCCAGCCTTAACCGCCCCGTTGTCTTCCGACAATGGGCGCCAATGGTAATACAAAGCGTACATACAAAACTTATACACTTGAAAATTCTTTTTCGTGCGAATTCAGGGACAAGCCAGCGCGCTATCCCAGTTGGACCGTGTCTTGATCAATGTTTGCTTCTCCGATTAAGACCGCGCATGACTTTTCTAGGTAATCGCAATATCTCTTAATGTTCTGGTGTCAACATAAATGACTTCAACGTTGACGGTTTGGCAGTCTTGCGGAATTTTTAATATTAGGTGACGATCTACAAGTGGTAAGTACAGAAGGAAATGTCTAGCAAGCGGATGAAGACAGATGAGCTATCGTGAGCTTTTCGTTTCGCCTTCAAACGTCTTTAGCGGTTTTCAAAAACCATTTGGCAAAGCAGACTACGCAATACTGGGAGTACCCTTTGATGTCACAAGCACATACCGCACCGGAGCCAGGTTTGGACCCACAGCAATTCGGCAAGCATCGCTCAACATAGAAACGTACAGTTTTCGCACGGGCGTAGACGTAGAAGACCTGAGTCTCCACGATCTAGGGGATTTGCATGTTTCATCTGACACAGCGAAAACCTTGGAAATGCTCGAGCTTGTCATCGAGGACATCCTGAAAACAGGAAAGGTTCCGGTGACGATTGGCGGAGAACACACCATAACTTTTGGCATAGCAAAAGGCCTCGCAAAAATGGCTTCCACGACAGCAATAGTAAGCTTCGACGCCCACCTTGACATGCGTAACGCGTTCCTAGGACTAAAAATGTCACATACGACCTTCATGCGCAGAATAAATGAAGAAGTGAGACCCGCAAAAATCGTCGAAGTCGGCACACGAGCAGTCTGCAAAGAAGAGCTAAGCTACGCAAGAAAGGCAAGAATAGAGTTTTTAACGACACAGCAAATCAGAAAAGAAGGAATTAAACGCACGATAAAACAGTTGAAGGAAACACTGGCGAGTTACAAGAACGTCTACGTATCGGTCGACATGGACATACTTGACCCGGCTTTCGTGCCTGCCGCACAGAATCCGGAGGCTGACGGTTTAGAAATGCACGATCTACTTGACATTCTAGCAGGCGTATGTGACAAGCCCGTAATCGGCTTCGACGTCCTAGAGATAGCACCTGACTACGACCAAGGAATCTCAGCAATCCAGACAGCAAAGGTCATTTTCGAAATGCTTTGCCAAATAGAAAAGTCAAGGACAGCCTAGCCGCAAACGAAAGAAGCAAAAGAGTGCCCCAACGGGAAGTTGGAGGATACGAAAGGAGACCATGACAAGAAGGATTATCCTCAAGAACTTTTCGACAGAATGCTTGATCAGCTCGGTTGTTTATGAAACCGATGCTCCGACGTTGGCAGAACGCTTCTGGGAAGGAACACGCAAGTTAGGCCTTCTTTAATGGGTTCTTCAATCCTTGCTTTTCACAAGCTTCGCTATGAACAGACCGCTGCAGTGATGAATGTGCGGATACAGTCTCTGACACTTGTCAAGTCCTCTTAAGCCTCCTAAACCTATTCTCGGCCGTATTTCGGTCAGCGAAAACTCAGGATGCCACTTCAGAAACCTTTCAATGAGCATCTCATTTTCTTCAACTGTTATGCTGAATGTGGAATAGACCAATGCGCCCTCAGGCCTGACGTACTGCGAGCAGTTGTCCAACATCTCCCATTGAATTTGAGCCATTCTGTCCACAGAACTTGGCGTCAGCCTCCATTTGAAACTTGGCAATCTACCAAAGATGCCTGTTGCTGTGCATGGTGGGTCCAACACCACCAAGTCCGCTTCTACGTCAAAAGGCAGTGGGTTGCGAGCATCAGCGATGATTGGCTCGGCAATCTTCACGCCCATGCGCTTCACCTCGCTCTTCCAAGAGACCATTCTGCGCCTAGAATAGTCCACAGAAAGGATACGGCCATCGTTTTGCATCAGCTGCCCCAGATACGTCGTCTTTCCTCCGGGAGCAGAACAGACATCCAAGACGGTCATACTTGAAGCTGGATTTGCCGCTTCAGCTGCAAAACAGCCTGCTTTGTCCTGGATGTAGACAAGGCCTTCTTTGAAGCAGGAGGTTTCTGTTATGGGTTGTCTTGCATTTTTGACCTCGTACGCGAACATTAAATCTTCAACTTTATAAGCTTCAATCCCATCTTCAGCGAGCTTCTTCAGAATTCCATCTTCTTCAGAATTAAGCGCGTTCAACCTTACGTAAGTAGGCATGGGCGATCCGTTCGATTCCAGCATCGCTATGGCGTCTCTTCTACCAAAAAGCTTGAAACAGTATTCAACAAACCATTTCTGATGAAAAGTGCATAGGGCAACTCGAGCTAAATCGTCTTTCTTCTCTAAGACAACTTCAGGTCTCTGCGTTAGCAGCACACCTAGAAAAGGCTCGATGGATCGCAAGGTTTTCCATCCTAGAATCGAGCGTGCCAGTTTGACTATGTTTTCAGACTCTTCAACGTCAATTTCAGACCAGTGCTTCGCTACTCTCGTCTGATAAACGTAAAGCCGCAGGAAAGCTTGAACGCCAAGGTTGAACTGGCCCAGGTCTGCAGGCTTAATACTGTTTTTTACGAAAGCATCTATGAAGTTCTGTCTCCGAACAGTTTCGTACACAAGCAAGCGAGCAAGTCGGACAGCATCTGGGTCTTGCATTCTCAGCTGGTTAACAGTCCTTGCCAAAGCAGAAGGTTCACTCAGCCTTCGCATTTGCATCCAGCTGAGAGTCTCAATTGCAACTGTCCAAGCTTCCCTGAGCAAAGTGTCCACACAATGAGACATATATAAGGTTCTACATAAAAATTGAAAGCCACCCATTCGGGATTCAGCTTGAAATTAATGTCCTTCAAAAACATGTGCTTGACCGTTGCTGCGACTTTCGGTGAAGCCAAAAACTATTTCAATTATGATAGACGACGTGGTCAACAGCATCTGAGGACAAGAGATTTTAAGCAATCGAATCCATAAAACCATTCAGGTCAAGACCTAGATGACACAGAAACAGCTGGAAGATTTTTCGTCCAAGGAACACAAATCTTCGATTGAAAAGAAAGTTGACTCTGGGTCATTGGCAATCGGCGAGCTTGAAACGAGAGAAGGGAGAAAGCGCGTTTTTCCACCGCTTGCTCCTGAGAACTTGTCATGCTCATACTTTGTCTCAGCCATCTATGATGGGAGGGCTGGCAAGGCAGTAATCAAACTCTATGAACCAATTTCAGGGCAGATTTACTTTTGGTATGACAATACAGGCCACCAACCGTACTGTCTCACAAACCTTTCGCAGTATGAGCTTGAAAAGATCAGCCGTGTAATTCAACACCCAGGCTTCGACCGTTTTGAGATCGTGGAAAAATTTGACCCGCTGTTAGACAAGAAGGTGAAGGTCACGAAAATACTGACCAAAGACCCGTTGGCTATTGGCGGCCGCCCTACGGGATGCATCAGAGACATAATTCCAGAGGATTTCCCAAACGTCTCGGACTCGCCGGTTGCACCACAGGAAATCAAAGTCTGGGAGTCAACGATAAAGTACTACCAATCCTACATCTACGATCTGCACCTTCTGCCTGGAATGATGTACGAAATAAGAGACTGCAGCCTCATCCTTAAAAGGCTGGAAGAAGCCGACAAGACCGTGAGTCAGATCCGAGGAACCTTCAAGGACGCCACTGATGAAGAGTTGGAGTTCATCGAAGAATGGGCAAGACTGCTGGAATACCCTGCTCCCAAGTTTCGCCGTGTGGCCCTCGACATAGAAGTGTTGGCCCCGATCCCTACAAGAGTACCTGACCCACGGGAAGCGGCTTACCCAATTGTATGTGTTTCACTCTACAGTTCAGATGGACAGAAGAAAGTCTTGCTCCTGAAACGCGAAGGAGTCCGCGAGGGCACGGAACACTTGTCCACGGATGTGAGAGTTGAAAGTTTTGATTCAGAGGAGAAACTACTAAGGTCTGTTCTCGACGCGGTATGGGACTATCCTTTCGTCCTAACTTTCAACGGAGACGACTTTGACCTGCCATATTTGTTCCACCGCGCTCTGAACCTTGGCATCAGACGAAACGAGATCCCTATAGAAGTTGGCAAGAGATCCTGCTCGCTGAGCTACGGAGTTCACGTTGACCTGTACAAGTTTTTCTTCAACCGTTCAATTCAGATTTACGCTTTCAACAACCGTTACAGGGACGTGACGCTGAATGACATTGGAAAAGCTCTGATCGGACTTGAAAAAGTGCCACTCGACAAGACTCTAGGCGAGTTAACTTACACCGAGCTTGCCGAGTATTGCCTCAGAGACTCTGAAATCACCTTTAAGCTTACAAGTTTTGAAGACGAACTCGTCATGAAGCTGATCCTAGTTCTTGCAAGAATCAGCAGTATGCCGATGGAAGACGTGAGTCGACAAGGCGTCTCTCGCTGGATAAGAAACTTTCTGCAGCGAGAGCATCGCAGAAGGAACATGCTCATCCCGAGTCCCAAGGACATACTGGTAACAAAGGGCAAAACCGCAACGAAGGCAATTATAAAAGGCAAAAAGTACAAGGGAGCAATAGTCGTCGAGCCTGTGCCAGGAGTGTACTTCAACGTTGCTGTCATGGATTTCCCAAGCCTATACCCATCAATCATCAAGGTGTGGAACCTAGGTTACCAGTCCATATTGTGTCCGCATCCGGAATGCCGAGGCAACGTTGTTCCAGACACGCCCCACTGGATTTGTATTAAGAAACGGGCTTTGGAAAGCCTGTTGATCGGTTCGTTGAGAGATTTGCGCGTGCAGTGGTACAAGCCTAAGGCGAAAGACAAGTACCTCAGCGCAGATTTGAGAAGCTGGTACAACATTACTCAGGGAGCTCTTAAAGTCATCCTGAACGCGAGCTACGGAGTCTTCGGAGCAGAAAGCTTTGACCTCTACTGCCCACCTGTGGCTGAGGCAACAGCGGCCATCGGAAGACACTCTATAACACAGATACTCAACAAAGCAGAACAGCTGAGCATTCAAGTGCTGTATGGGGACACGGACAGCCTCTTTCTAAAAAACCCTTCAAAACAGCAAATTGAAGAACTGGCGCGCTGGACAGAACACGAGCTTAAAATGAGCTTAGATGTTGATAAGGTTTACAGGTATGCCGTTTTCAGCTCTCGCAAGAAGAACTATCTCGGAGTCTTTGAAGATGGGGCGGTTGACGTCAAGGGGTTAACGGGCAAGAAGAAACACATTCCAATTCTCATCAAGAAAGCCTTCGACAAAATGAAGGAACGCCTCGCACAAGTCAAGACTCCGACAGATTTCGAAAGAGCAAAGAAGAACATCTGCGAAATTGTCCTCGAATGCTACATACAATTGAAGAGGCGAGAATGGGAGAACCTCAACGAACTAGCTTTCAACGTGGTTTTGGGCGAAGAAATCGGGCACTACAAAAAGACAACTCCTCAGCACGTTAAAGCCGCAAAGATTCTGCAGGAGAATGGAGCTGAGCTGAAGGCTGGGGACCTCATAAGCTTCGTTAAAACGAATAGAGAACCGCATGTGAAACCAGTTGGATTGGCGACTAAAAACGAGGTTGACGTTGACAAGTACGTAGCCTACTTACATTCGACGTTTGACCAAGTCCTAGATGCGTTGGGTCTTGACTTTGACGAAATAATAGGACTGACCAAACTGGAGAGATTTATGTAAGGCTTTACAGTCGCTAATTCTCTGAAAGCGTTTTTAATCCATGTGATCGTAGGGGTTCAATGATTGTGGGTTTGCTCAGTATTCGCAAAACCGCGTAACCTATGATCGCGACAGCTACTAGACTGCTGACCAAGAGGCTGATTAGAGTCGTGATCCAAGCTGGCAAGAACGCGAGCTGTGCAGGTTGATAAGGATAGTATATCCACAGGTACCCGCCACCAACGATGATTCCTATGGGCAAAGCACCTGCGATGCACGCAAGCAACTTATGCTTCTTCAGTAACAATACGAGACTTGCTGCCACAAGATTGGCTAGGGAACCGAAGACTACGTCAATGAATCCTATGGGTCCAAAAACGTTAACAACAGCGCATCCAGCAGTGACCCCGATAACTACAGGCCATCCTAACAAAGCAGCCAATGCAATCAGAAAGTCTGAGAGGCGCAACTGTATAGGTCCATAGATTGAAGGATTTCCGAAAGGAGAAAACGATTGCGCCACGTTGATCGTGGCGTACAATGCTGCAAAAACGGCTGTCAACGCCACGTCTCTGGTGTCAAACCTTATCCTTTCACCTCCTGCGCCGGGATTTCTATGGCGGAACGGATGGAGGCCCACTCACCCGCCTAGCAGCTAGGAAGCCAACACATGTTTATTAAATATTACTGAGACTCGCGGACAAGCATTCATCGGACGAGCGTTCAGGATGGAGAATCATGCGCTAGGTTATCGAGAAGACTTCACAAACAGGCGCCGCGCGAATAGCATCACAGTATTTGCTTCAGAAAAAGCCGAGAGCCAGATGTGTTTGTCGAGGAAAAAGAGCGAAAGGGGTAGCGTTAGGATCAATGGAGAAATGCGTACAAGGAATTAGCTGTGGGGCGTCAATAAGCGGGGTAGAACTTGTTTCAAACACTATTTTACATTAACAGCCTGAGAACGAGAGCAGCAGAAGTTGAAATGGCGACTATGAGTGAGATCAGCAACACAACCTGCCGCTCGGTCAGGGAACGATGAAACGTGAGAAGGGTGATCAAACTCCGCCTGTGATCTGAAGACAGCTTTTTCCCATCAAAAGAGACAGCTGCCTTGGCTCTATAGATGAAGAAGGTTAGCAATATCACCACAGAATTGAAAATGTAGGGTAGAACAGACACTATTAGGCCCAGCTTCAAATCCGATATTACCCCGAAAGAAGCCAGCGTCATTCCTATAGCGAAAGATCCAGTGTTGCCAACGAAAATCTTCCCTTCAAAGTTTAGGGCAGCAAGGATAAGCCACGCGGCCAGAGGTCCACAAAGTAATACTCCATTTGCCCCTGACATAGCCATCAACCCTATCATAATTATCGCCGGACATACCGTTTCCAAACCGTTCAGCCCGCCCAACATGTTCACCGTATTCGTCACTATAGTGACAAGCACCGGGATTATTACAAGGTAGTACCAGACACCGAAGTTGATCGTACCCAACAACGGAATTGCCATATACGTACGAACTAGAGGATTGTGATACGCGAAGGCGGCAAGAGGCATTGCGGCCACCAGAGGAAGAAACGCTTTGAAACGCCACTTGAGATCTATCCAGTCATCCAGCAGCCCCATGAAGCCGCCAAACAACACGCACACGGCGAGCGTCAAGGGCGAAGAAACCCCATATGAGACTTTGACGATGTTTAAAGAGTATAGGAGAAATAAGTACACAACGCTGATCAGAACGTAGAAGATGCCGAGGCCGTTAGGAACCAAAGGCTTGTTTGGTTTGTGCAGGTCAGGAGCCCTAGGAAACAAGGACGTTCCCCTTTAAGCACTCGGATAATCTTGGTAGTATAGTGGCCAGTTGATCTTGTAGAGACACACAAGTGGAACAATTCCACCGTACTCGCTCTGTGCCTCACTGGGCGTCAACGTCAGTCCTGAGAAGAACTCTTCTTGGAAGTATATTGGCCCATTGGTACTACCCATAGATGCTGTAACGTTGGATTGGTCGGGGTCCGTAACACCGTTGGTGGTACACCAAACGTTTTTGCCCCAGGCCATAAGCTTGTAAATTGTGGTTTGTAACCCAACATCGTTCCACACCCATTCGTTGGTCGTGTTGCTAACTGCGCCGAAGCTGCTTTCATTCTGCCAAGCAGAAGCTTGGTCTATAAAGCCGGTGTCTTCTAATCGCTGCATTCCGGATCCAGAGATCTCTGCCATCCAAGTCCATTTTCCGTTGTCGCCGCCCGCCCAGTTAACCCAGTTTCCTTGATAATCAAAAGTGTCAAACACGAGTATGTATTGGGCTCCGTATTGCTTCAGCATATTCATCGAATAAGTCTCATTTGCCATAAAAATGAAGCCGACATTTTCTATTTGTGTTTCGTTAATCGTGGCGTTGTCTGAAAGCGTGGTTACGTTTCCTAGAATGCTCAGCCAGTATCCATAGTCCCACCAGCTAACGACAATAGTAGAAGAGTTTTGGAAATCATTCACGTATTTCAGCATGTCAAACCATTGTGTCACAGGCTGATTGGGAACTATCGACATACTGCCTGCAGTGATCGTAAGTGGCTCGTAAGCTTGGCTGTAAACCGTGGGCACACCGCCAGATTGCGGCGAAACTGCCAAGTTTGTGACCAAAACTATGAATATTAGCAAAATGGCAACCGCGCTGAACTCTTTTCCTACATGTGCCAAGGCTTTCTTTGTTCCAGTCAATCTAGGCGGTTCCTTCAACAGTGTGACAAACGGTTTGCACAGACCCACTATTCCGATAGCTGCCACAAGAGCGAACGCTGGGGCCAAAATGACCATTACACGCACCATGGACGCAGCGAAGTAGGTGGCCGTTAAAGCAAAGAGTAACATGAAAAGATTCTTCGTGGTGAGGTTTCTTGCAATAAAGAATATACCTATGAGGAAGAAGAGTACCGCAATGCCAACGTCGTAGTAAATTGAAGCCCAAGTAGAAATCGCCTGTTCAGCCACAGACTCTATAAGTGGGTTAAGTCCCCGCGTGAGTGGGTCAAAAACAACCACGAACTTTGCTCCTATGGCTCCTAAGAAGCCTGCCAGCGTGAGCGCGATGAAGCTGCCAATTATTCCGGCCACGAATACTACAACAAACATGAACTTTTCCCTAACAGAAATCAAATTGCTCACGATCTCGTTCAAACAAAGGAGACCAAAGACTCCTGCAGCAGGCAGGACAGCTGTGGAGACCACGAAACTGGGTCCGACTTCAGTTCTGGTGCTTATGGCCATAAGCAAACTCGGCCCAAAGGTCAAACCGTACACTAGGAAAAGACGTCGCGAGTATCTTTTGAGCAGAAGTAAAACGAAAACGAAGAGGGCGGCCAAGTCAATCGCATAGTATGATGCGCCCCATCCGAGAATGAAGTATGTTAAGACAGCAGCCGACCCAAGTGAATAGACTACCGTTGAATTGATCGGCCTTTCTTCTTCAACGGCTCTAAGGAAAAAAAGACAGAAAGCCGGAATTGCAAAGATGCCAACGTTTTCGGTTGTAAAGAAACCGAACGTAATCTTCGTGATAACGGCTGGGCTTATCGCCAAGATCAGGGCTGCAAGCAAGCCGACAGGCTTTCCCCCTAAGTCTTTTCCGAGGAAATAGAGCAGAAAGACGCCAAGTGCAGCCATTAATGGAGGGATAAAAGCAAGAAAGGTCATCAGGTCAATGTTGAAGCCTAGGAACCTAACGATGTCGTAGGAAACAGCTCCAACAAATACCAATGCTGGATAGGAACCTCCCAAGTCTATTCCGCCTGGGTACCATTCCTGCGTGTCAATCCAATGCGTAGGCCAAAAGGGTGATAGCAAGCCTTGCGATGTCATTCGTTGCACCAAATTGTACTGGTAATACGGGTCAAATTCATTAAGATGGATTGCGCCCACCTGTATCTCCCAGCGCAGTGGCAGTATACGTATGGCGAATGCCAAGAAAACGCAGAGCACCAAGGCTGAAATCGTCAGGAGTGAACTGTGGTTCACCTTGAGTCTTAGTTTTCCCAAACTCTTTATGCGGTTGACAAGACTCTCCTTGGATAGGCCGCTGCTGAGCTTCACTTTGAGTTCATCTCTCACACAGTTCTTTGAGGTACTTTATTTTCCTTGCGGTTAGTTGATGTCTGATGTCTAGGAAGTGTTGACAAAGAAACGCCGTTCATATATACCTTTCCGAATTTCAAACAAACCGAAAAAGAAATTACGCACGCTCAATTTTCCTCTTATAGCCGTATTTTTCAGGGTCGTAGAGCGGAAATGCTTTTATCTTGCCTTTTGCCATCCTGCCGCGAATGTTTACTTTTACCAGCGCCCCTTCTTGGACCTGCGATGTTTGGACGTATCCCATACCTACCCCACACTTGAGAAGTGGCGAAAAAGTACCACTCGTGATCTGACCAATCTTTTCCCCTGTGGCTGAATGAATTTCGAAACTAGGTCTAGGTATTCCTTGATCTGTCATTTCTACTCCAACACGTTTTCTTTTCCATCCTTCAGTTTTCTGTTTAAGCAACGCCTCTTTTCCAATAAACTCTCCCTTCTGCAGCTTCACGACAAAGCTTAGCCCTGCCTCGAGGGGCGTTGTGTTCTCGTCGATGTCATTTCCATAGAGGCACAGGCCAGCCTCAAGTCGAAGTGTGTCCCTGGCTCCTAAACCGCACGGTTCTATCCCGAAGTTCTTGCCAGCTTCAAGAATAGCATTCCACACTTTCACTGCCAAGTCTGGCTTCTCTAGTGAAGTATTCCATACGAAGACTTCGAAACCGTCTTCGCCAGTATAGCCTGTTCGAGAAACAAAAACGTCTGTGTCTGCCAGATGCGAATGACCACATTTGAACCTTCCAATTTTGCTCAAGTCCTCACTGGAAATTTTCTGGAGTGTTTTCTCTGCATTCGGACCTTGAACTGCAAACATGGCCACGTTGCCAGACAAGTCCTCGATCCTCACAGTGAAGCCCTTCGCATTCTTGGTAAACCATTCATAATCTTTATCACGATTGCTCGCGTTGAAAACCACTAGGAACTTTTCCGTTTCCAGCCGGTACATGACAAAGTCATCTACTATCCCGCCCGTTTGAGTGCACATGACCGAATACTGGGCACTGTTCGGTGAAAGGGTGGAAACATCGTTCGTTATCACGTAGTTAAGAAAACGCTCTGAATCAGCGCCCGTGACGATCACGCGCCCCATGTGACTGATGTCAAAAATGCCGACGCTGTTTCGAACAGCCATGTGTTCAGGTGCTATGTCTTTGTAATAAACTGGCATTTCAAAGCCTGCGAATACTGTCAGTTTGGCTGTTTTCAGGTGCACCTGGTACAGTTGTGTTCTGCGGGTCGTTTCGTTCAAGCTCCTGTCGTCTTTGAAAACTACTTGAAAGGCTTCACATCTACGTCAATGGGCACGAGGGAAAGCTTCTTCCCGCATTTGGGGCATTTTCCCTCGAGCTCATGCAATATTTCATCAGGAGGTCGCAGTTCGGCACCTTCATACAAAACGTGACCGCATCCAACACAAGCAACTCGTTGAGGCATAACAGCTCTGCTCCTTATCGTGACAAAAGAACTAAATGACCATGACGTATTTATCGGTTGCTAGGCAAGAAAACTGCGAACTGTTTTAGAAGGATGAAAACACGCCAGCTTGCTGGCCAGCGAATGTAATCCCGTCCAACATCGGCATAGGCAGTTCAGGATTTCTGACTGTTGGTAGCACGTACACTGCCTTTACTCGTGCTCTCGCCAATCTTTTTTGATTTCGCATCTCTACCCAAGCTTCTTCTGCAGCTAGCACTGATGACACGGCCCCAGGGGCAATGATGGAGTTTTTCGCTAGTTAAGTTGTCATTCTAACCATCAAGGTCGAACCGTGTGCTTACCTTGCCATCTTCATTAGTTTCATACGACGTACGAAGCTTGCAGCTTCTAAACTTTGAATTTGTTAATACATGTTTCAAGGAGACAGGACTCCGCAATTCCGTTATTTTTCAGCCTTCTTCACTCGTGCCAGTCTCTGAAAAAGACGCCATCGAATAATGAAACCGCCAGCGCAGGCAAAATCTTAATCTCCCCCTCAACCCTTACATCAAATAAGACACTGGAAGAACATCAGCAGCCGGTACTATGAATGGATAATTACACTCTGGTCATAGCTGAAAAGCCTGATGCTGCACAAAGAATCGCCTTGGCCCTCGACAAAAGGGAAAAACCTAGGAAACTGTCGGAAAATGGCGTGCCCTACTATATAGCTAAGCGTTACGGCAAGGAAATAGTCGTAGTTCCAGCTTTGGGTCATTTGTACACGATTATCGCTGAGCGGAAGGAGAGAAACGACTACCCTGTTTTCAGTTTTAAATGGGTGCCACGATACGTTGCCGATAGAAAGGCAACTCGCATTCGCAGCTGGCTTCAAACTATCACGTCATTGGCAAAGAAAGCTGGAACTTTTGTCGACGCTTGTGACTTCGACGTGGAAGGGTGCGTCATAGGATATTGCATACTTAAATATGCCTGCGGCGCCAAGGAGCATGAATCCAAACGCATGAAATTCTCGACTCTAACTAAGGAAGAAGTCGAAAAAGCCTACGCTGAACCGTTACCACACCTAGATTTCGGCCTTATAGAAGCCGGGCTTACGAGGCACGAAATCGATTGGCTTTGCGGTATAAACCTTTCAAGGGCCCTTACTATCGCAACCAGAAAATGGAGCGGGAAGTACGTAACACTAAGCACCGGAAGAGTTCAGGGTCCAACTCTAAAGTTTCTAGTTGCAAGAGAAGGGACCATTAGAAGCTTCGTGCCAACACCATACTGGAAAATCAGAGCCCAAGTCGAAATGGACGGTCGACTTTTCGAAGCAAGATATGTGAAGGAAAGAATTGAGAGCAAGAAAGAAGCAGAGACTATAGCAGATTCTTGCAGAGATAAGAAAGGACAGATTGAAGAAATTGCCGTCAGGGAAGTCAAGCATCCACCACCGTTTCCATTTGATCTGGGCACCCTGCAAAGAGAAGCCTACGGCCTGTTCAGCTTTGCGCCACGACGCACTTTAAACTTAGCACAACAGCTGTACCTGGACGCGCTGATCTCTTATCCCAGAACCGACAGTCAGAAGCTTCCATCGATAATAGACTATGCAACGATACTGAAAAACCTGGGAAAAGCCGAAGAATATTATAAGCTTACGTCAGAACTTCTCTTGAAGCAGACACTCAAACCTAACGAGGGATACAAGGAAGACCCAGCGCACCCAGCCATCTATCCAACTGGAAGCTTACCGCAAAGAGCTCTTGAAACTTCTAAAAGGAAAGTCTGGGATCTAATCGTCCGAAGGTTCCTAGCAGTTTTCAGCGAACCCGCGGCAAAGCAAAACATGAAAGTTTACGTCAAGATAAACGGCCACCGCTTTCACCTCAGCGGAAGACGAATTTTAGTCCAGGGATGGATGCGGTACTACAAACCTTACGTTAAGTTCGACGAAGTGCTCCTGCCGCCAGCAAAAAAGGGAGAGATTGTCAACGTCAAGAAAACACTTCTAGAAGAAGTGTTCAAAGAACCACCTCCACGGTACAATTCAGGCAGTCTGCTCAAGGATATGGAAGAAGCAAGAATTGGCACGAAAGCGACCAGAGCCGACATAATGCAAACGCTCTATGATCGGGGATACATTGAAGGCGAAAGTATAACTGTGACCAGCCTAGGGTTCGAAGTTTTCGATGTCCTAGAAAAACATTGTCCACAAGTCGTTTCCACAGATTTGACGAGAACACTCGAAGAAAAAATGGACAGAATTCGAGTGGACAAGGAAAAAAGGGAAGATGTTCTTGCTGATCTCATCGAAATGCTTCACCCACCGTTGGCAGCCTTCAAGGAAGAGGAGAAGGTCATAGGAGAACAACTAAACGATGCGTTGGAAAGGTCAAAGCTAAAAGAAAGGATAATTGGCACTTGCCCAGTGTGCAAAACTGGAAAACTCATTATAAACTACTCAAGGAAGACTGGAAAACGTTTCGTCGGCTGCACAAGCTATTTCAAAGGGCTGTGCAAAACCTGTCTCCCGCTACCACAAAAAGGCACAGCAGTGGCAACTGGGAAAAACTGCGCTGCATGCGGTTGGCCAACTGTTGCGGTACGCCTAAAGAGACACCCATGGGTTTTGTGTTTCAACCCTAAATGCCCGTCAAAAACAGGGAATGAAAAAAGTTGAAATGTATAATATGTGGCAAAAAATCGCATGCTGGCAAGTATTGCAGGTCGCATAAGAAAGCCTGCGAAAACATCGTTAGAAGTTACGAGCAGTGGAGAAAGGCACTAGAGATTTCTTGGAAAGAGTATTTAAGTCAGATTGCCAACAATCCATTAACAGGAGAATGGACGAAAGAAGTCGTCCAACATCTGTTGAAAGGTGGAGAGCAGGCAAATGTCGAGCACGATTAAGAAAAGCATCTCGTCGTTGTCATTTTCACTAAACAAACTCTACAGGTGGATCTCAACGACAAAGCCATCAGATCTCTTAATTCCAGTGGTCTCGATAGCTTTTGCCATACTGATGCTCGGAGGTGCACTGTACGACTGGATAGAACAACCGCTTCCAGCCGTCTATTACAATGGGCAATTTCTGTTTCTTTACCCGTCGCTTTCTTCCCAGTTCATAGGCGACACCGTTGTTGCCGTAACTTGCTACGCTGTTGGATTGATCGGCTTATTCGCATTGTATCAGAGCACCAAGTATGTGTATAAACCAAGACAAGCCTACATGATGCTGATTATAGGAATCGTTCTCCTACTGTTGGCATACATACTCCTCCAAGCCTCACTACAGTTCAAGTTGAGCGGAGGCGCAGGTTATTAAAGAGGTACGTCGCCAAGCATTACCAAGGATTGCTTTTTAGCCTCAACTTGTAGGCAATGAAGTTTGTTAGCAGATGAATGGGAGGAGTAATAATTAGAACCGTGACAAACAGTTGCCAACTCCAGGCCATAGAAAGAGGAAGCGAGAAAAGAATCGCACCTGTTATGAAGTCTAGTTGATCTACAACTGGCAACAACCCGCCTGGAGGAATAGCAAGTCTCCGCTTGACAAAGGCTCCAGCCAAGTCTCCAAACAGAGCGCCTAAGGACAGCAGGAAACCAAACATGATGGGATAATTGAAGACTAAACTCTCTGCCAAGCCTGCCGCCGTTCCGACAGCTAGCCCAGCAAAAAAACCTCGAA
>DASPPK010000096.1:0-3361 GCA_035625495.1 Candidatus Acidiferrales bacterium | reverse complement strand
CGTGATGATTACGGCTTCACACAACCCACCTCAGTACAATGGCATAAAGATCTTCCACGATGACGGCATGGCCTACGGCGAGCAGAGTGAGAACGCGATCGAAAAAATCATCGAGGATAAAAGGTTCAATCTATCGGATTGGCGGGGTATCGGCGACAATAAATCCGCAGACCAGTCCTACCTGTACGTTGAAATGATACGCAATGCCGTGAAATTTAGCAAAAAACGGCATTTGATAGTGGATTCGGGTTGTGGAGCAACATTCAGTTTGGCCCCCAGAGTTCTAGCATCTTTAGGCTGCACGGTTACGGCCTTGAACTCTCAGCCAGACGGGTTTTTTCCGGCCAGAAGTCCAGAGCCAAATGAAGAGTCTTTGGCGCCTCTCGCTAGGACTGTCGTGGAGCTGGGCGCAGATTCAGGCATGGCTTACGACGGCGACGGTGACCGAGTGGCTTTCATAGACGAAAAGGGAAATCTAGCAGATTTTGACCGTGCACTGGCCGCCTATGCCGCTTACGTCACGAAGGATAATAACGGTGGAATCGTCGTAACAAACGTTGAGGCTTCGATGTGCGTTGAAAAAATGGTGGAGCCGTATGGCGGAAAGGTTCTGAGGACAAAAGTCGGTGACATCTACCTTTCAGAAGCAATTAAAAAACAGAACGCCATTTTCGGAGGAGAACCGTGCGGCGCCTGGATACATCCTCAATTCCACTATTGTCCAGACGGAATACTTTCTTCAGTCCTAGTTCTGAAAGCTCTAGATGAAGAAGGCAAGAAGTTAACAGAACTCATCTCCGAAACACCCAGGTTCGAAACTCTGAGAAATAACATGGCCTGCAACAATGAAGCAAAACACGAAGTTGTCGAGAAAATCGGTGAAAACTTCGAGCAGGTCTTTCCTGGAAACACTGAGCTGTCAACAGTTGACGGCGTCCGCTTATCCTTAGAAGACGGATGGATCCTTATCAGAGCATCCGGCACCGAGCCTATGATAAGGTTAACAGTCGAGGGCGAATCGTTAAGAACAGCAAAGAAGATAATGGAAAAAGGCGTTATGCTAGTCAAGCAGTCCGCTGGGGAAGTGAAGAGATGAAAGCTGCGATCTTGGCCGCTGGAGAAGGAGTAAGGCTTCAACCTATAACGGCAACTAGGCCGAAGCACCTCATAAAGGTCGGTGGAAAACCAATACTCGAACACTGCCTAAACGCTTTGAAGGCTTCCGGAGTGAACGAAGCTGTCATTGTGGTGTATTACATGGCAGATGCCATACGCTCGTATTTTGGCGACGGCAGAAAGTTTGGGTTAAGCATAGAATACGTTGACCAGAAGGCGGTACTTGGAACAGGCGACGCGGTAAGCGTGGTCGAACCCTTCATGCGCGAAGATTTCCTCCTCGTTAACGGAGACCTGCTCTTCGAACCTGCAGCCATCAGAACCGTTGTCGACTTGCATCAAAAAGAAAAGCCGACGGCCACCGTGGCTGTCGTTCCTGTTGAAAACCCCGAGAATTACGGCATAGTGGAACTTGACGATGGAGGAAGGGTGAGGCGAATAATCGAGAAACCTGCCCGTCAAGAATCTCCATCGAACTTGGCTAACGCTGGAATCTACGTTTTTTCAACAGAAATTTTCGGTAAGCTCAAACAGATTTCTGCTTCGTCTAGAGGTGAGATGGAAATCCCAGATGCGCTCTCGCTACTCATCAACGAGAAGACTGTGTTGGCTGCCCACCTCGCCGGCGAGCAGTGGCTCGACGTTGGAAGACCATGGGACCTGCTGGAAGCAAACCGTTGGGCGTTGATGCGGATGAAACACAGGATAAACGGGTTCATCGAGAACGGTGCGCACTTGATCGGAGAAGTAACCGTTGCTGAAAAGGCTCGCATACGGTCAGGAGCATACGTTGAAGGACCAGCGTACATCGATGAAGAAAGCGATGTGGGACCAAACTGTTACATACGACCATACACGAGCGTCGGCAAAAGGGTGCGGGTGGGAAACGCGTGTGAGGTGAAAAACAGCATTGTGATGGACCGCACGCATATAGGCCACTTGTCATACGTCGGTGACAGCGTAGTCGGTGAAAACTGCAACATCGCTGCTGGCACCATAACCGCCAATTATCGGCTTGACGCTGAAACGGTCAAGATGATGGTGAAAGACAAGGTTCTGGACACTGGAAGAACAAAGCTTGGAGCAGTCTTCGGAGACAACGTAAAGACGGGGATAAACGCTCTTTTCATGCCAGGCGTAAAGGTTGGAAACGACAGTTGGATCGGCCCGAACGTTCTGGTCTCACGTGACCTCCCGTCTAAGAGCGTTGTGCTGTTGAAGCAAGACCTGGAAAAAAGGACCTGAACAGCGAGACCTTCGGCTGGCGTGCGCCGAAAACGATAAAAGACTTGTACACTGTTTCTGCCTCGAAGACGAATGAAAGAAGAGAAAATGAACAAGCTCCTGCGCGAGTTGGTCCGAGACTCAAGGAGAAGCGACAGGCAACTGGCCCGAGCAATCGGAACGTCTCAGCCGACTGTAACGAGGAACCGAAAGCTGCTGGAAGACTACATCAGAAGTTACACGATCGTCCCCGAGTTCCAGAAGGTCGGCTACGAAATCTTGGCCATAACTTTTGCGAAGACGAAGACGTACGGAGAAGAAGAGGCTAAAAAGAAGCTTGACTTAGCAAAGAAGTGGACGATGCAGCATCCCAACATTCTCTTCGCCTCCGACGGAGAAGGATTGGGAAAGGACGCAGTCATGGTGTCGGTTCACAGGGACTACTCGAAATACGCAGATTTCATCAGAGACTACGCGACCAAGTTTTCAGACTTCATAACTGATGTTCAGTCGTTCATCGTGAGCTTGAAAAGCGGGACTCTGACTAAACCATTCGACCTCGCTTACCTTTCAGAAGACATCAGCTTTGAGTAACGGCTACACAAATCTTTTCGTTCTGCCCAGAATTAGAAACGCGACATCAATGTATTCGGGGTTTTCCCCTTCTATCCACCCCTAGGGTATAGTATTGCACGAAGGCGTTTAAGTAGACCCTACCAACCTAGGTCGGACATGAAGCAAAGTGCCCACTGCGGAATTAGGATGGAGTCTCGGCAAGGGTGACACCTTTAAATGCTCTAAATATCACGGCATCTTCTGATTTCGTCTGCCTTGGCCAGATTATAGAATGAGTCAAACCGTCAACTTTCAAGGCAGCTTGTAGGAAAAAAGAGGGGCGAAAGTACGTCGCAAGTTAAGGGTTCTATAGATCTTAAATAGACCTTTCACAGATTCATTTCGGTAAGGTGGATGTTCAGAATTGTCAGTGGCGCAGAGAAAGTTTTTCACTGAAGTGTCAGCG
>DASPPK010000095.1:0-4834 GCA_035625495.1 Candidatus Acidiferrales bacterium | reverse complement strand
ACTGAAATAGTGATATCAGCGTGATCCTTCAGCAAGTTCTTTTTAAACTCGGAACTTAAGTCACCTAATGCTTTGTTCGCCGACACAGCGATGATACAATCGCCACTTTCTGACAAGCGCGCTTCTTTCGTGATTTCAATCGTCGTCTCATGCGTAGCCGAGATGTTCTCGTGTCCACGTGCAAGGATAACTTCTTTCAATTCGACGGGATACAAGTTACTCAAGAACCTCTATCGAGTCAACTTTTCCGTCGCCGTCCAAGTCAAAGCCTTGAATAACCTTTGCAAAAGGCTCGTCCCCCTTGTAATTTTCCAAGGTCTTTTTCCAAAAATTCGTCAAGGCGAGCACACATGCTTTCGTGCCAACCGCCTTGTTTCCGGCTAGCACTATGACCCGCTTTTCTTTGTCCCATGGATTCACGATTTTCGCTATTAAACCAACATTGTCACCAGTGTACACGAGAGATGTTCTCTTGGAAACTAAGCCTCCGAACATGAAACCCTCATCAGAGTGTCGCATGTCGAACCCTATCGGCAAGTACTCGTTCACCTCTTGCGTAAGCAGGTTTGTGCCTGGTCCGCCTACAAGAATTAAGTTGTTCTTTTCTTCCTTCTCAGCTTTAACGTCAACATCAAGTTTTATCGCAAATTCGTCAGGCATCCTCACAAACTGGCCTAAGAAGAAGGCAAGATGAGAGGCGTAATGTCCATCTCGCGCACTCGTCTTGAACGGCCCGTGTGGTGTTGGGCTGCCCACAACTATCTTCCCTTCGAAAGAGCTATCCTTCCTAATGAATTCTCGGAAGAACTTCTGGATCTGCCCCTCCATGCCCAAGAGAGACAGCTTCTTTATCGGCATATAACCTTGAGGAAGCTCGATCCCGAAAGCAGGAGAGACTGTTCTGAAATATTTAGCGGTGGCTCCTTTCTTTTCTTCCTGCCTGACGACAGTTATCGCCCCTGCCTTCTCCAATTTTCTGATATGGTAGTACACCTTCTGCTCGTGAACTCTGAGGGCCTTAGCTATTTCCAGCGGGTACATCTCTTTTTCAGAAAGCATCTCCAGAATCTTCCAGCTCAGCCTGCTCAGAATCATCTTCAACTTTTGTGGATCGTCAACTACGGTGATCTCCTTGACCTTCTGTGTCTTTCTATCTTCTTGTAACAACAGCTTCTTCTGCAAGGTTGTCCCTTGATCTAGTGAAGAAAAGATCACCCTTATAACATTTTTTTTAATGCTGAAGGAAAAACGATGACGGTCAAGTAAACCAACCATGTTGTAACATGAGAAAATGAATCAAAAATTTCTTTTAACACTCAGATTTACGTATTAACAATGCTTATTAGCGCAAAAACGGTTCGAATAGGCTCACTGCAAACAATTGAGGAACAAAGATGTGCGGAATATTCGGCTGCATTCTAAAAGACGAAGACGCTGCACCAGTAATTCACGCGGCGCTGAAAAGACTCGAATACCGAGGCTACGACTCGGTTGGCGAAGCCACTATATATGAAGGAAAACTCTACGTAAAGAAAGACCAAGGAAAAATAGACGAAGTCCACATGCTGCACAATCTGGATGATCTGCCGGGAAGCCTCGGCGTTGGACACACAAGATGGGCAACCCACGGCGCACCGCTACAGGTGAACGCTCACCCCCACGTTGACTGCAGCGGACAGATAGCCGTCGTCCACAACGGGATCATAGAGAATTTTGCCGAACTGAGGCTTGAACTTGAGAATCATGGCCACGTTTTCAAGTCTAAAACCGACACAGAAATCATTCCCCATCTTATCGAAGAAATCCTCAAGAACAACTCCTCCATGAGCCTCGTTGAAGCCGTTCTCGAAGCCTTGAAGAAACTTCAAGGATCATACTCCATCGCGGTCATCTCATCAAAGGAACCTGACAAGATAGTGTGCGCCCGAAACGAAAGCCCACTCGTCATCGGAGTCAATGAAAAAGCCGTGTACTTCGCCTCAGACATCCCGGCGTTTCTGCCGCTGACCAACAAGGCAATCATAGTTGACGATGGAGAACTCGTTACGCTCTCTCTGGGAAACGTCGCGATCAAGAAAATAGCAGACTCACAAGTCGTTGTCCGTGAGCCCAAGATCATCGAGTGGACACCTGAGATGGCAGTTAAGCAAGGGTATCCGCATTTTATGATAAAGGAGATTCATGAACAGCCAAGCTGCCTGAGGAACACGCTCAGGGTGCAGGAGCACTACGCTGACCTGATGTCAACTTTTCTTGACCGAGCCCGCGACGTTTACCTCGTAGCATGCGGAACATCCTACCACGCGTGTCTTGCATCATCCTACATGTTCTCCAAACTCGCTTTTCTTCCAAGCTTTCCGATCATAGCCTCAGAGTTTGTAGAACAATGCGGCAAATCAGTGAACATAGATAGCACCATGCTCGCAGTCAGCCAGTCCGGCGAAACAGCGGACACCCTGGCCTCCGTTAACACTGCCCGCCAAAGAGCAGGAACGATCCTAGGATTAACGAACACAATTGGCTCAACTTTGACAAGAGTATCAAGAGTGTATATCGGACAACAATCAGGACCAGAAATAGGTGTGGCAGCGACGAAAACGTTCACATCACAACTTTCAGTCATGGCTCAACTAGCGCTACGACTTGCAAAAAAGAGGGGCAAGGTTTCACAAGACGAAATGGACTTCCTAGAAGAAAAACTGAAGAAAATCCCAGACACTGTTGAGGAAATAATCCAGAAACAGGAAGGAAAGATAAAACAGATCGCGAAAAAGTACAAGGATGCAAAAACCTTCTTTTTCCTCGGGCGAGGAATAAGCACGGCCACAGCTTACGAGGGCAGACTCAAACTTATGGAAATAGCCTACGTGCCCGCCATAGCCTTCCCAGCAGGGGAAAGCAAGCATGGACCAATCAGCCTAATTGAACCTGGCTTTCCAGTGGTCTTCATCTGCCCAAAAGATGAAACACGCAAAACGTTGATTGGCAACATTATGGAGATGAAAGCCAGAGACGCCTCGATAATCGCCATCCTAGAAGAAGACGACGAAGAAATCAAAAAGCTTGCCGACGACTACGTCGAAGTCCCGAAGGGCATCCCCGAAGTGTTGTCACCCATACCCTTTGTAGTTCCACTTCAACTCTTAGCCTATTACATGGCCCTCGAAAGAGGCTTCAATCCTGACAAACCAAGAAACCTAGCAAAATCAGTAACCGTAAAATAAGCAACACAAGATTAAGCGCGCAGAACCTGAGCCCTTATCGCTGCTCAAGACTGCGCGCAACTCCCTTCTTCAACATGCTTGTTATGCTGTTTTTGAGCTCTTCGTAGCATGCGCTTATGCGTTCAGCATCGACTTTCGACATTCCTGAGAGGACAAGCTGTTTCTCAAAGGCCCTTCTGGTCTTTCGCACTCGACTGCCTAAGGTGAGATACGCATAGAAAAGTTGCAGTGACATACGGGCCAAATACGGTGATGACATGAACAATTCTGTGAAAACCGATGATTCGCTCAAGCTTCATCACCATGTTAGACAAAGAGAGAAGAGAAGGTTATTCTTCTTCCTCCTCTTCCCCTTCTTTTCCTTTTTTCTCAAGTCCTTCATGGATTTTTCTTTTAACCTCTTCGCCGATGTCTCCTGCAGCTTTTCCGGACCATCTGCCGCTGCCAGCGTTTCTGAGCATGTCGCCCAGGCTTGTAAAAGTTCGCATGTAGTCTTCAGTCAACTTGACAGCTACAGCTTCAGGCAGTCCACCATTTTTCAGTTCCTTGTAGTACGCAGCTGCCGCCTTGCCCATGTTCCTTCCTGCTTCTTCAGAGAAAACCGAGCCAAGTATGTTCTTGATCAGCGACGGGACTTCCGCAGAGACCACGCCTAGTATTTCTTTGATGTTCTCTGGACTCTGCCTCTCATGTCTCTTTTCACTTTCCTTTTCATCATCAACCATTTTCTTTCACCTCCTAGACAGTTTATCCAAGATTACGGTGAAATCCTCAACGTGCCCAAAGGTCGTCCATTGTGATTTCATCTCATTTTTCTGCTTTTGCCAACCTTGAGGAGCTGCTACGATTATCTTAGGTGAACTCGCATCCTGTTTTCCTGAAGAAGTTGACATCTTGCTTCTTCTGCTCATCTTGCTTACGTATGCATTTCTCATTTCTTCCTCGCCCTAAGCACACAAAGAAGTGGTCACAATAGTTAGGTGTTCTGTGCAAAAGTGCCCAGTCAGTGATCACGCTTTTCAACCAACTCGTAAGTGGGAACCATACCGCCCGTCTTCAACAAGACTCCCTGCTCTACGAGCCTTTTCAGCCTGTCACGCACTATGCGTCTGCTTGCCTTTCCCCTCATCGAAGCCACCTGCCGCGTTATAGCAGAAACATTCAAGGCTCCTTTCACAGCCAATGCCTGAACGATGCACCGTGAAATCTCATCTTGGGCAATGGCTCTCAGACGCAAGTATGTCTCAGCGTTTTTCAGACGAGAAGCAATCTTTAATGGCTCTCCATACATGCCTATGCCCATTTTCGTCAAACGCAAGGAAGCCGCTAAACCTTCATACTCTGGCTTTTCAAGGATCAACTCTTCCAGAAGGTCAAGTCTGTGAATTATCTGGTCTAGCTTCTTGCTTAGCTCTTCAGCACTTGAATCAGCTTTTTCCTTTCGGCTCAAACCGTTTCCTGCCAGCGTTTAACGGTTAGGCTGGTTTGTTATTTAACATCTTATTCTCAAATTCAAATATGTTAATAACCAACTCGGCCACTGTTTATGTCGGTGCTCCAAGTGGAAGAAAACGAATGGGAAAAGCTCATTCAGAACCTGATTAAAGAAG
>DASPPK010000094.1:0-9428 GCA_035625495.1 Candidatus Acidiferrales bacterium | reverse complement strand
TTCGTAACCGGAGTTCTGAGAAGAATCCTGCTGGAGTTTCCAGAAGATTACGAAGTCATATTGTCCCTTGGCTATCCAAGCGCAGACAGCAAGCCTATACGCCATGGTAACGTTACGATTTACAAGTGGGTTCCTAACCGTTTTGAATACTTGAAAGCGTGCGACTTGGTCATAGCACGCGCAGGACATGGAACGATAACTCAGTGTATGTGCTATGGTAAGCCAATGATACTCGTACCGACCCCTGGTCACACAGAGCAGATCAGCAATGCAAAACAGGCAGAGAACATCGGCGTTGCAAAAATTGTCTTACAGAATCGCTTGAGCAGAGAAAAACTCCTGCAAAACGTCCAAGCAGCCTTGCAGGGCAAAATGGTTGAAAGAGCTGCTGAAGTTCAAGAAGAAGTCCTGAAGTATGACGGATTAGAAAACGCTGTTCACAACGTGACTGAAGCGGCCGGAAAATAGAAGACTGCAACAAGTGTTTTAAGCCGAATAGCTGAGAACTTAGAAGCATGTTCTTGCCGCGTAAGGTTCTAGAAGAGAAGCTTCGAGCATTGTTGGCTGAGGACTTGGGACAAGGGGATATAACTAGTTCTTTGGTTGTTCCGGCAGACAAGAATGCGCGGGCTTCAGTGGTGGCAAAACAGGCGGGGGTCGTTGCTGGAATCGAAGAAGCAAAGATCTTTCTACAGAGTTTAGGGCTCGAATTCGAGGCTTCAGTAAGTGACGGAAAAAAAGTGAGACCCGGTGAAGTTCTGCTAAGGATCTCCGGAGATGCTCGCACGCTTCTGGCAGCAGAACGGACCCTGCTTAATCTTCTTTCGCGCATGAGTGGCATAGCGACAGCGACGAGGAACTTGGTCGAGAAGCTTCGAGAGGCCAACGTTGAGACTAGGGTTGCGTGTACCAGAAAGACTGCGCCTGGACTCCTGTACTTTGACAAGAAAGCCGTGCTGATAGGCGGCGGGGACACGCATAGGCTTCATCTTGACGATATGGTCCTCATAAAAGACAATCACATAGCCCTAGCTGGAAGCGTTGAAAAAGCCGTTAAAAAAGCTAAGAAACACGCTTCTTTCAGCAAGAAGATTGAGATTGAGGTAACCAAGGCTGAGGAAGTTCTGCCTGCTGTTCGAGCTGGAGCCGACATCGTGATGCTGGACAACTTTTCTCCAAAAAAGATAGAGAAGGCAATGATGTTGCTCAAAAAAGAGAAGTACTATGGAAAGGTTTTGGTAGAAGCCAGTGGCGGGATAACGGCGGAGAACATCAAGAGATTTGCCTCCACAGGGGTCGATGTCGTAAGTTTAGGTGAGATAACTCAAGGCTCAAAAGCCTTGGACATGAGTCTGGAAGTCAAGAAACAGTGAAAAGTTGATCATTGCGATAGTATTAGGCGCCAGCATTTATCAGAATGATTTCTATTACTGCAGATACAAACAATATCACCGTAACGGTGGCGACGAGGACAGCGGCGTTTCTGAGCTCTCTTTTGCCGTAGCCTTGAGTTGCCCGTCGAATAAGCCAGACGCTTTCCGCTAGGCCTATGGACATCGAGATGTTCTCTAACCAGTAGATCGGAATCAGAAAGTATAGAAACAATACTACAAGCGGCGGTAACCCCAGCGACATGGACTGTGCGACCATGACATATCCTGTGCTGTAGCTTGAAAAGAAGCCAAAGATTGGTCCGCCAACAGGTATAAACGTTATCAGGCAGATAGCGAGGTTGTGTGTAAAGATGTTTTCAACAGTGGCTGCGGTCCGCTCCTGATCTATTTCCTGGTTTATGCTATTGGCGTCCTTTTGACTAAGCGGCGTCAGAGTTCCAACGACGGTGGCGACCTGCCAGAGCAATAGAAAAACCAGAATAGTGATGATCCGCTTTCTTCTTGATGAGGACCTTCTCCAAAAACCGGGCATCAATCATTTTGCCTCCTTTGGGCTTATTCTCAACGCTCTGAAACCCCTTGCCACAGGGTTTAATACTTCTGTAACATTGACCTTCTTGAGAACTTTCCCCTTGTCTTCCGCGTCACCTCTTACGTCGTGTTCTGCAGGCATTAATGAATATAGGTAAACGCTGTTTTCCGTTAGCCTCGGTTGGCATCTGGAAGGTAAACCTAGCATGACAGCTTGTTTCTCATCGACAGCTTTTGCGCTTGCATACAGAATGGCGTGTGCACCTGACGTTAGCTCGGCGATCCTTACTGGCACGCTTTCTTTGCCTATGGCCAACGTTTCGACCCCGTATTTTTGCCTTATTTCGTTGGCGATTTTTCTGAGCCTGGGCAACACCTTCAACAGGTGGCGTTTGGCATTTGCTGAGATTTTCATGTTCGTGAATTCTATGGGGGAGAGCTGTTCAAGCGTCATTGAACCCAATGACATGTCGAGGTGCACAACGTCAGCGTTTGCTTTTGCAATGAGGTCTCTGCAGAGTTCTGCTTCGTGTATTATGACTTCGTGACCATTTTCAGCGTTTGCAAAGATGGGTTCGGCCAGAAAAGCGCTCGCTTCCCTGTATGGGGGGAGCGCTAGGATTGATGCGGCTGCAACGATAGACAGCGGTTCAAACTTGTCGTTGAGTATGGCTGCAGAGGAATCGGCCGCGATTACTTTCAACATTTCACCTTGTCTATCAATAAACACGAAGGCGAGGATTTATGTTTGCTGTCCTAGCTCTTGCTTCTTCAGCCGTGTTCCGAGAATGTAAATTTCTGAGCTTTTAGCTCTGCTGGCCTTCGGTTTGACCACGATCACGTTTTCGAAGCATTGTTCCACTTTGCGCATGAAGTCGTCAAGCATGTCTCCTTGGAAGACCTTGACGAAAAAGTTTCCAGAAGGTCTTAATGTCTGCAGTGCTATTTCAAGTGCCCGTTGTGCTAGGTCTATTTGGCGAGCATGGTCAACTTCCCATATTCCCGAGATGTTCGAAGAAGCATCGGAGATTACGGCGTCGGCTTTTCTCGGGAGCATTTCCAGAATCTGAGGAATTGTCTCTTCTTCCGTTATGTCGCACACTATTGTTCTCACGTAGGGTTGTGGAAACGGTTCGATGTGCTTCAGGTCGACGCCTAGGACAAAGCCTTTTTTGCCGACGGTTTTTCGTGCAGCTTGGATCCAGCCGCCTGGCGCTGCGCCTAGGTCGACGACAACGTCTCCGTACTCTATGAAATGATATTTGGTTATGGCTTCAAAAAGTTTGTAGGTTGCCCTCGAGCGGTACTTTTCCAGCTTTGCCTTCTTGTAGTAATAGTCCCTTTTTCTGTTCTGAATCCATGCCTTAGGCAAGACTAGCTGTCACCAACAGTGCCCATCCCATCTTGGGAAATGTAATGAAGCCACTCTGTGAGCCTTTCACAATCCTGCGGTGAAATGGCACTTGATGGGTCACATCGAGGGTTGTCTGGGCACATCAGGCATGGGCAGTCAGCTATCGAGTCTATTTTGGCTGGTAGCCTTTTAGGAAACAGTCTGTACGTCCATCTTCCCTCTTGGAGTTCTTTCTCCCTTCGAATGAGTCCTTTGTTCTCGAGTTTAAGGGCTATTCTGGAGCCTTCGCGGCTGCTGGCGTCTAATTCATGCCACAGTTCAGACTGGAGCACACCCTCAAAGCCTGTGGTCACTATGAACTGCAGAGCCCTTTGCTCCAAGTCATTGCGCTTCGGCATCTTCATCAATTCCGAGCTTTCCTGTTTAATATGTGCAGCTTTTAAATAAAAAGGTGTATGTTTGAGATCGACGAAAACAATGTTGAAAGATGGGGATAATGAAGCGTAAGGCACGAAGAGGCTGCTGCTTGGGGATCGAATCAACGGCTGACGACTTTAGCGTTGGAGTGTCGACGTTTGACGGCGAAATACTGGCAAACGTAACAGACGCTTACGTGCCTATTGAAGGTGGTATCCATCCGCGAGAGGCGGCCAGGCATCATGCTGATGTGGCGAGCAAAGTTCTCGGAGAGGCTTTCGCAAAATCTGGGATAAGGCCGAAAGGCTTGTCTGTTTTGGCGTTTTCTCAGGGTCCAGGTTTAGGTCCGTGTCTGCGCACTGGAGCAACTGTCGCCCGGGCTTTAGCATCCTACATGGGCATTCCGCTTGTCGGAGTGAACCATTGCATAGCGCATATTGAGATAGGTAAGCTCAGAACAGGTGCTAAGGACCCTGTTACACTGTATGTTTCTGGCGGCAACACCATGGTCCTAGCCTTTGAGTCTGGGCGTTACAGGGTTTTCGGCGAGACGCTGGATATCGCTCTGGGAAATTGTCTTGACGTTTTCGCCAGGGAGGCTGGGCTGCGTCAAAACGTAGGTGTGCCGTTTGGCGCGGTGATTGAAAAGCTCGCGTTAGATGGGAAGAAATTGGTTCCATTGCCTTATTCGGTTAAGGGCATGGACGTGTCCTTGAGTGGTCTGTTAACGGCGTCTGTTGCTCTGCTTAAGAAGCGCGATTGCAGGCTTGAGGACATGTGCTACAGTCTTCAGGAGACGGCTTTTTCAATGGTGACCGAGGTGACTGAAAGGGCTCTTGCGCACACCGGGAAGAAAGAGCTTCTCTTAACTGGCGGCGTGGCTGCTAACAGAAGGTTGCAGTCGATGATCAGAGCCGTGGCCGAGGAGCATGACGTCAGGTTCGAAACGGTGGAGACGCAGTTTGCAGTGGACAACGGTGCAATGATTGCTTGGACTGGGGCTCTTGCTTACACTCATGGCGTTGTCACGCCGGTGGAGAAAAGTCTTGTCAGGCTGAGGTGGCGGCCTGAAGAGGTTGAAGTTCCGTGGGCAGAGTGACTTCGCCAGTGTTGTTCAAGAAGGGAGCTGAGGCTGACCTTTACCTTGCAGACTGGCATGGCAGAAGGGCAGTGATGAAGAAACGTCTGCGCAAAGAGTACAGGCCGCAGAAGCTTGATGAGCAGATTCGCAGGTTCAGAACGATTCATGAGCCGCAGTTGATGCATGAGGCAAAGAGGGCTGGCGTTCCAACGCCGATGATCTTTCTGGTCGACGTGAAGAACACGACGATAATCATGGAGTACATAGATGGAAAACAGGTGAAACAGCTGCTCAATGCAACCTCTGAGGCTGAAAGACAACACTTGTGCTTGAAGATTGGCAATTTGATAGCGCAGCTTCATAAGTGCGGGTTGATCCATGGCGATTTAACCACGTCGAACATGATTACAGGCTTAAGCCGGAAGGTTTTCTTCGTGGACTTCGGGCTTGGCGACAGGAGCATGGAGGTTGAGGCGAGGGGCGTTGACCTGCACTTGATGAAGAGGGCACTTGAAAGCACGCATTACGAATTCGCTGAAACTTGTTTTAAGTCTGTTTTGGCCGGTTACGAAGGCGTGTTAGGCGGGGGAGCAACAAAAAGTGTTTTAGATAAAATCAGGGAAATAGAGAGGAGGGGACGCTATGTCGCAGAGAGGAAACAGGAAGAGCCTTCAGCTTAAAGGCCGCATCATATTCTTTGCAACGAACAACGTTAACAAGTTCGATGAAGCCCGCCGGGTCCTAGCTGAATACAACGTAGCCGTTGGCATGCTGAGAGTGAAGTCGCTTGAGATTCAAAGTGAAAGCCTCGAAGAAATCGCCAATGCAAGCGTCTTGGATGCCTTTGACAAATGTCGTCTGCCAATCATAGTGGAGGATGCAGGCTTGTTCATAGACGCTCTGAACGGTTTTCCGGGCCCCTACGCTGCTTACGCGTACAAAACCGTTGGAAACCAAGGTCTGTTGAGACTGATGAAGAACATCAAAGCAAGAAGGGCGCACTTTGAGTCCGCGGTTGCATACTTCTCAGCGGAACTGAAGTCGCCAGTCTGTTTCCACGGCGAAGTAATCGGGAAAATAGCGGATGAAGAGACAAGGGGAAGCGGCAGGTCTGGTTTTGGTTTCGACCCGATCTTCAAACCGTTGAGTAGCAGTAAGACCTTCGCTGAGATGATGATCGCGGAGAAGAACGAACATTCACATCGGGCAAGAGCTTTACGAAAATTCGCAGAGTGGTACAAGAGCTGAAGTCCTTCAGTCTCAGCCCGCATTGAACGCTACATCCCCGTATTCACGTTTTTCCCCTTCTATTCGGCCTACCCCCTCCCCTCTAGGGTACTAGTACTGCACGCAGGCCTCGGCGAAGGCCCTAGTGGCTAGGCGCTGGCTCAAGACAGACCTCGTGCAGAGCGCTCTTCATAGAATCTAGGCAAGGGTTCTAACTTTTCATGTGCTCGATCGTCACTGCTTCTTCCAAACGCTTAATGATCAAGGCAGTCTACAAGTTTCTCAGTTTCATTGTTTTCCGCTGTGAAAAACCAATACGAAATCGAGCTTTCCGATACACAAGTGCCGACTCTAACAATTCGTAGCAGAAACGACGAATACCCACGACATAGCCGAGCTGAATATTTGAAAGAATGCACCTCTCGCGTCCGTCTTGAATTGGAGTGAAGTTTTGCCTGGTGAACAACTTCTACGACTACGACTCACTTATTCTCTCACCTAAACAGGCAAACAGGCAGAAGACGCGTTTCCTACGATCCCACTTCATTGCCACAATAGGGGCAGAACCTTGTTCTCTCATTTAGTAATCTGCCGCATTTGGGGCAGAATCTTTTCATAGCTTCCGTGGGCGGGTGATATGGGACTGACTCTGACTCTTCTGGCTTATAGACTATCGCTAATATTCCTCCGATTAATCCGAGAATTGTACCTAAGCCTATGACTGAAAAGACAAGTATGATCACGCCCCATTTTGTATGCTCCCACGGATCAGAATGCAAGTTATAAGCTGAAATGATTACGATTATTGCCGTAATTATACTCCATAATCCAATACCTCCAAACAAAGCTGCTGGAGGACCAGAATAAGACAAACCAGCTAAACTGCCTGCGATTATAATGAGTATGAAGCCAATGATTAGGCCTAGTGTTCCTCCGATCAAGGATAACACGTACGCTGCGGTAGGTTCTTCCTCAACGTCAACATCAGTCATGGACATGCTTCAAAGCTCTATTTTTGTTGTACATGCATAAAAACCTTGCTACATTTTGGAACAAACGATACAAAACCCGCATTTTTGGCTCTTCACGCGTTTCTTCATCCATTTCCTCACTCATTCTTGAAACCCGTAGTTTGCCTTCTATCCACGCAGAAAGATTTCTGTCGGTTTGTCAAGAACAATGGGATAGAATTAGGAGAAGGAAGTAGAAGTAAGGAGAGAATAGATTCTAATCCAACGCCAACATACCATATGCTCGTTTCTAATGATGAAAAAGGATGTTTTAGCTAGAATGATCATAGAAATTAATGCTTGTTTTTTCGTCTCATTGTGACTGCTGCATATGCGGCGATTATTATTGCCACAACGATTACTGCAGCAATTATGAATCCGATTGGAGTTTGACTTGTTGGCGCTGTCGACGTGGTCGTGGCTTGGGGAGTGGCAATGTAGGCTGTGAAAGTGGGGTCGTGCACGATTTTGTATCCGCCGTATTCAGGGTAGCTTGTTATGTAAAAGTAGTTTGCTTTGCTCATATTCGAGATTGTGGCTTGGGCTTTTGCGTAGAGGCCAGGGTACATGTGTGCGATTACGAGTGGTAGGAACCTTGCTAGGGTCGTTTGGTAGTCGAATAGGGTGTTGCCTACGAAGTCGGCAGCGTTGGCTGTTCGGGTAACGGCTTGGTATGTGTTGTAGGTGGTTTCAGTTGGGTCTGCTGTGTAGTTGTAGAGGTCGTAGTCTTGTTTCGTGCCGAAGTCAGCGTTGAAAATTTTTTCGCCATCATCAGAGTACGTAGCTATGGAGGAGGCAGAAACAGGCGTCTCTGTTTGAGTTGCATTTTCTCCAGAGGGGGTTATGCTATAAGTCGAGTGGTTCGCCATGATTAACGTTTGATAGTTTACGATGCTCATCTCAATCCCGTTGTTCTGAATGAAGTCAAAGATGGTGCTGTTTCCGAGTTTTCTGCCCAACAAACCATACGTTCCAGTGCTGTTGTAGTGCACCCAAAGCAAAGGCTATTCTCCTATGAAAAGGTCAAGCATCCGTCCGATAACATGGTTCTCCGTTAGGGTTGCGGTATGCGCGGAGGGGTCAATCGTCAAGTTGTACGTGAAGCTTAATTCATCGTAAACTGACAAAGCCACGGGAGAACTGCTGTCGTAATGCGGGTTTGAAGGGTCAATATATGTTCTCCACCATAGCGCCGTCATGTTCGTGTAGGTCATGCCCCAAGACCACGTAAGATTATCCTCAGAATGAGTCAAGGGGATAAGTTCAGTTTGGCTATTGAGGGCTGGAAGCGTGGCGTTCAAAGAGGTCAAGTCGTAGCCTAGACTGAAAGAGGCGTAGAGCGTGTCATTGATAGTCGGCGAACCTGGGAAGCTCGTGTTCGAGGATTCTTGGAAGGCCATAAGCATGAGGAACGTGGACTCCGCTATCACATCTTGACTGTCGTTGGCGGTCTTGTAATGCATTATGATCGACTGCATCGGTATATCCAGGTAAGTTGATCCGTTATGGGTCACATTTTCTAATCCTGCATAGAGAACCTGCACGCCGCTTGTATTAACGTAGACCATGTAAACGTTTGCATGGTAATTGTCGAACCCATCTGGAAGTGTAATGTTGTTTGCCGAAGCATATTCACGAACGTAATCGTAATAGTCAACAGATTTAGCAAAACTTCCCAGCGAAAAATCTGACTTTTGAAGAGTATCAGCCGAAGCCAAAGGCATAACAATCGCCACCATCAACAGAGCTGCGGCGACCAACACGATTCCGATTAATTTGCTGATTTTCATAACGTTTCCTCTTTCCTAGTAAAACTGGAAGCGCTATATGCATTATGAACCTTCACGCATGAGCTACAAACCTTACTCAGACTCATTAAATAAAATTTTAGTCCAATCAACTAGAACTGCTGATTATGCGGGATGTTTGTAGAAAAAGAGACTGATTCAGATCGATCTCACGCACCCGCTAAAACGGAAGAGGTTGACTTTGTTTCGTAAACAAAGAAAAAAAGGTACTCTGCGGGAGATATCGCCACACCAGGCGGAGGCGAAATAACCGCATAAGTTTTTGTCATTTCCGTTTTTTAAAGGCAATCATGAAATGTTGACTAGTTTCAACCACACTTGGATCTGTGCAAGTTCTCAAATGTGTCTCCCACAAAATCTCGTTGTACTTCTTCTGTCTAAAAACTTGATTATATCGCTTTTCATGAGCTGAAAATATGCCTTCTAATCCCACCATTTGCAGGGTTGTTGTCTTGTGTTTAAATTCTTTTTTTAATTCCTTAACAGAGTAGAAGTGAGCTGGAGCGAATCCCCATCCTCCCAAATAATCTCCGGTGGTGGTAATTTTTCTGAAAACGTCAGGTGCTTCAAGCATTTCTGGCCATAATTCGACCGTGGCATTGATGC
>DASPPK010000093.1:0-18709 GCA_035625495.1 Candidatus Acidiferrales bacterium | reverse complement strand
TGACTGATTCTTTCTTGAAGATAGGTGCGTCTCTCTTGTACCTTTCAACCGCTTCTTCCAGAACAGGGAAAACCTTTTCACGATGAGAACCTGCGACCAGAACGTAGACAATGTCCTCGCCAACGTCGAATTCACCGAGTAAATGGTGGATTTGAACGTCAACTATGCCAGGTTTCCTTTCCAGGTCATCGCAGATTTTCATGAGCACTTGGTCTGCTTTTTCTTGATATGCCTGCAGCTCCAGCTTCTGGACTTTTTCGCCCTCTACGGTTTCTCCTCGTACAACGCCAATAAACATTGCAATTGCTCCGGCCTTTCGAAAACCCCGTTTGCCCTTGGTTCTGCTTATTGCGTCTGCTAGAGAGAACGTTCCCTTTTCGTGGACCCCCGCTGCCTTCGTCACGCTCGCCACCATGATGAATAACTGTTACCATTGAGCTTGATAAACACCGCAGCTCTGCCGAGTCAAACTGTTTTCACATATTTTCGCATGTCTTCGAGTGCAGCCGACGGAATAGGCAGGTCTTTCATCGTAACCAAGCCGGCAGACGCGTTGATCACTTTCGGAATCGAATTAACGATCATCGCTACCGTTCCCAAGTCGCCGTGTACGCATGGACTTATTCGTTGTCTAATTTCTGGCACGCCCTTGATCGTTACTGCGTCATATTCCTCTTCAGCTCCTATGTAAGCCCTGAAGTCTAAGACTATGACTTCTTTGTCTTTGGCAATGCCTTTTGCTTTTTGTCTCAGACCCGCCACTTTTCCTGCGCTGACCCTTATGTCTTTGCTTTCGACAGGTTTCTTTGCAATCACGGCTTCTGCGGGTTGGACGATCACTTTGTCGAGTTTCCATGCTAGAGCGTCAGCAATCATGGCGATGGATTGCTGAAGACCGACATGACCTGTTATCTGTTTCTCCTCGATCTTCCGCGTGAACTCTTGAACTGACAGACCGGCACCTATCTTCTTTTGGAACGGTAAACGCCTCGTAGCTGCGTTCATGACTCTGATTGCCTCGATTTCCTCTATCTTCTGACATGGTGCGGTAAGCGTTATCACGAGAGCATCCATTAGAAAGCCCGGGTTTATGCCAGTTCCCAAGACCGTTACGTCGTGCTTCTTGGCTAGGGCGTTAAGCTTTTTCGCAAGCTTTGGTTCAGAAACGTGTGGATAGGCCAGTTCTTCGCAGGTTGATATGACGTTGACTCCCTGTTCTATAATTGAGGCTATTTGTGGGAAAGTGTCCTTGAGGTAGGAAGATGTAGTGTGGATTGCAATGTCTGCTTTGACCGTCGAAAGGGCTGAATCGATGCTGTCAGAGACTGTTACACCAACTTTCTTTTTCAGCCCCAGAACTTCGCCTAGGTCCTTGCCGACCTTGTCTTTGGCAACGTCGACTGCGCCAACGACTTGTACTCCTTCTTTTTCAAGCAAGTATTTCGCGATGTAGCCGCCGACTACGCCAACGCCGTAGGCTAGGACTTTCACTTTTTCCATCGAAACCTCTTCCTTTGGGTTGATGCTCTACTGTGTTTCATCATATAAATGTGCACTCGAAACAACCAGCGGCTTGTATGTCCATTTAAAACCTTTACGTTTGTAAACTTTTATATCTCTGCGAACCCCAGTATTTGAGAGGGCCCACGGTCTTGGAAAGCTCAACCTCAATCACTAAAGAAGTAATAGAAAAAATACTGGACGCCGAGAAGCTGAAGAACTGCTTCGAGTGCGGAATCTGCACAGCCAGCTGTTCTATGACTGAGATGCTGGGAAACGAGTACAGCCCCAGACGACTTCTCGAAGACATCTACGCGAACCCTGAAAAAGTTTTGAACTCGGAGGCAATATGGGTCTGCGCATGGTGTTATCGATGTCACAACCGTTGTCCTCAAGCGTTGAACCTGCCCGAAATATTCTTGTTCATGCGTTCAGCCGCAGTAACCCGAGGACACATGCAAGCCTTCGACAAAGCGCTGCTGAAGATCGTAAGGAATGTTCCTCTTCCACTTGTGACGACGTTAGTTTGTTTTCATCCAGAACGCGCTGGACTGAAAAAGGAGACCGTGCTTGAAAAAATTGAGCAGATGCGGGAAGAATTCTTCAAGACGAAGAAAAGAGAGAAAGCAACGCAGTCCTCGAAGGAGAAAGTTGCGGTCATCGGCTCTGGCCCTGCTGGGCTCACCGTTGCCTATGAACTGGGGCGAAAAGGATACGCGGTTACAGTTTTTGAAGCTCTTTCAGAACCAGGCGGGATGCTGCGGAAAGGCATACCGCAGAATCGCTTGCCAAAACAGGTCGTTGCCAAAGAGGTTCAATTCATAAAGAACCTGGGCGTGGAATTCAAAACGGGCATGAAAATTGGCAAGGACGTGAGCTTTGCAGATTTGAAGAAAGAAGGCTACGCGACGGTTTTCATCGGTGCAGGAGCTCACAGGAGCCAAAAACTGAAGGTTGAAGGCTCGAGTTTGAAAGGCATAACTAATGCTCTCGATTTTCTGTGGGACTCGAACCTCGGTAAGAAGGTCGACGTTGGAAAGAACGTAGTTGTCGTAGGCGGGGGAAACGTTGCGGTCGACTCGGCTAGAACGGCACGCAGTCTTGGTGCAGACGAAGTAGCTATTCTTTACCGCAGGTCCAAGGATGAGATGCCTGCAAACCCGCGCGAAGTTGAAGAGGCTGAGCATGAAGGGGTGAAAATCGAATTTCTCGTTTCGCCCAAGAAGATTCTGGGTGAAAACGGCAAAGTCTGCGCGATCGAATGCGTCCGTATGCAGCTGGGTGATCCAGATGAAACTGGCCGGAGAAAGGCGATGCTGGTGGAAGGGTCGGACTTCAAGCGGGAAACGGACATGGTTATTCTTGCGATAGGCGAATCTCCTGACCTGGAGTTTTTGCCGAAAGATGTCGGGTTGAACGAAGATGGAACGCTCTGGGTGGACCCGATAACGATGGAGACCAGCCTGCTTGGAGTCTTCGGAGGAGGAGACGCTGTTAGGGGACCGGCTTCCGTGATAGAGGCGATCCGCGATGGGAAACGCGCGGCGGAATCCATTGAGAATCACATGAAGTCTTTGAGGGAAGGATAAACTGATGGCGGAAAACAAGGAACCACAATCAAAACAGGAAGAGGAACCTCGCATAGGAGTGTACATCTGTCACTGCGGATTAAACATCGCTGGCTCTCTGAACTGCGCTGAAGTAGCAAAGTTTGCGGGCACTCTGCCGCACGTTGTCTTGGCGCAGGATAACCGTTACACGTGTTCAGATCAGGGACAAGCAGGCATAAAGAAGGACATCAAAGAGCACAAGCTCAATCGAGTTGTCGTTGCATCATGTTCCCCCAGACTTCACGAACCAACCTTCAGGAAAGCGTGTGAAGAAGCCGGATTGAACAAGTACCTCTTCGAAATGGCCAACATCCGTGAACACTGCAGTTGGGTTCATCTCCACGATCGCGAGGCAGCTACGGAAAAGGCCAAGGACTTGGTTAAGATGGCCGTGGCCAAGGCTGCCCTGCTTCAGCCCGCAGAAGAGGCTGAAGTGCCGATCACCCGAAAGGCTCTGGTCATAGGCGGTGGAGTTGCCGGTATCCAAGCTGCTCTGGACCTTGCGGACACTGGTTACAAAGTGTACGTGGTTGAGAAAGAGCCCAGCATAGGCGGGATGATGGCGCGTATAGACAAGACTTTCCCGACGATGGACTGCTCGATTTGCATATTGGCGCCAAAAATGTCTGACGTAGGGCATCACGCAAACATCGATTTGTTGACCAACAGCGAAGTTACAGAGGTAAAGGGGTACATTGGCAACTTCCACGTTAAAGTGCTTAAGAAACCTCGCTACGTCACAAAGGACTGCTCAGCCTGCGGAGAATGCGTGAAAGTCTGCCCGATAGTTGCTCCAAACGAGTTTGACGTAGGATTAGCCACAAGACACGGGATTTTCACACCGTTCGCTCAGGCAGTTCCGTCCACGTACATTGTTGACATGAACCTCTGCCTCAACAAGGAAGGCGTGATCGTCTGCGACAAGTGCATAAAAGCATGCGAAAGGCAAGCGATAAAGTTCGAGATGAAACCCGAAACTGAAGAGATCGAAGTGGGCACGATAATAGTCGCGACTGGCGCAGACGTTTTTGACCCTTCAGTGTTGCCCAACTATGGTTACGGCAAGTTTCCAAACGTCATCACCTCACTTGAGTTCGAGAGGTTAATCAATGCAGGCGGCCCATCAGGCGGACACTTAATAAGGCCCAGTGACAAGCAGATTCCGAAACGCGTAGCGTTCGTCCAATGCGTCGGCTCCCGTTCGGACAAGGCTGGAAAGCTTTACTGCAGCAATGTCTGCTGCATGAACACAATCAAGGACAGCTTGCTCATCAAGGAGCACTGGCCGGACACCGAGATCTACGTGTTCTACGTGGACATAAGAGCCTACGGAAAAGGTTTCGAAGACCTTTACAAACGGGCCAGAGGAGAAGGCGTTGTGTTTATTCGCGGGTTGCCAGCAGAGATAAAGGAGGACAAGAAAAGCCACAACCTTTGGCTCATCGGAGAAGACACGCTGAAAAACGAAGTTTACAAGATAAGAGCTGACATGGCCATTCTATCAATAGGCTTAGAAGCCAGAAAGGACAGCGAAATGATCCAGCGGATGCTGACGCTGTCAAGAAACCAGGATGGCTTCTTCTTGGAAGCACATCCCAAACTGAGACCAGTGGACGCTGCAACAGGCGGCATCTTCTTTGCAGGCTGCGCTGAGTCTCCCAAGGACATAAAGGACAGTGTGACCCAGGCAAGCGCGGCGGCCGCGCGCGCTGGTATACTGATGGCGAAAGGAAAAGTGACTGTTGAAGCCATTACGCCAATAGTTTTTCCAGAAAAATGCAAGGCATGTGGGCTATGCGTGAAAGTTTGCCCATACAACGCAATTACTCTCAACAAGGAAAAGAAGCGCATCGAAATCATCGAGGCCGCGTGCGGCGGATGCGGCACGTGCGCAGCAGAATGCGCCTTCGGCGCTCTCACGCAGAGCCACTTCACGGATGACCAGATAATCGGGCAGATAGACGCTGTCACGGAGCATGACGCAGACAAGAAGATCGTTGCGTTCAACTGCAACTGGTGCTCTTACGCGGGCGCAGACTTCGCAGGAGTCAGCAGAATGCAGTATCCGCCGAACGTGCGCATAATCAGAACCATGTGTTCGGGCCGCGTGGCAACCAAGTTTATTGAAAGAGCGTTCGCAAGAGGAGCCGCAACGGTTTTGGTAAGCGGCTGCCACATTGGAGACTGCCACTACATAAACGCCAACTACCAAACGCAAAAGCGGGTGGAACGATTCTGGAAGAAGATGGAACAGAATGGACTGAACAAAGAAAGACTGCAGCTTTTATGGTGTTCAGCAGCTGAGGGCGAGAAGTTCGCTTCAAAAATCCGCGAGATGAAGTCGACCGTAGACAAAGTTAAGCCACAGGAAATTGAAAAGGCCAAAGAAGTCTTTAAGAAAGCTTTGGAAGGAAGTTAGCACATGCCTGAAAGAATTCGACACGCAGCGCTCGACAAAGAAACGATAAAACAGGTTAAGACAGAAATCCATCTGATCAAGGATGAGTGTAAAGGATGCGGCTACTGCATCGAGTATTGCCCGCGGAAGGTCCTGGAAGAATCTGATGAGATAAACGCGAGGGGCGTTCACCCTCCGAAAGTCGTGGACGAAAGCAAATGCATAAACTGCGGCTTCTGCACTGCAGTCTGCCCAGACTTCGCGATTTTTGTCGTTGAAAAACCAAACGAGAAGGACGTGAAGCATGCTGAAAGCTAAGAACATATTGACAGGTGCACATTTCCTGAACGGCGACGTAGCATGCGCCGAGGCCGCGCTTGTAGCGGGCTGCCGGTTTTTCGCAGGCTACCCGATCACCCCTGCAACGGAGATCGCGGAAACCCTGTCTGAGAGGATGCCTCAGCTTGGCGGTATCTACATTCAGATGGAAGACGAGATCGCTTCAATTGCGGCGGTGATCGGCGCATCATACTCTGGTTTGAAAGCGATGACGGCCACCTCTGGACCGGGCTTTAGCCTAATGCAGGAAAACATCGGACTCGCCGTTATGACAGAAGCGCCCTGTGTCATCGTGGACGTTATGCGAGCTGGACCAAGCACTGGACAGCCAACGATGCCTGGACAGCAGGATGTCATGCAGGCAAAATGGGGCTCACATGGAGACTATGGCATAATTGCGCTGACGCCTTCTTCGGTTCAGGAGATGTTCGACCTCACGGTTGAGGCTTTCAACCTTTCTGAAACGTACAGAGTGCCAACGCTACTGATGGCCGATGAGATCGTTGGCCACATGTGGGAAAAAGTGGTGATCCCGCCGATGGACAAGGTAAAAATAATTAATCGAAAGAAGCCGAGTGTATCACCAGCAGAATACAAGCCGTTCTTGCCTGATGACGATTTAGTGCCGGCTATGGCCTGTTTCGGAGAGGGATACCACTTCCATGCTACGGGCTTAACGCACAACGAGAGCGGTTATCCTAGAACTTCTAGCTCTGAAGACCAGACAAGACTGGTCAACAGGCTGTGCGAAAAAATACAGAAGAACGCTGACAAGATAGTAAGAGTTGAAGAAGTTATGCTTGACGACGCGGACATCGCAGTCGTTGCGTACGGCATAGTTGCGCGGGCCGCATTGAGCGCCATAAGGAAGGCAAGAGAAAAAGGAATCAAGGCAGGATTGCTACGGCTGATCACGCTGTGGCCGTTTCCAGAAGAACACGTTGCAAAAGTCGCACAGCACGTTCGAGCAATCGCCGTTCCTGAGATGAACTGCGGACAACTCGTGCGAGAAGTCGAAAGGGCCGCAAAAGAAACGCCCGTCATTTTCCTCTCAAAGCTCGGGGAAGAACCGCACACTCCAACGGAGATTCTTGACGCAATAAGGAGGGCTGCTTGATGGTTCAAGAAATGGCGCATCCGTTTTCAAAGTACCTCCGAGCCGACATGATGCCACACATATGGTGCGCAGGCTGCGGCAACGGCGTTGTCCTTAACTGCTTCGCTCATGCATTGGACGAGTTGCAGTTCGATCTAGACAAGCTCGTAGTCGTGTCAGGCATCGGCTGTATCGGCCGAACGGCCGGCTACATAAACGCGGACTCATTCCACACGACACATGGTCGCGCGTTAGCCTTTGCCTCAGGAGTAAAACTTGCAAACCCCGAATTAGAAGTCCTGGTAATAAGCGGAGACGGTGACCTCTTCGCTATAGGCGGAAATCACTTCATACACGCCGCCCGAAGAAACATAGGGATAAAGGTCCTTTGCGCCAACAACTTGAACTACGGAATGACAGGCGGACAGCAGGGTCCGACAACCCCGCTTGAGTCTATAACGACCACCAGCCCTTATGGGAACATCGAGCACCCGTTCAACCTCGTGCACCTGGCAGCAGCATCTGGAGCTACTTACGTCGCCAGATGGACCACTCTGCACGTGCGCAGGCTGACACAGTCGATCAAGAGGATGCTGGAGAAGAAGGGCTTCTGTTTCATCGAAGTGCTTTCACCATGTCCTGAGATATATGGCCGCTACAATAAGATGCGGTCAGGTCTTGAGATGATGGGATGGTTCAGGAAAGCCTCAGTCATCGACAGCTTCTCAGAGCCCTCAAAAGCGGAAATCACGCCTGAAAGAATAGCGGTCGGCGAGTTTGTGGACGTTGAGAAGCTCAGTTACGAAAGAATGCTTCACGAGAAAATATCGAAAATAAACGAAGAAGCCATGGAGAAAGTGAGCTGACGTGCGAGTTGAAGTTAGGTTTGCAGGCTTCGGCGGTCAAGGAATAATCAAGTCAGGCATAATCGTGGCCGCAGCAGCCTCTATACACGCCGGAAAGAATTCTGTTCAAACTCAGTCTTACGGTCCGGAATCAAGAGGCGGAGCCTGCAAGTCTGAAGTCGTAATATCGGGAGAAGAGATAGACTTTCCTAAAGTCGTTCAACCCGACGTTTTGATCCTCATGTCGCAACACGCATACAATGATTACGCAGTGGACATCAAGCCAGGCGCCACGGTGATCATAGATCCAGACATGATTCCCACACAGAAGAACCTGGAAAATGTCAGGGTCTTCCAGGTTCCGGCCACCAAAATCGCAGAAGAACTTGGCAGAAGAATAGTCGCAAACATCGTCATGCTAGGCGCGCTTATCGCAATCACAAGACTTCTGGACGAAAACGCCGTTAAAGAATCCATCAAAGAGAACATCCCTAAAGGCACTGAAGAACTAAACCTGACGGCTTTCGAGAAGGGCTACGAGTACGGGAAAACACTCGTTCCGTAGCTACTTAGCTTCTGTTGCCTGGGGCTTAGCAAGTTGCGTCACGACTTTGGAGTTCCTGATGCCCACGTGGCGCAATGGAGCAATCTTTTTAGCTTCGTTGTAAATGTCCGAAGCTATCTTTCCCAACACCATCTCCTGCGCAACTTGGTCCATCGTAAGCGCCGCAGCCTTTTCTTTTATGATCCTATTCATGATTGCGCGCACGACTTTCTCTTGAGACGTCTTGATTCTTGAAAGCGTAAAAGCACTAACAGCCACTCGCAGCGTGTACCCGTCTTTCGTCGTAACACTGAACAAGCCGTCCACCTTAGTCGTTCGTCTTCTAACAAGACTGCGCAAATAGTCTCTGGAGTATTCATGTCCCTTGAATATCGTCTTGGCAGTTTTGCCGTCAACTTCAGCTATTTGAAAACGCATCTTCAGGTACTGATGGGCAAAATCGTTCGTAATGTCGTAGAGCGTTGAATCAACGACTCTTCCGATCAGTTTTTCCGGCTCGTCGGCTGGCACTCCCCCCAACTCAACGTTACCAAAGTATGGCGGAGACATCACCATGTACCATGCCTTGCCTCGCCACTTATCGCGCACACGTTTAGTCTTTGAGGACACTCATACCCTCCGAATGCAGCTTCAAAGTTCACAGCATAGTATTAAAAGTTTACCCGAATGCCAAAACATACATTACGAGTATCCTAGAGGCTAGGAGCGTAGACGGAAAACTTCTAAGCCCGTAGTAATTCGAAGAATGAGAAAAGGAAAGATGCAGGAGATTGAGACGTTAATCAATGAAGAGGCTCTGCTGTTTGCCATGTACTTGAGGAATGAAAAACAAACATGGATTCCAAGAATGACAAGCCTAACTTAATCGAGCGCATCAGGGAACAGATTTAGATTTTTTTGGTTGTTCTTTGGAAAAAACAAGATTGTTTAGGCGTGCTCGGAAGTCGAAGTCGTCAAAGATAGATTGTCAACTTTCTTTGACTTGACATTGAAGACCACTGCTTGCTCTTTGAGAGGGTTGACGTTTTTCGCGTCAAGTTTTCTTGACAAAAAGAGTTTTCTCTATGCTACTCTAGGGTATTATTGAGGCATCTTATGTCTACGATTGATGAAGAACCGTACTCAACAATTTTTGCTTCTTTGAAGCACCCCATCCGCCGTAGGGTTCTTAGGATGCTGTCGAAACAGCCTTTGAGTTTTTCGGAGATGATTGAGGCTTTGGGCGTGTCCAATTCTTTTCTAACTTATCACCTTGAAAATCTTGGCGAACTGGTCGGCAAGACAGAAGACGGTAGGTACAGACTCTCCAGCTTTGGAGAGGCTGCAATAGTAACAATGAGCAAGGTTGAGGACATACAGACGACTGCACTTCACCGTTCCTCTAGGATAAAAACAAATGGACTCATGAGCAGAAGTGTCGCCGTCTCACTGGGGATAATCTGTATTTTGTTGATCGCCGGTATGGGAGCAACGATCCTGTACTATGCAACGGCAATCAACAACAAACAAAGCGAATTAGACCTAGCGAACAAAACCATCAACCAATTAAACGCAACGATAACTGAACAACACGATGAGATTACTCAACTTGATAACATGATAACGAATCTTCAAAACCAAATTAGCGCAAACTCCTCAGCACAGGCACAAAACGAAACTGTTTACATCAACAGTGACGGAAGCGTTTCTCCCTCTTCAGCGCCTATCTCAAGCGTTGACAACGTTACCTACACTTTCACCGGCAACATCAGCTCCCCAACGTACAGCGGAATCGTCGTCGAAAGAAACAACACTGTAATCGACGGAAACGGCTTCACCCTTCAAGGGCCCGATTTGCAGGGGGTTAGTGGAATAGAACTCTCTTCGACACATAACGTGACAATAGAAAACGCAAACATCAAGTACTTTTGGTGCGGCGTTTGGCTTGACTCTTCCGTGGGAAACATCATCTCTGGAAACAACGTAACGAACAAAGCAGCGGTTTACCGCACCTATGGCATTGAACTTGGTTCCTCTTCAAACAACATGGTCTACGGAAACAACATGATAAACTATTCTGGCATTGAACTTGGTTCCTCTTCAAACAATGTAGTCTACGGAAACAACATAACAAACTCCAATGGCGTTGAACTTGATTTCTCTTCAAACAACACGGTCTACGGAAACAGCATGACAGACTCTGGGGTTTGGCTTTATGTCTCTTCGAACAACGCGGTCTGTGCAAACAACATAACCGGCGGCAGCGTTGAGGTTGATGGTTGTTCAAACAACTTGGTATGCAGAAACAACATTACCTCCCAGTTTTTCCCAATGGGTAGCATCGAGCTCGAAGGCTCTTCAAACAACACCATCTCCGAAAACACACTGGCAAACAACTGGGTTGGCGTTTGGCTAGTGGACTCTTCAAACAACACAGTCTTTGAAAACAGCGTAACAGGCAACGCGGAAATAGGCATCGAGCTCACAGTCTCTTCAAACAACACTGTTGTCGAAAACACTGTAGCAAACAACTACATTGGCATCAATCTTGAGTATGCGGGACCTGGATACCAATCAAACTTAACACAGTTAAAGTTAACTTATTCTTCGGGCAACCTGATATACCACAACAATTTCATAAACAACACTCAACAGGCCATTGGAGGATGGCAAAATGTTTGGGACAACGGCTATCCTTCTGGCGGCAACTATTGGAGCGACTACAACGGCACAGACCTGTACAGCGGGCCTTATCAGAATGTAACTGGAAGCGATGGAATAGGTGACACGCCCTACGTTATTGACGTTAACAACACGGACAATTATCCTCTTATGGGAGAGTTCTCTGACTACAGTGTTGCAGCGGGCGTTGACTTTCAGGTCGTGAGCAATTCTACGGTCTCTGATTTCGAGTTCAACGGAACCGCTATTCTCTTCAGCGTTTCAGGCGCAAACCACACCACGGGGTTCTGCAGCCTGCGCGTGCCAATCGCCCTGCTAAACGGAACACTCACAGTCTTCGTCAACGGAACCGAGGTTCAATTCAGCCTACTGCCAAGCTCAAACAGTACTATCAGCTACGTCTACTTCACCTACGACCAGTCGACGGAACAGGTCACGATACTGCCAGAGTTTCCTGATTCTCTAATCATGGCAATGTTCATGCTGGTGACGCTTTCAGCAATCGCAATCCGCAAGAAAAAGCACAGCCACTCCTAACCCGCGCACATTGTCTATCTCCGTCCGCTCCCCGTTCTATCTGTTCGTATGTGCGTGAGTTTTTTTATTTTTTTTTTGTTTTTGTTGAGAGAGTTACTAGAAGAGTAGCAGAGAAAGATAGAGCACGAGAATGAGAGGATTAGTTAGTTAGTTTGAAGAAGAGAGAGAAAAAAGGGTAAAGTTTTACCGCTTCGGAGCTATTTTCTTGATGTCGCCCATGTATTTTCTTAATGCTTCTGGAACGATCACAGACCCGTCCTTTTGTTGATAGTTCTCAATTATCGCAACGATGGTTCTGCCTGTGGCCAAGGCTGTTGAGTTTAGTGTATGCACGAACCCTTTTGGTGCTGCGCCCTCCTTTTCCCTGTACTTTATGTTTAGCCTTCGGGCCTGATAGTCCGTGTCGTTGCTGCATGAGATTATTTCTCTGTAAGCATTTTGGGCGGGCATCCAAGCTTCAACATCATATCTCTTCGCCGCAACTGTGCCCATGTCGCCCGTGCAAACATTGACAACTCGGTAGGCCAACCCGAGTTTTTGCACAAGCTCCTCGGCGTTGCGTATGAGTTCCTCGTGAATTGCCCATGAGTCTTCGGGCCTGCTGAAAACAAACTGTTCAATCTTGTTGAATTGGTGTGTTCGGAATATGCCACGCGTGTCTTTGCCATGTGCGCCTGCCTCTTTCCTGAAGTTTGTGCTTATGCCGACAAGCTTCAGCGGCAAGTCCTCAGCTTTCAGCACCTCGTCCATGAACATCGCTGCCATCGGATGCTCCGAAGTTGCTATTAGGTACAGGTCTTCACCTTCAACCTTGTATAGCACATCTTCGAAATCACTCAAGGCCACGACGCCTTCGTACGGTCTTCGCCTCATGAGGAAGGGCGGTTCTATCGGCGTGTACCCCTTCTTACCTATCTCTTCTAGGGCAAAGTTGACTAATGCCATGTCGAGGAGAACCGCGTCTCTTCTTAGGTAGAAGAAGCGGGCTCCAGCAATCTTTCCAGCTCTTTCAACGTCAACTATGTTGAGGTTTAGGCCTATGTCCATGTGGTCCTTTACTGGAAAAGCGAATTTGGGTATGTCGCCCCACTTTCTTATTTCAACGTTGTCATTCTCGTCCTTGCCAACTGGAACTGATTCGTGCAGAAGGTTTGGAAGGCGCATCAGGTACTCGTGAACCTTCTCCTCGCATTCTGTCACTTGCTTCTGCAGTTTGGTGATTTTAGCATCAACATCTTTTGCTTTCAACATTTCACTGCTTGAATCAGTTCCTTTCTTTTTTGCCTCAGCAATTTTGGCTGTTACCTGCCTCCTTTCATGTCGCAGATTATTCAAGTCCGTCAGGTACTGTCGCCATTTTCTGTCATAGTCGATTAGTCCATCGAGCATCCTCAAATTGTCAGGGTCAGCCCTTTTTCTCAGGTTGTTCCTTACGAGTTCAGGGTCTTCGCGGATCAGTTTGATGTCCAGCATGCTTTCACTCGCAGCCTCTAAGTCTAGCCTTGAATTAGCTATTTAAACTTACGATAAAGAACGTTCAATACGTTGGAGACGACTCTGGTCGAAGTTTCTCACTCAAGCTTTCTCGCTGCTTGAAGAGCCCGCTCTGCCGTTGACGCACAAAAGAGAAGGTCATCGATCGTGGCGATGAATGTTGCGAGCTTTCCACGGTAGTTGATGCAAGTGATGACTCTCGTTGACCGCCGTGATGTTTTAATTGACAGGCCACTCGGCGTTCTTAGGTTGTCAGGCGAAACTGCTTTAGCAACGGCTTCAGCAAACCTCACATCATCGTATTCCAGCGTTATTTCAGCTTCCAATCTTCTCGCCTTTGAGTTGTTTGCCAACGAGTTGGTCTACAGATTGTATGAAGTCGTCGATGTTTCCTATCGAGACTTGTGCACCTGCAGCAATGTTGTGTCCACCACCGTTTCCATGGAATTTTTCTGCGGCAACCTGCATCACTTCGGCCAAGTTAACGCCTCTGTTTATAACAGTGTCCATGGTTCTCGCTGAGATTTTTGCGATTCCTTCCTCTTGCAAGTTTGCGTAAGCGATCAAGGGCTTCTCAGGGTTTGGAAGGCTCGAAGTAAGTATAGATGAGATTGCTCCGACCATCTTGTCGTTGATGAAGTCTTCGCCGTAAACAACGTATATGTTTTCGAACTCCTTCATTCTTTCAGGCTTTTCCATAACCCAGCCGAGGTACTTGTTTATGGTTCTTCTATAATCCTCCAATACTCTGTTGGCTGCCTCGAGCGCTGGACCCCTGTCGCCCATGCAGACGGCCACTCCGAGACCAGCCTTGTCCATTCGCCCCGTCGCGTTTAAAAGGACTGCAAACTCGCGGGCGTCCCTGAGCGGGGTCCAAGGCTCCTCACTGCACAGGATGTAAACATGCCCGATGAGGTTCGATACCTCATAGTGCAGGCCTTTCGAGACTAGGTGGTCGGCCAACTTTGAGCACAAACGTTTCTTTTCTTCTTCCGAGAGGTCCCTGAGCGCGCGCCACTTGTCCCCAACCTTCGGCTCGATGCCTAGGCTTTTCAGGAAAGCTAAGCTCTTGTTCTCGTCGCCGCTTATGTCTGGGATGAAGGGATTTGTGGTCGAAGCCAACGCTCTAATGATTGGCCGAGTTTCTCTGCCGAAGAAAACCAGGTCTTTGTCAACTTTTAGAAGACCTGAGTTTGTTGCGTCCTCAACGATCTTTTCATTCAGCCCCTTCAGCATTCGCTGGTCATATTTGTCCTGCAGGTCTCCGAGGGCGCCGACAACAGCGACGGGCGATAGGTCAACGTTCACTTTATCCAAAGCCTTGGCTACGAAGTAAGCGACGCCTGAACCGCTGATGTCCCGAGCTCCATCGACTCCGTGCAGATGTGGGTTCACGTGGATAATGTTGTCTGACTCTTTGCCTACGATTTGATGATGGTCCAAGATTACAATCCTGAAGTCTGGAAGTTTTTGGCAGAGCAGGTCAATGTAGCCGCTTCCTAAGTCAGTGAAAATTACGAGTTGAGGCTTGTCTGAAAGAACTTCGCCGACGATTTTGTCTTCAATCCACTGGGTTATGCGGATTCGAAACTTCGCGTCCAGCCTCAACAACGCTTTTCCCATGATTCCAGCTGCGGCAATCCCGTCAGCGTCCAAGTGCGAGAAAACGTGTATCAACCCGTCCTGCCTGGCGGCTTCTGAGATTGTCTTGGCTGCTCTTTCAGCCACACCCAAAAAACCTGCGGCCTGATCTTCGAAAGCTGAGGCCATGACAATCACTTTAGCCTAGGAACCCACTTATTTAAAGCTAGCCAACTTTTCAGGTTGCTCTGCATCTTTGGGTTAAACATAAAGGAGAGGAGAACTTGGGAGCTTCTGTTTCTTATGACAGTACACGCGACAGAGTTTTAAATAGCAACCGCAAAGAATATTGCGGAAGGTTGAGGGGGAAGGGCATGATTTTTCCCTTTCCTTTCTCCCGTTGCCTTTTCCCTCTCCCTTCTCCTTTTGGTGTAATCTTAACAAGGAGCGCGCGCGCTATATTGCTTATGGAAGAAAGTTCTAGAAGAATCTTCTATTCAAGTTCACGCAATTAGCGCGCGCTCGCGTCAAAGGAGGCTTTCTACCTGTTTGGCTAAAAAACTCGCCACGTCAGAGACCCTGAAAGGCCATGCATATATTATCGGAATATTAGGGTGTTGTGTTTGCGCGGTTTTTACAGCAGCAGGGATGTCTACTTCGGCGTGCTCACCCCCGCGTGTCATCATAGGCGTAACGACAATGACTTTCTCGGCTCCCTGGGCTATGGCTTGGCTGAGCGCATCGTCCAGACTGGGAGCACAGAATTCGTTGAATCCCACGATGACTTCGCACCCAGTTGCCTCACTCAGGTGAGTTCCCAGCTCTTGGGAGCCGGCATAGAAGGGGTCGTTTTGGGCTGTACGCGGCCACGTGCGTATTTTAGCGTCGAGTTCCAGACGGCGACGCTCAAACGCTACGCGCTCCACCCCTACAGCTCCCCCCACCCTTGCATTCAAACCAAACAGCTCAGCCATCTCACGCTTAGGAAAATTATTCGGCGGCACACCATGCATGACGAGCACAATGATAGCTTTCATGAAATTTCCTCGTATTTCATCTCCTTCTTATTCGTTATAAGTTTATACAACGCCCCATTGGGTGCACGCGCTATTGGTTCCCCTGGGGAACAGATATTTTATGAACCTTCGCATTGTTGATTCATATAACGTCATCTCTTCTCAACTCCAGTAACATTCTGGTTGAACCGCCGCCGCAATAGAACGTTTCGTATACGTTCAATTCCTCATCGAGGACAACATCTACTTTCTTTTCATATTCAATAGAAGGCGTCCCACCTGGGGGGTAACCACTAACTTCGTGTGCTTCATTGAACGGAACTAGACCGATATTTCTCGCTCCTAACGCTTTGGCTGCTTCTTTGTAATTCAGCCTTGTGTCGCCGGAAATTATCAAAGCCGCAAAGCGTCCGTCGTTCGTTTGAGCCATCAGATTATTGGAAATTCTATGAAGTTCAATGCCTGTGACACTCGCAGCATCCGCTGTGTGAACGGTGGAAGCTGGCTTTTCTATGAACCTGTGCCAGACGCCCAAGGTTCTTAGTTTCTTTTCAAGCTTAACCTGAAAATGCCTTTCTGGGTCATCGACCATTTTTCACCTCGCCACAGTTTTGTCGAATAATCTCCGTCTATAACAAGCTCTTCATCGATTATGTAGTTGGCATCGCGTGCCCTGTGATGTTCTTTCAGTAAGTGTTCCTAAAACTTTTGCAAAAAGCCTCCGATGAAGTTGCAGGCCCGACTGCTGGATGAGGATGGAAAAATCCCTTGCGCTTTAAAACAAGTTTGGAACGGTGACGTTAACCAAAGCTGGCTTATTCAAAACTGACTCTTGAATTGAAATGATTGGAGAAAGCGGAAGCAAACAGTCGAGTCGTATCAGAGGCGCTCAGAACAGGTTCATAAAAGGGGGTATATGCGCGTGCTCCTACGCTTGTCTGCTTCCCGCAAATCTACTTCCAATTGCTTTCGCCCATAAATGAGCTCAGTTGATCTTTGTTCGTTAGAAAACGCTTAGAAAACGGGAATATTCAGGTTATTGAAGCTATTTTGGGTTCGTACTTCCACGTCTGCGGCAATAGACCTTCACGCTTATAATACCTCGAGAGCTTGTGGACCTTCGCTTCAATCAGCTGAAGCGCCCTTCTGTTGTAAAGGTCCGTCCTGTTCTTCTCCAAGTGTAGCCCTAGGCTGTGAGCCTTGTTAAGCAGACTTGCCAAGTCCTCAGGTAATGATGGAGCCAGCTCATTTTCCTTAAGCACTTTTAGAACTCTCTTGCCGGTTATCGGCTTCGACAATGGAATCGCATGCTGGTCCCTCAGGATCGTCCCTATTCTGCTCGGCGAATGCCCCTCCTTGCCCAGCTTGACGATGAGGGCCTCCACTTCTTCAGGCTGATACTTACACCAGCTCGGAGCCCGCTTGCCCACGGGTCTCGTCTGATGCGACTTTCCCTTTTCCTGCTTGGGCATCACTAATCCCTTGAACCTGTATCAGCGAGGGCGCACGCATATTTAAAAGTAGTCATTCCTTTCCAAAATGACCGCTGCCTTCCTTCACTTCCTCTTCTTGAACAACATCTTTCCATTTATGTCAGTCACGTATTCAAAGTCGACTTCAAACGATCTAGTCGCCTCTTAATGGAGATGCTACTTCAACGAAGAAACCCATCTATCACTTCGTTGAAAATGGTTTCCTCTACGTTGAAGCAAGGCATGAAAAAAGCTTTTATTCTAAATAAGATGACAGAAAACCAGAGGAAAAAAAGATGACTCCAGAATCGAATAAGATCTTGGGCGGGATAGGCGCAATACTGATGTTCATCGGATTCATACCGCTTGGTGAACCGTCTACGGGAATAATTGCACTTATAGGCTTGATACTCGTTCTAGTTGCTCTGCATGGTTTTGCAAGCTATTACAAGGAAAGCGCAATATTCAACAATTCCATATACGGAATAATCGCGGCCATAGTGGGCGCAGTAATCGCAGGCATAGTGGTTGTTGTATCAGTTTTAACCAACCTAAAGAACTTCCTATACAAAATCTATCCAGGCTGGAATGGCGACTGGTCAAAGCTTTCAGGATTAACACCGACCACGTCAAACATAACTTGGAGTACTGTCCAGCCTTTATTAGAAGGACTAATTTTAGCACTTGTGGTCCTGTGGATTTTCATAATAATTGCAACTTTCTTTGCCAGACGATCACTAAAGACTCTCTCAGCAAAAACAAGCGTAGGTTTATTCTCAACTGCAGGTCAACTGCTATTCATAGGTGCATTTCTAACAATAATTCTCATAGGCTTTCTCCTAATGTGGATAGCCGTATTACTGGCTGCGATTGCCTTTTTCCAGATAAAATCTCAACCAGAACAGCCTGCGCCAACAATGGCTCCTCCAGCGCCAACACCAACACCGGTCTAAAAACCAACAAATATTTCCTTTTTTTATCAGCGCCGAGCTGGTTAAATAATTGTTCTTAACGTTTGGGTTTAGGAAAGTTTTATCTTCTTTTCTTCCCCCTGATGATTCTACTGCTCAAGTCTTGGTTCCTCATTCAAGTTTCCTTTGCCTAAGTCGCTTACAATCTTGGCGTGGGTTATTTTCACTGCGTGTGATAATTAACCGGCAAGGCGAATCGAGGAGAATCTCTCATGGCTTCTGAGCTAATAAGAGAGTATTATGTGAAGGATCCCTTGAGAGAATGGAAAAGACTGTTCAGCAATCCATTCCATAGATTAGAATTCGATACAACTATGCTTTTTCTCAAAAAATACCTTCCGAAAAGAGGATTGATTTTAGATGCCGGTGGTGGACCCGGAAGGTACACAATCGAACTTGCAAGACTAGGGTATGACGTCGTTTTGCTCGATTTCGTACCTGAACTGCTACGAATAGCAAAAAGGAAAATCAAGCAGGAGAAAGTTCAAGATAAAGTGAACCAGGTCGTGGAAGGATCATTAGAGGACCTTTCTAGGTTTGAAGACAACAGCTTCGATTCGGTTCTTTGTCTTGGAGGAGCGCTTTGCCACTTAGTAAGCAAAAAACGGAGGAAAAAAGCAGTTA
>DASPPK010000092.1:0-8577 GCA_035625495.1 Candidatus Acidiferrales bacterium | reverse complement strand
GTAGGCTATGTATGAAAGGGTCTTTAGCGGACCGAGAGAAAGCAGCGGTCTATTGACGAACTTCTTGACATGCGGTGTGAAATCGGCCTTAATTTGCAGAACGTATCTCTCGTCCTTTAGTTCCAGAATTTCGAGAGCAGTGTTTCTGCATGCGTACTGCTGCATGAGGGCCTTTGTTGTTCTTCTGGCCCTATTCTTTGACCTGGTTTTCAAGACCGAGCATAGGTCATTTAGGTCTAGGGGGCGTCCAGCAACGTACAAAGCTGCCTCTACCATCGACAAGTCATCATTTGTCCTTGCCTGATTCGGCTTCTCACTTTCCTCTTCGCTTAGGCTAGGTGCCTGTTTGTCCGCTTGCTGCAAGTTTCAAATCACCAACTGCTATGTAAATCTCCTCTGTCTCTTCGTTCTGCCACAGGCTGATTTTTCCATCCTGCGCCAAGAACAGTAAAAGAATGAACGTGCGAATAGCTTCAAACCGTCCGACTCCTTGAATCAGGGTAGAAAACTCTATTATTCCTGCGCCTTTCACTCGTTCCGAAAGGGACGCGTGAAGTTTTTCCATCTGAAGCTCAATTTCCATTAGGTACATGTCCAGCTGAGGAAGTATCTCTGAGGGTGTTGGCAAGACAGGCTGTTGCACAAGCTTTTCGGGGCGAATCAGCTTCTCCAGTTTTAGAATGTCATCCAATACTTCGAGAAGGTTTCCTATGGTCGTGGACGTCAATTCGTGTCTGAGTGGCAGGAACAGGGGCGGAGGCAAGAAGTCCATTGGCGGCTTCGGTGGCGGTGATGGTTCTTCGAGTTTCAGCAGGAGTCTTGACTTCATTAGGTATATGAGGGCTGAAGAGTCAAGCGCCACTCCTGACGCCCTGAAATCTACTTGGCCCGTCTTCTCCATGTTTTCAAGAAACGACGTTAGTAAGTAAGCGATGCTGACGTTCCAAGGCGCAAGCTTTTCCAGTCTGTGGAACTCAAAGAGAATGTTCCATGGGGGAAACAGGTAGAAAGGCTTCTTTGTTGCCGTCGTCGACACTAGCTTGGGACCTCCAGCAGTTTGGCGGAAATGACGTTTGACACTCCGTTGCTCATGTAGGCCCCGTAAACTTTCTGGGCTTTGTTCACCATTTCAGGTTTTAGGGTGATGACTATGAACTGTGTCTTGTCCGATTCTTCTCGCAGGAGTTCAGCCAGTTTTGAAACGTGGAAAGCGTCTAGGTGAGCGTCAATCTCATCAAGGATGTAGAAGGATGCGGGTGTGAACTCCCTAAGAGCAAACAGGAATGCGACCGCTGCTACTGAGCGTTCGCCTCCGCTGGCACCGCTCACGACTATTGAGGGCTTGTTGGGAAATTGGACGAGCATGTCTATGCCTCCCGCAAAGGGTTCTTCGACGTTTTCAAGCGTCATCGTGGAGGTGCCGCCTCCCGTGAGCTTCGAGAAGTATACGTTCTGGTTTCGGTTGATTTTTTCGAAGGCCTCTACGAAGATTTTGCGTTTCTTTCTGTCGATCTCGTCCATGAACTGTACTATTGCCTGTTTTTCTTTTTCAAGCTCGTTCAACCTGATCGAAAGTTCCTTGTAGCGTGAAATCTGGTCGGCGTAATGCGACAAAGCAAGCTGGTTGACTGCGCCTATTCTTTCAAGTTCAAGCTGCATCATCTTCATGGAGGTTTCGGCTTCCTCGACCTGTTTCGGAGTCACTGTCAATGGTTGTTCGTAACCGGAAAGTCTCAGCTGACTTTGGCACTGTTCAAGCTGCAGAAGAGATGTTTGGACGTTCAGCTGGAGCTGGTTTTGCAGATGGTCGACTTGTTCATACTCGGCGTCCAGTTTACGCAGTTCTTTATCGATATCATCAATCTGGCTAGTGAATTTCTTTGCTCCCTCCCTTGCTGAGAAAACTGTCTTTGAAAGTTCAACTCGGTTCTTTTCCAGTTGCGAAAGTTCCTGCTTCAGTGCTTCCCTCTGCTGCAATGCATCCTCCACTTCTTTCTCTACCTTCCGCAGTTGCTGCTCAACCTTTGAGGTTTGAATCTTTGAGTTCTGGTACCCAACTCTCAAGACGTTGTCGAACTGAGACTGCAGCGTTGATATTTCCGTCTGGCTTGTTCCCAGCATCTGCCTCAGAGTGATTATCTCTTCTGACAGTTTCTCCCTCTTGACTTCCATTTCTTGGATGTGTCCAGGGTCTGTCTTTTTTCTCAGAACTGCCAACTCGTTCTGGAGTTTTCGTATCTCCTTCAGGATCGAGCTTCTCTCAGCACTGTGCACCCACATCTGGGCTTTCTCATTCTCGATTTCTTTGTTGATTCGAACGATGTAATGATCAACGCGCCTAACGTTGGACCTTGTTCTCCTGACGCTTCTTTTCACTCTGAAGATTTCCCTGTCTAACGTTGTTATAGCTTCGGACAAGCGGGCGATTTCAACGCGAGTTCGGTCGATTTCGTCTTCATAGCTGGTTATGTCATCGTTTCTCCTTGAAAGATGCTGCTGAAGAGCGTTAACAGCCTCATCTAGGCTCTTGATCGCTGTCTCACTTGGGATTATGGTGGAAAAGTCTATGGGAGCACGGTAGTAACCGCTCTCAAATGCACCGCCAACCTCGTAGAGATCTCCTTCAACTGTTACACTGCGATAGCCCTGGCTGGCCAACGTGAAAGCGGTCTTGTCGTCCGCTACAACGAGTGTGTCTCCGAAAACGAAGCGGACCGCAGGTCCACAACTTTTTTCAGATTTTATGAAGGTCTCAGCAGTGCCCCGGACGCCTTCCTTTTCGGGAATTTTGAAGGCTTTAGAAGGGACTGATCCTTCGAGGGGAATGATCTTTATTCTCCCAAGTTTCATCCTTCTTAACGTTTCTGTACACGTGAAAGCTGAGTCGAAGTCTTTCACGACGACAGCGTCAAGCCATCCTACTGATGCAGCTTCGATTGCTCTTTGGTAGGTCTTGTCGATTTTCGCTAGGCTGCGAAGTCTGCCGTACACGCCCTTGATGACGCCAAGTTCGCCCAGTTCTTCTATGCTTCTGAGGGCTTTCTCCTCTGCGGCCACAGTTTCTGCAAGTTCTCTTTGGGTTGCAAACTCTACGACCGCTTCACGTGCTGAATCAGCTATTTTGCTTGCTTCAACTATTTCTCTTTCAACCGCTTCTTTTTGAGCGGTTCTTCTCTCAAGGTTCCGTTCCAAGTTTTTCAGCTGAGTTTTTTGTTCTTTCTGAACTTTTTCAAGTTCAGAGAAAGATTTTTCAAGCTCTGCGAGTGTTGCTGCAAACCGTTGCTCGCGGTCGTTTAAGTCCTTCTGTCTTCTCGTCCGAGCCTTGATGGCTGTCTGATTCTTTACGTATTCTGACCTCAAGTATACGAGTCTCTTGTTGTCCCCCTCGATTTTAAGCTCGATCTCCCGTATTTTCTTGCTGTTTTCTCCAAGGTTTTCCCAAAGCTGGGCAGCTTCTTGTGCTAGAGTGTCATGTTCTGCTTGTTTCTCGTTTATCTGGCCAAGAATTCTTTCATGTTCGCTTTTGAAGTGCCTCATCTTTAACCGGTTTTCATGAATTTCTTTTTGAATTGCTTGGTGTTGTTGCAGGTTGTTTTCCCTGATTCTCGTCAGCCCTTCGAGGGTTGTTTTCCCGGAGCTTATCCTAGTAGCCAACTCTGTGAGTTTTGATTTCAGCTCCCCGATTTTTATCTGCACCTTGACTACCTGAGAGCCGCCTTCCTCGACCATTTCGGAGCTTAGTTTTCGCCATTCGCCCTCAACTTCTCTTCTTTTCGACCTGTGGCCATCACGCAGCTCCCTTAGTTTTTCCACTCTGGTCTTAACTTTGTCTGCTTGTGATGAATTTTCCTCAACCTTCTTCTGTATCTGTATCATATCGTGTGAGATCTTGACCGCTTCGAACTGTCTGAGTTCAGCTTGGATGAAGCTGACTTTGAGCAGTTCGTTGCGTTCTCTCTCCAAGTCGTCAAGCCTCTTCTGTACCTCGTCAATTCTGCCCATGGCGGTGCGTATGGAGATGTCTGCTGCTCGCAGCTTTTCTTCTGCTTCGGCTTTTTCAGTGTCGTACTGGCCTATTCCAATAAGGTCTTCGATGATTCTTCTACGTTCCATAGGAGAGATGTCTGTGAGTCGAGTAATGGTGCCCTGCAGGATTATATTTTGGCTTGCCGAGCTGATTCCTGCCATGGAAAGGATTTCCATGATGTGGGTTCTCGAAATTCTTCTGCCGTTAAGCCTGTATACGCTTAGTCCGTTTCTGTAGACTTCTCTGGAAATCGTGACTGTCGTCGTGTCGACGGGCATGCGCCCGTCTGAGTTGTCGAACTGGATCACTACCTTAGCCATTTTGGCCCTTTCTAAGCCAGCCTGTTCTGAACCGTGGAAAATTAGTTTGGCAGCGGTTTCTGCACGGAGTCTTCTTGTGCTCAGTTCGCCGAGTGAGAATAGAAGAGCGTCGAGGACGTTTGTTTTTCCGCTTCCGTTTGGGCCTGTGATCGCCGTGAAACCCTTGTCTAGGACTATTTTAACGTCCTGTGGTCCGAATGATTTGAAACCCCTGAGCTCTATTTTCTTGATGTAGGGCATTGAGTCTGCGCCCTCACGCTTCGAAACGTCCGCATTTTTCTTTTGCAGACAGTCTGTGGCACTTTTTATAAAAGTATTTACTGTGCCATGAGGCTTTAACGGTTATGTACTTTTTTACGATATTTCTCAGCCTTTGACTCGTATTTCGAAGCCATCTTTTTGACAAAATCTTTTATGCTCTGGTCTTCGCCGTAGACGAGCAAGGAGCCGTTCTTGTGAACGTTGTAAGAGAGGTTCATCTGATCTGCCATTGCCTTCAGTTTTTCAAGGGGTAAGTCTGCTGAGGATGTGACTCGAATCCACTTTCGGTGCCTTGGGAGTCCAGGGATAAACCTTGTTTCTTTGTCCTCCTCGTCGAGGATTTCCTTGCGGGCCTTGTCCAACCGCTCAAGCCATTGGTCAACATATTCGAGTCCGAACTGTCTTTGACCTTCCGAAATGAGGTAGGATTCCACGTTTTCCAAGCATTGCTCAATTTTCTGAATGTTTTCTCCGCGGCTCGGTTCAGCCTTCAAAATTTTAATCAGGGTTTTCGCATTTTTAAGGTCGCCCATGATTTCTGTTGGAAGCCTTAATCCTTTCTTGCGAAAGTCTGTAACCATTTGTTCCAGAGCTTTCCACAAAGCAACGTAACCCATCTAATGGTCGCCGCTCCACAGGGGTTACGCAAGCAGCATTATATAGCGATTGCCATCCAAACAGGATCAAGTCAAAATCAAAAATGTAAGACGGTGCTATGCGTTCCCTACTTTAACGCTTTCCGAATTTTTCTTGGTACACTATCTCGCGAAGGGTCTTTCTGTCCTTCTTTGGAACCTCGAATTTAACGTGGCCAAGTGGCAAGAGTGCGATCACTCGATAGTTTTTCGGAAGTTCAAGAATTTCCTTAATCTTGGATTCGGCTGACTTTTTCTGGTTCTTCAAGTCGTATACTCCTATCCAAGAAGTGTTTAATCCTAGGCTGTGAGCTGCCAGTGCCATGTTCTGTGCGGCGGCTGCCCCGTCTTCCACGTGGTGGTACGGGTCTTCGTCAACGTCAACGGTCACGGCGATGCAGACTGGTGCCTCCTTCAGTCCTTGCACGAAGGTGGTTGGAATGATCTCGCTGATTTCGTCCTTGGTTTTTTGGTCTCTGATGAGTATAAAACTCCAGGGTTGCTTGTTGATCCAAGAAGGTGCCCACCGTCCGGCTTCGAGAATGGCTTCAACCTTATCCTCTTCAACTTGGGTGCTTTCAAATCGTAAGACGCTGCGCCTGTTCCTGATAGCTTCCAGAACCTCATTATCCAAGGTTTCATCCCTCTTTTCGCTTATCATATTCAACGCCTATATTTAAAAGGTTAACGCGATTGGTAAGAGCAAAAGCGGTCAAGATGTCTCACGACCCTAAACGCGCTGAAGCGTGCCTCTGGGCGGTTTTTAGACATCGTTTCGGTAGGCTGAAGATGGATTTCGAATTATATTTTTGTTTTCATAAGTGTTTAATTCCTCAAGTTGCAAGTGTTGCTTGCAGGGTGAAGTGCCTTTGAACGAACAAATCTATCAAGCTTGCAAAGAATTGATCGACGACGCAAAAATGGGATGCGCCGACTTGGTTTTTAAAGAAATCTGCCTTGAAATTCTATCCAGAGCGCGACATGTTCTGACGGAACCCCAGTTTAAGAGACTAGCAACCTATGCAGCTCAAAGAATGAACGAGAAGATGCCCTTTGAACTGCCCGAAGAAATAGCTATGAACAGATAGAACATAGCTTCCATTCTTTATCACTCGAACAGCAAGGCTATCCGCAGCATCTTCACCCTGCAGCGCCAATTTTTTTTCTTAAGAATCAGCCGAGTTTGTAACCTATTTTTCTCAGAAAATCCTTCCGTGCTCTGATGTCTTTTTCGGCTTCGATGCCCTTGCTCGAGAAGCCGTCTACAACGCCGATTATTCCTCGACCCTGCTCAGTCTCTGCTATTATCACATCCAGAGAATTCGCCGTGGCCGCGCAGATTGTGCATACCTCTGGCACAGTCTTAATCTTATCTAAGACGTTTATTGGGTAAGCATTTTTCAGGAAAATTATGAAGCTGTGGCCGCAGCTGATTTCTAAAGCCTTTTTCGCCGCTTGCTGTCTCAAATCGTCATCATTTCCTTCATGTCTGACCAAGCAGGGTCCTGAGCTTTCGCAGAAGCCAATCCCGAACTTCGCGTTTGGAACGGCGTTAACGAGGGCCTCATAAAGGTCTTCAACGGTTTTGATGAAGTGCGCCATGCCTAAAATCACGTTGCAACCATCTGGTACTTCAACCTTGACAGTCTTGAGTTCCACCGATGTATCCCTCATGTTGATTCCACGACGCCTGAATTTAAAATTTCGTTAATCCTGTTTCAGTTTTTCAGTTTAATTGATTTCTGAAGATGGCGAATCGATCGGAAAAAATGTTCTATTAAATTAGGAACTTGCCGTTCTTGTAGAACAGCTTCTCATCGGCGTAGATCTCTCCGCCTTTTTTCATGTCTTTCAATATGTCCCAGTGTATCGCTGACCTGTTTTTGCCTCCTGACTCTGGGTAAGAGTTGCCTAGAGCCATGTGCACCGTGCCGCCCATTTTTTCATCAAAGAGCATGTTTTTAGTGAATCTATTTATGCCGTAGTTTGTGCCAATCGCGGTTTCACCGAGCCGGTCAGCTCCTTCTATCTTTAGCGTTTGCTGCAGAAAATCATCACCCTTCGCCGCTGATGCGTTCACTACTCTTCCGTCTTTGAACGTGAGCTTTATGTCTTCGACTTCTCTGCCAGAGAATATTCCTGGGAACGTGAATCTTACAGTCCCGTTGGTCGAGTTTTCGATCGGTCCCGTAAACACTTCACCGTCGGGCATGTTCTCTTTTCCGCTGCAGTTTATCCATTTCCTTTTCTCTGCGTTGAACGTCAAGTCCGTATCCTCGCCCACTACGCGAATTTCGCTGGTTTGGTTTAGAAATTCGCAGATTTTCTGCTGTTGTTGATGAATCTTCTTCCATTCAGCAATCGGGTCTTCCTCGTCGAGCAGACAGCTGCTGTAGACAAAGTCTTCGTAGTCGCTTAGCGCCATGTCGGCTTCTTGTGCTTGAGCGTTTATCGGATAGGGTAATCCAGTCCATCTAAGTTTGCCCTCCGCAACGCGTCTGAAGAAGATCTCTGTTATGTCTCTTCCAGAAGCCATGCGGGTTCTGATCTTCAAAGGGTCTACTGTAGACAGTCCCTTCGGGCTCGGTTCACAGAATATGCTTATGCGAACGTCTATGTTTTCCATCGTGAATTTCTGAATGGGGGAAACGAACTTCAGTTGATGTTCTTTTGCATACTTGAAGAATGTGTGCTGCGTGTCCAGATTTGCAAAGATCGTCGGCTGCGCGTCGCTCAGAAGGCATTGCTTGAAGATTTCGTTAATCAGCGGGAAAGCCTGTTCGCTTCCTTGAATAAGCACTAATTCATTGGGTTTCACTTCAACGCTGTAGTTGACGCAGAGTGCGGCGAGCTTTTCGATTCTTTGATCGACCATTGGTGTCACCGTTTAAAAGAACCCTAGGGTAACAAGGCTTTGCTTAAAAACGTAATGCTCAAGATCGCCAAATAGTACAATGAATCTGCCCAGCTGGCCTCTTAGTGAATTGCATTTAATAAGAAACACAGTCTAGCATCCTGGAAGAGGCCACCGTTAGGCCTTATTTTCATCATGGCAAGTTTTATAAGTTGCTAGGCTATTTCATAGGTGCGACGTGCAAGAAGCAATTTCTGCACAAACCAATCAAAGGAGTTGAAATAGTATATGGCAGAGAAAGAGATGCATAAGGCAGTTTGTGCTGATTGTGGAAAGGAGTGCGAAGTTCCCTTCAAACCCGACCCAAGCAGACCCGTTTACTGCCGAGATTGCTGGTCTAAGCGAAGAACTTCGAGAAGAAGATTCTAGACCAAACTAATCGATCATGCAGAATCGATCATTCTAACTTTTTTCTTATCC
>DASPPK010000091.1:0-3250 GCA_035625495.1 Candidatus Acidiferrales bacterium | reverse complement strand
TGAATGATTCATATTTAGACTTAATAACGCTTTAATCTATGCTTTTCACGTTTAGAATATTGTGACGAATATGGCTGAACGAAAGAACAAACGCGGGTCAGAAAATTCTGTTACGGTAGACTCAGAAGATCTGAGTTTCATATTGGAACCAAACCATGTTGAAGTCGGTTCCGGATACACAGTTGCCGTCAGCTATGGCGAAGACGAAAGGCCCATAGTCGACGTTAAGACTTATGGGCAAGTAGACATTGCGCAGTTGCGAAGAGATATTGGGCGCGCCTTTCCGGACGCTCACATTCGAAGGCTGAACCAGGCACGTTCAGTCTCTGTGACAAAGGTGAAGCAGAGGAAAAAGAAAAGCAGAAAACGCTGAAGATTGAATTTATCGCCCAAAATTCTGAGCTCAGACACGAGAATGGAATAAAATCGAAATCCCTCTGATATAAGTTTTCTCTAAGAACACAGGAAACTCAACATATATCAACGGTTTTCTCATAGAGAGCCGTAAGAATTTTGCACTGCACAGTGAAGTCTCTTTTCGCTGAACGTTATCACTTATGAGTTCCTGAGTTGCCTCGGCTAAGAAGGCATAAGAAAACCAAAGCGACACTTATGTTTTGAAGTGTTCATATCCTTTCGGCGCAATTAGAACATGCTTCCCACGCTTGTCCATCAGTACGTTCTTTCCAGCCGTTGTTTTTCCAATTTTCACGAGTTTCCCACCTGCTTTTTCAACGGCCTTTTCAGCTTTACTCCAAAGCCTAGGCTTAACGGCCAAGATAAGCTCGTACTCTTCTCCTCCGTACAGCGCCAGCGCTGAAGGGTCAAGCTTGTTAATCCTCGCGAACCTTGCCGCTTCCTTTGCTACAGGCAAAGAGCTTATCGATACTCCAACTTTGCTTGCTCTCGCTATCTCATGCAGGCTCCAGGCCAAGCCGTCGCTTGAATCGATCGCTGCGCTGACGGCTCCTGTCTGACTAAGGGCAAGTCCATCTTTAAGTCGAGCATGCGGCATCAAAACAGACTGCACAAGAATCTTCTTGATTTCTTTCGACGCTTTGAAGTTATCGACAAGAATCTTCAATCCTGCAGGCGGCTTTCCAAAGGGGCCAGTCACGGCCAAGAGGTCTCCGGGTTTTGCTCCACTCCGCAGCATTATTTTATCCTTTCTCGATATCCCAAAAACTGAAAGACTGATCACGAGGTCTGAAGCCTCTCCAGTGTCTCCGCCGATCACGTATGCATCGTATTCACGTGCGCCGGCATTCAAACCATCCCCCAATTCTTCGACGTCACTCTGTCTCAGGCTTCTCGGTATGCCGAGGGAAACGAGCATTGCGATCGGCTTAACACCTTTCGCTGCGAAATCGCTTACGTTCATTACCACGGCTTTTCGAGCTGCCTGCCAGAGATTCATGCCCTTAGGAACATCAGTCTTGTCCACAAGCATATCTGTCTTCAAAACGACGAGGTTGCCGCCTCCTATTTCGCAGGCAGATACGTCATCGCCGAAAGGCACAGGCATTTTGGGCATGCGGGCTAAGCGGCTTTGTACGATCTCGATTATCCTTCGCTCTCCTAGCCTTTCAGCGCTTGCCAATGAGGACCACCATAATAGTAACTTACTCCTTGAGTAGTCCTTGCTTCTTGAGATACTCCGTTAGTTTCTTGTTTGTAGCGGTGATGAATTCTTCTTTATAGTGATTCGCGTAAGTCTTTCCATAATTTCTCTCGTTGCAGATTTTTTCGATGGTTTCTGGGGGGATTTCCTTTCCGCCACGTTTCAAATCATTGAGCATGAACTTCTTCCAGTATTCTGCAACATCGGCCGCGTCAATGTCTCTGTAATTGTCTTCGCAGACTATCATTCTGTAGTCCCATTTCTCTCTCGGTGCGAATTTTCTTTTCGGGTATCCAATGCACAGGATACAGAAGGCCAAGCAATGTTGGGGCAACTTCAGAATCTGTCTTGCTTGTTCTGGGTGCTCAATGATTGATCCTATAATTACACTGCCCAACCCTAAGGCTTCCGCGGCTATGACCATGTTTTCAAGCGACAGCGAGGCGTCCAAAACGCCCAAAGTGTAAGGGAGAATTCCCGTGTAATCGTACTTTACGCCCGTGAGCTCTGCGGCTTTTAGGTGACGATGGAGGTCAAGACACATCACGATCCACAGAGGCGCAGTTTTCATGAACGCTTGGCCTTCGCAGAGCTGATACAGCTGCTCTCTTACGGTTTCTTCTTTCACAACTATTATGGTTCTCGGCTGGATGTTTCCGGCTGAGGGAGCTCGGATTCCGGCAAGAAGTATTTTCTTCACGAATTCTTCTGGAATTTTCTTTTCTTTCTCGTAACTTCTGATCGATGTTCTTTCCAGAATTGTCTCCAGCATGCTTGAATTTTCCATAAACTCAGCGTCCAAGGGCTATTTCCGAACATCTTAAAAATAAGGGTTCCCCTCACTACTAAGCGGCATATGCCTCGGTAGCTCAGCTCGGTAGAGCGGCGGTCTCGTAAACCGCAGGCCCCGGGTTCAAAGCCCGGCCGAGGCTCTTCGAATGATATGGCAAAGTTGAGTTTGTGTATTTTTGTTGCACGCTTAAACGGTAAGCTTTATTAAATATTAATACGAACGATACTAATGGGCACTCCACAGAAGGAAATGCGATGTCACCACTACATCTCCACCATAGCGCAAAACTGAAATGTCCGTACAGGGGATGCGGTAAGTCCTTCGACAGGCCAACGATCCTCACGGACCCATCCACAATTCCCAGAAAAACTTTCTACGCCTGCCCGCACTGCATGTCCAAAATAGACATGCAAATCGAAAACCTGAAGGTTGTGGATATCAAAGCAATTGAATATGGAAAAGTTTTCGACTCACCGGCGAAATGCGCCCACTATTCAGGCTTCGTAAGCGCCGTGTCATTGGACATACCTGTCCCCGACGAGTGCCTAATCTGCCCAAAAATACTCCAATGCAGTCTCAAAAAGGAACGACAGCCCACTTATTAGCCTCGCAAGTCCGAATGCATCCTGCCATGAGAAAATCTTATAAGTCCACGAAAATGGACTTCGAGGCTATGAATCTTTTAACATCAAGCACTTCTTGAACAAAAGCCTTAAACTACACCATCAACAATGCCTCTAACGCCAAGAAAAAAGGGGTTGTCGGCTAGCTTGGTCTAGGCTTGGAGACTTGGGCTCTCTAGACCCCGGTTCAAATCCGGGCAGCCCCACCAATTC
>DASPPK010000090.1:0-5987 GCA_035625495.1 Candidatus Acidiferrales bacterium | reverse complement strand
CCGTTTTATTGTTGCACAGTTAAAAGGCACTCTTTATATCTTAGTTTAATCATGGTCCTTCTTGCGTTAAATATGGAGAGTGAGAAAAATGGCAACTGCTTTAACAGCAAAAAATCGAACCACTAAAGCCGTATTTAACGTTTATCGTTCGTAATTCTTCTCAACCGATTGCGCTCTCTTTATCGGGTCGTCTTCTTAGAGATAGATTTCAAGTAGTTCAAGCACGTTTCGTTCACCTGGGGGTCTAAAAGTGCCTATCTCTCTTAGAGCATGTGTCTTTTCCAAGTCGCCTCCGTGGTCTTCAAGTACGTAAGCACACAGATTTGGAGAATGTTGTCTCTTGCTTCCTGCATCAATGACAGACGCTTCGGAATCAGTTGCAAGACTCTCCTAGCTATTTCTCTCCAGTTGACGTTCGTCTCCTCGTGGTTTTCAACCTGTTTTCTCAGCAGTTCAGGATAGTTTTCTAAGTAAGAGGTCTGCCAAAGTAACCTGTTCATTCACGTTTTTGCAACTGGAATCAGCCCAATAGGCCAAGAAATCCGGGTACGTGTCCACCAAATTGCATCGGCTTTCTTCATAACTCAATGATACTTTCCACTTCAAAATAAAAGCCTAATACTGTCTCCTCACCACGGGACCGCCATTCAGCCCATTCACGCTTAAGCACAGGACTCAGAACCAAATATGCAGGCTGTCTCGATTTATCCAGCGTTTGGAATAGGTAAAGTTAAATCAGCCTTGCTATGTTTATGAAAGTTGCTTCAGCAAACACCTAATCATGGAGCACAAAAAAACGGAGATATGCTTGGAGGTACAGCCGCGTGGGAAGTGTTCGAACCGAACAGATCAAGCGCACAGCCAAAGAACTGATTAAACGTTTCCCTGATAAGTTTTCCCATGACTTCGAAAGCAACAAGCACATGGTTGCGACGCTGGTGCAGGGAGGCACGCCGAAAGTGAGAAATCAGATCGCCGGGTACATTACGCGCTATCTTGCGGCTGAAGAAGCTGAGCCGCCGGGCGAAGTTGCAGAAGAAGAAGCTGAGTAGCTCTGTTAGGGGCGAGTTGACCTCAAAACTCGTGCAGAGACGACGGAAATTGATGGACCAGTACAGAAAGGGTTGGGCGCTACGATACCTGCGCGAAGCAAAAGCAGAGCTTGAAGCTGCCAGAAAAATGCCCTACATGGCTCCAAGTCTGATTTTGGAGGCTGTTAGAAAAGCTCGAAACGCCATATACTACAGTCTCGGCGAGCCCGCGTTCGTGGAAATCGTTGTGAGAGATACAGCGGAAAAAGCGCAGTCTCAGATGATTAACGACCCGGTCTTGAAGTGTCTGGTCGAAATGGAAGGAATCGTGCAGCAGTTGTCACAGCTTGAGGAAGTGAACGGTGAGAGTGCGATGAAGCAGGCGGACAATCTGATACAGTTAGCCTCAGACATCGTTGAAACTCTAACGGGAGAAAAAATAGAGGATTGAGGAAGCCTACTGTTTCTTCAAAGACTTCTCTATGCGTTCTAAGGCTTTCTTGATGTTTTCAATCGAATTTGCAAAGGATATGCGCAGATAACCCTCGCCGAACTTGCCGAAGGACGTTCCAGACAGCACTGCCACGCCAGCGTTGTACAGCAGATAATCGGCGAGCTTGCGACTGTCCATCCCTGTTCCAGTTATGTTTGGAAACACGTAGAAAGCTCCGTGAGGCTTCTTGCAAGTAATGCCTTTAATCTCGTTCAAGCCTTTAACTATGACTTCTCTTCTTTTCTTGAACTCCTCGACCATTCTTTCTGGTTCTTTCTGAGGCCCAGTTAATGCTTCAACTCCTGCAAGCTGAGTGAACGCGGCGGTGCACGAATTAGAGTTAGTCATCAGCTGCGCGACTTTTTCTGCCAAATCTTTCCTCATGACTCCGTAGCCGAGTCTCCACCCTGTCATGGCATAGGTTTTTGAGAAACCGTCCAATATTATTGTCTTGTTCTTCATCCCTGGGAATTGAGTTATGCTTTCGTCTTTTCCTTCGTAGATTAACCTGCTGTAGATCTCGTCTGAGAGCACGAAAACATCGTCTCTGTATTTTATGCAGTCGGCAATGACTTTCAGCTGTTCCCTTGTGACAACTCCGCCAGTTGGGTTTTCTGGAGAGTTGAGGATTATCATTTTCGTCTTCTTCGTCACGTGTTTCTTCACATACTCCGGGTCGAGGCCGAACTCGTTTTCCTCTTTGAGCGGGATGGGCACGGCTTTTGCGCCGACAAAGTTTATCATAGACTCGTAGATTGGGAACCCTGGATTCGGATACAGTACCTCGTCGCCAGGGTTTACAAGCGCCAAGATGCTGAAGAACATTATCGGCTTGCCGCCAGGTGTGACGACCACTTCTTCTGGCTTGACTTCCAGTTTTCTGGTTTTAGAAATGTAGTCTGCAACGGCCTGTCTCAGTTCTGGGATGCCTGCAGAAGGTGTGTAGTGAGTGTAGCCTGCGCTGAGGGCTTTTGTCGCCGCGTCTTTGATGTTCTTCGGCGTGTCAAAGTCTGGTTCACCTATCTCCAGGTGCACGACGTTTTTTCCCTGCTTTTCAAGTGCCTTGGCCTTTGCAAGAACTTCGAACGCTGTTTCTGTTCCTAGAGTTTTCATCCTATCTGCGAAGATAGAGCTCACCTAAATCACCTAGTTTTGAAGGGAAATAATTGTTGAAGAGGATGAGTATTTAACCATTTTACTTTTCCTGCTTCAAATTCATGATCCGACTTTGCATCGTAGCTTCGAAAAAGCGATGAAAACATAAAGAAAGGATAGAAAGGGGCAGATTGATTCGAGGTGTTGCTGAACTTGTTTGCATGCGATGCCTAGAACTGTCTTTTCAGTGGCCGAGTTTTCATTACGTCTGGGTTGATCAGGTTCGGTGGTTTCTTTCCCTCGAAGAACGCAACTAGGTTTTCTGCGACCATTTCGGCCATTCTGGACCGAGTTTCGAGGCTTGCGCTTGATATATGCGGGGCCAAGACGACGTTGTCCATCTTGAGCAAGAGACTGTCGGCTGGTATGGGTTCTTGTTCGAAAACGTCCAGCGCTGCGCCGGCAATCCAACCCTCTTTCAATGCTTTGCACAATGCCTTCTCGTCTACCACTGGCCCTCGTGAATTGTTTATCAGATAAGCCGTTTTCTTCATCAGTCTCAGCTTCTGCTCGTTCATCAGATGAAACGTTTCTTTCATCAGTGGGACATGGATGCTGACGAAGTCCGACTGTTTCAGCAGTGTGTCCAGGTCTGCTTTCTTCGCTCCAAGCTTCTCAATCTCTGGTCTTGGCACAACATCGTAGAACAGGATTTTCATGTCGAATCCTGTTGCTCGTTTGGCCACAGCGTAGCCGATTCTTCCCGCGCCCACAACGCCGATGGTTGCGCCGTAGACGTCTCTGCCCGCCATCATGTTGGGGTGCCATCCGACCTTCCATTGCCCAGTGCGAACGTACTTGTCTGCTTCAGCCACTCTTCTGGCAACCGCCAGTAGCAAGGCCCAAGCGAAGTCTGCAGTCGTGTCGGTCAGGACTTCCGGCGTGTTCGTCACGTAAATTCCTCTCTTCGTAGCTTCAGGAAGATCTATGTTGTCAAAGCCCACGGCTAATTGAGAAACGATCTTCAGTTTTGGTGCTGCATCAAAGACTTCAGCGTCTATCTTATCGGACAGAAGCGTGGTAAGTGCGTCCACGGTTTTTGCCTTCTCTATTATTGTTTTTTTCGGCGGTGGAGCATACTCAGGCCACACTTCCGTGTCGAAGTGCTGTCTTATTATTTTCAGGCCTCTTTCACCGATATCCCGGGTAACGTAAATCTTAGGTTTTGCCATGTAATCCACCATGCAAATGTTTGCGCAATTCTTTATTAGAGTTGACTTATTACACTTACGCAATCGCCTTTGAGGAAGGTCCGAGGAACTGCAGAGATGGTCGCAATAAGGAATAAAGAACAGTTGGTCAAAAACGGCAAGACCACGCTTGACAGAAGAGCGAGGGAGCTGGCCCTCGGAAGCCTCGAAGCCGCGTTGAACGCCGTTGACCCTAAAAAGATAATAGAATCAAAAGTAGTTCTGAAAGACTGCACTCTGAAAGTTGATGACTATTCCTTTGACGTGAGAGAGTTCAAGAACATCTACGTCATAGGCGGCGGCAAAGCAAGTGGATCCATGGCGGAAGCCTTGGAGCAGGTTTTGGACTCGCGCATTACAGACGGGCTTGTTAACGTTCTCCATGAAAACAGAAACGAGACTAGAATCATAAAGCTTCACGGGGCAAATCACCCTGTTCCAGACGAGGCCGGAGTCGAAGGGACACGAAGGATGCTTGAGATAGCTGAAGGCGCAACCGCAGACGACCTGATTGTATGTTTGATCTCAGGCGGAGGTTCAAGCCTGATGCCTCTGCCAAGGGGAGACATCACGCTTGCGGACAAGAGACAGGTAACAGATGCGCTGCTCAAGAGTGGCGCCACCATAAACGAGGTCAACACGGTTCGAAAACACATTTCAGACTTCAAAGGCGGCTGGCTTGCGAAGAAAGCCTACCCAGCTACGATTTTGAATCTGATCCTTTCTGACGTCATAGGTGACCCGTTGGATTTCATCGCTTCAGGCCCGACTGTTCCAGATTCTACAACGTTCAGCGAGGCCATAGGGGTTCTGAAGAAGTACGATCTCTGGGCCAATGCTCCATCCTCTATAAGGAAGCTCTTGTTGGACGGGGAGAAGGGATTAGTTCCTGAAACGCCGAAAGCTGGAGATGAGGCTTTCAAGAAGGTTTACAGTTTTGTTCTTGGGAACAACCGGTTCGCAACTCAAGCGGCCTGCGAAGGTCTGAAGTCTGCCGGTTTGAACACGTTGATGTTGACTGCCATGATGGAGGGGGAAGCCAGACAAGTAGGAATCGTGCTAGCTTCGATCGCACGTGAAGCTTCGGTTTCTGGAAACCCCGTTCCAAAGCCAGCGGGAATGGTTGCAGGAGGAGAAACAACGGTGTTCGTGGTTGGGAAGGGCATGGGAGGAAGAAACCAGGAGATTGCCCTAGCAGCAGCAATTAAGCTTGAAGGTTTGGACGGCGTGGCTGTGGCTTCCTTGAGCACGGACGGCGTTGACGGCCCAACGGATGCTGCTGGAGCAGTCATCGACGGGCAATCGCTGGCCAGGGCAAGGGAGGTCGGCTTGGCTCCTGAGAAGTTCTTGGCTGAAAATGATTCGTATCACTTCTTTTCTAAGCTCGGCGACCTTATCTTCACAGGACCCACGGGTACAAACGTGAACGATGTCTCGGTAATTGTCATTCTGTAAGGCTGGAAGGAAAGTCGTGATGGTTGTGAGTGTGAAGTTCGTCGGGTCTTTTCGAGGTATTTCGGGCAAGGAAAAGCTGGCACTGAACTTTGGACGGCCTGTTTCGCTAATGGCCCTCGTGGAGAAGATTGTTGAACAAGTGCCTAAACTCAGATCTTCTCTGATTGACCCTGAGTCTGGAGAGTCTAGGAGGAGTATGCTGGTGCTTGTGAATGGAAAGGAAATCAGTGTTTTGAACGGTTTGGAGACGTGTGTGAATGATGAGGATGAAGTGGTTTTTGTTCCCGTCGTGCATGGAGGTTGAGCTTGTTTGAGGCTCATTGCCGTTAAGACGCGTGTCGTTAAGATCGGAGATGACTTGGTCGAGTTGATTCTTGAGTCTTTGAAGGCTCAAGGCTTGCAGCTGGAAGACAATGATGTGTTAGCGTTGACTTCGAAGGTTGTGTCCTTTTCTGAAGAACGCACGGTTAAGTTAAGTGAGGTGAAGCCTTCGGAAGAGGCCAAGAGACTGGCAAAGGAATATTCGTTGAAGCCAGAATTTGCCGAGCTGATCCTGCAGGAAGCAGACGAAGTCTACGGTGGGGTTGAGAGAGCCGTTTTGACGCTCAAGAACGGAGTTATGGCTGCCAACGCGGGCATAGACAACAAGAACGCGCCCTCTGA
>DASPPK010000089.1:0-3796 GCA_035625495.1 Candidatus Acidiferrales bacterium | reverse complement strand
GGAGTTCTATGAAAAAGCTGTATGTTTGTGGAAGTTTCAGGTTTGCTCGTGAGATGGAAGAATTGGAACGTGAACTCAAAGAGAAAAACGTCCGATTTCAAACATCGAAGAAAACGGACAATCGCGGGATCTTGGGATGCTTGAAAAAAATCGATGATGCAGATGTGGTTTACGTCGTTAACCCGCGAGGTTACATTGGTAAGAGCGTCTCCGTTGACATAGGATACGCATATGCAAAGAATAAGTCGATATATGTTATGCACGCCATCGATGACCCCCCAATAATGAACTTGATAAGTGATGTCCTGTCTCCGAAAGCTTTAGTCGACTTTCTAGAGGAAAGCATTCCGAAGCAACACTGAACTGAGCCAATCCTTTGCTCTCACTTCCATTCTTCTTTTCTTTCCTCAATTTTCAACTTTGATTTTTAGAGAAAAAGGGGACTACGGCCTATCGAACAGGTAATGGGTCAGTTCAACGGTTGTGCACAATAAGGCTGCTATGAAAGCGACTCCACCGCCGAAGGTGTACTGTCCGACTATTTGGAGACCGATGCGGGCCAGTATCATCGAGCCTATTCCGACTGTGCTGATCAGTACCACCGACTCTCCCACGCCGAGGGCTTCTATAACCCGGTGAACAGGGTTCTTCTCTCTGAAGAAGAGGAAGCGGACGCGGTCGCTGTCGTACCAAGCTTTCAGTTTTTTCACGATTCAAACTATTGCCCTCCAATTATTAGGCCTGTCGCTGGAAGCAACGCCAGATGATAAAAAAGGAAGTTGCTCCAGACACGATTGCTTGATAAGTGACAAACTCTACTCTCCAAACCGCGAAAGTTTTATGCCAATGGTTTTCTCATTCATGGCTCAATAGGTTCTCGTGGTATTATGGTTGATGACAAGGTCTCGAGAGAGTGGGACGAGGCTTCGAAGTCTTGGGCCGACTTCGTTCGGATGGGTAAGGACTACTTTCGAGATGAAATGAACAACCCTGCGGCCTTGAAGATTGTGGGAAGAGTCAAAGATAAGCAACTGTTGGATTTGTCTTGCGGTGAAGGATACAACACAAGGATTTTGGCCAAAAAAGGGGCGAGAGTGGTCGGCGTGGACTTTTCAAAAGAGATGATTAAACAGGCAAGACAAAGGGAGAAGAGAGACAGGTTGGGCATAAGATACTACGTATCAGACGCAGCTGATTTGAAGGAGTTAGAAAGCGCGTGTTTCGACGTAGTGACATGTTTCATGGCACTTATGGATATTGAACGCTACGAAGACGCTATTTCACAAGTTGCCAGAGTTCTAAAGAAGAATGGAAGATTCGTCTTCTCAATCACTCATCCTTGCTTCGAGTATGGTGATACTGTTGGTGGAGAACCAATCGCAGAGTGGAAATACGAGGAAGGGAAAGAGAACGCAACAGAGGGAAAGCCAGGGCATTTGGAGATAAGGAGATATTTTGGCATAACAAGATGCGAAGTCTCATGGGATATGAATAGGCTCGTCAAACCCTTCCGGACAACCGCGTTCCATAGGACTCTGACGGACTATTTTGAGGCATTACACAAGAGCGGATTCGTCGTCACAAGACTTGTGGAACCAAGGCCTACGTCAAGAGGAGTATCAGAATATCCTTCGCTTAGGAAGCACATGCTCATCCCACACTCAATAATTATTGAAGCAAGAAAATGAATTTGCGCTTTGAGTTCACCTTTGCCACGACCTCAATCAAAGAGGTCGTTTCTTGCCGCAAAGGTTTAATTTTTCCTTGTCCAGATTTGACCACGAGAGTGCATCTAGTTGAAGGAACCTTTTGCCGACTTTGTTAAGGCTGAGTTAGAGCCCAGAACTCTGCTGATAACGTGTGGACTCCCAGGAACTTGGAAAACAGAGACCTCCGAGGAGGTCTCGAGAATCAAGGGATACCCCATCCTCAGAACCGATTTGATCCGACTGGAAGTGCTCAAGAAAGAGGACGTTTTTGACGGAAAAGTCGCGTCGAATATGAGCAAGCGAGAGCTCGTCTATGATGAGACGTTTCGTCGAGCAGAAGACATTGTAAAGACGGGCAGAGGCGTAATATTGGATGCTACTTTTGTGACCCAAGAACTTCGAAGGCGTGCCGCTGCGATTGCTGCAAGGTACAAGATGACTTTTGTCATACTTCAGACTCATTGCTCTGAAGAGGTGTCTATTGCCAGGATTCTGAGAAGAACCAAGGAGAACTACGAGTCAAACGCCCTGACTAAAGAAGCCTATCTTAACAACAAGAAGAAGTTTGAGCCCGTTGGCTTGGACGATTTGAAAAAGAGATATCCGGAACTCCGAATATTGCACTTAACAGTCGACACTGAGCATGATCATCCTGAGGATTGGTACATAATCAGGATGGAAAAAAGGTAGATGGACCCTGTTTTATGGCAATAGATTTGCATATTCATTCAAAATGCTCTGATGGGAACTTACCTGTTGAAGAACTTGTTAAGGAAGCCAAGATCAGAAAAATCGGGCTGATTTCAATCACAGATCACGACTCAATCGGCTGCCAGGAAGAAGCCATGGTGTTAACGGAGAAGAATGGAATCCGTTATGTTGTTGGGGTTGAATTGAATGTAACCCTTTTGGACGCCGAATGTTTGAAGGGCAAATCGGTATCTCTGGATTTCTTGGGTTATCAATTTGACACGAAGAACAAGGAGTTAGGTGACAAGCTCATACAAATCGTGCGATACCGAGAGGAAAGAGCAGCAAGAATTTTGGACAAGATTAACGAGGAGTTTGAAAAAGAAGGACGCGAAAAGCTAACCAAGAATGATTTGAGCGAGATTCAGAGTTCAGTTGACGGAGTCATTGGAAGGCCTCACATAGCAAATTATCTTGTAAGAAAGGGCGTTGTTAAAACAAAACAAGAAGCTTTTGACAAGTATCTCGTGAAATGTGACGTTCCCAAGTTTCCTCTCTACATCGAAGAGGCTTCGAGGCTAGTGAGAAACGCCGGAGGATTAGTAGTTTTAGCTCATCCTAACGATCCTCATGGGACCTCCCTTGCGACCCTGACAAAGTCTCTGCGAAAGCAGACGGGCTTAATAGAAGAATTGTTCCTAGGATACATTGATGGCATAGAGTGTTGGCACTCTAGAAATGACTCCGCAACGACGAATCATTACATAAAGTTCGCAAAAAAACATGGACTAATCATGACCGGGGGAAGCGATTGCCATCAAAAACCGATCATCATGGGAACGGTGAAAGTCCCAGAATTTGTAGCTGATCAATTCAGCAATAAGCGAACTGTCCCCAGAAAAAATCCATAGACAAACGAAAAACCGCGCGCACCCTGTCGATTTTTCTTGGGGCTCATCAAAGAGTTTTCACATAAGCGGAAGCGAGTTTGAAGTACGCCTTTGCTTCTCTCATTGCTTCTCTCTTTTCCCCACTGCTTACAATGGGGTCTTCAAGTTTGAAACTGGCAACTTTTCCTCGCACGTAGGCTCTGTAGCATTTGTAGAAAGGAAGAATCTTGGTCAATTTCCGGTCTCCAGAATATTTGACGTATCTCTCGACGAAGAAGTTTGACAGATCAGTTCGTCCTTTGAAGTCTAAGTCCATAGCTAAGAAGGCGATATCGGAGGCAACGTCAGAATACCTAAATCTTTCGTTGAATTCTATCGCGTCGAAGATGTAAATTCGGTCTGCCAAAAAGATGTTACCCGAATGAATGTCCCCGTGACAGTCTTTGACTCGGCCCTCCTCAGCCCTATTCTGGAAAAAGGACACAGTTTTCTTGATGAAATCGTTGA
>DASPPK010000088.1:0-19813 GCA_035625495.1 Candidatus Acidiferrales bacterium | reverse complement strand
ATTCTAGGATCTTTGTGGACGCCTCGCTATCTTCCAGAAGAAGGCTAAAATAAACCTCTGAAAAGGCGGAAGCATTCTATTCGTTTCCCATATTAAAAGGCACGATGGTCTGTCATGGCCTTACACTTATGTCTTCAATTGTCCGCATAGACTATTGTAATGTGTCTGCTCCTGTTTCTTCTCTGAATTGCAGTCTGTAGAATGAGCTGTATAATCCTTTCTGGCGCATGAGCTGTTCATGCGTGCCTCTTTCCACGATTTCGCCGTGATCGATCGTTAGGATTTCGTCGCACAGTCTGATCGTTGAGAGTCGATGTGCGATTATTATGGTCATTCTGTTTTCCATCAGTCTCTTCAATGCTCTCTGGATCACCAGTTCGGTGTAGGCGTCAACTGAGGATGTTGCCTCGTCCAGCACTAAGATTTCGGGATTTGCGATTAGCGTTCTCGCGAAGCTTATAAGTTGTCTTTGACCTATTGATATGTTTGAAGACCCTTCCTGTATGACGTGGTCGTAGTCGTTGGGAAGTTTCATTATGAAATCGTGCGCACCGATGGATTTTGCTGCTTCTACGACTTCTTGGTCCGACGCTTCAAGTTTCCCGAACCTTATGTTTTCCCTTATGGAAAGCGTAAACAGAAACGAGTCCTGCAACACTATGCTAATGTGACTTCTCAAGGAACCAAGCGGGATGTCTCTTATGTCATGACCATTGATGAGGATTCTGCCTTCGACTGGGTCGTAGAATCTGGCGAGCAGGTTGATTATCGTGCTTTTTCCCGCGCCTGTCTGGCCGACAATCGCGAGTTTCATGTTGCGTTTAAGGGTGAAGTTGATGTTCTTTAAAACTGGAACATCGACATCGTACGCAAAATTGACGTTTTCAAATATCACTTCTTCTATCATGGCAATGCAACACTCCTTTCAGGCGGTGCGTCCACGATATCGACTTTCGTGTCTATCACATCGAACATTCTTTCAATCGCAGACATCGTCGACTGGTACTGGTCGTACATGGTCACAAGGTCAACCAGCGGCATGAAATATGAGAACTGATACTCGATAAAGGCTACAAGAATTCCTAACGAGATCGTTGGCGGTACGGCTATCAAGGCGTAGACGCCGAAATACAGGATTATAAATGTTCCAACAAGCCTCAGTGCTATCACAAACGGCGTGTACGACGAGCCTATGAGGATGGCTCTAATCGTGGCTTTGACGTTTTCATCTTGACTTTTTATGAACTTCTTTTCTGTCTCTTTCTCCTGCGCGTAAGCTTGGGTGACTTTCATACCTGCCAAGTCTTCCTGTAACCTTGCCGTCAACCCTGAAGTCGTGATCAACGTCCTTCTATAAGCAGCTCTTGAGTATTTTCCGAGGTACCAGACCAGCACTATGGCCACGGGCAGAACCGAGATGGCCAGAAGTGACAGTCGAAGGTCAAGATAGAACATAATTGCGAAGGCGCCTAGTATTGAGGAAATGTCTATTAAAATGCTCGTCAATCCAACTCTGATGAATATTCTAACAGTGTTGGCGTCATTGGTCGGGCGGGATATGATTCTTCCAGCTTCGCCTTCTGAAAAATACTTGAGGGAGATGATCTGCAGTTTTTCCATCATCTCGTCCCGCATCTTTGCAACCACTTTTTCTCCCACTACACGCATTTGATAGGTTTGGACGTACTGGAAAAAATAGTTGCTTAGAATGATAACGACGAACAGGGGGACCCACCATATGAAGCCCGAAAGGTTCTTCGGCGTTATTATGTTGTTGATGGCTATCGCATGCATGTAGGGAGCAGCTAGGCCTGTGACGGCGCCGGCTATCGTGGCGGCAACGCCGATTCGCAGGTTTCGTCTGTAGGCTTGAGCGTACTCGTAGACCCGTCTAATCAACACACGGTCAGGGACGGTTCTTTTTCTTCTCTCTTCCTCTTTTCCAGAGAAAGTTCCGTACGAACCTGACACTAGGAACCACCTGCTTCCCCTAGGATGGGCGAAGCTTTTTGGACAAACTGGGTTTCATAGACCTTCTTGTAGACGCCTTCTCTTGCCATGAGCTCCTCGTGTGTGCCAAATTCCGCTACTGAACCGTTCTCAAGGACCAGTATCTTCTTGGCCGTCTTTATCGTTGAGAATCTCTGCGCTATTATGAGGGTTGTTCTTGTCTTTGTTGCTTCTTCTATTGCAGATTGAATTTCTTGCTCCGTCTTTGCGTCCACAAAAGAGAGCGAATCGTCCATTATCAGAATCCTCGGGTTGCCCAAGAGTGCTCTCGCTATGGTTATTCTCTGCTTCTGGCCCCCCGAAAGCGTTATCCCCCTTTCCCCAACAGGTGTGTCGTAACCCGATGGAAGGGATTCAATGAAATCGTGTATTTTGGCTGACTTGGCAGCTTCCACTATTTCATCCATTGAGGCGTCAGGCTTACCGAAAGCAATATTCTCCCTCATCGTTCCAGAAAACAGGAAAACATCCTGCAGCACTACACCTATTTGCCGCCTGAGGGAAGCCAGTTTGAATTCGCGGATGTCCGTGCCATCAATCTTTATGCTGCCCGCCTGGATGTCGTAAAACCTTGGGATTAGGTATATCAGAGAGCTCTTTCCGGACCCTGTTGCGCCCAGTATCGCTATTTTTTCACCAGGCTGCACGGTAAAAGTGACATTATTTAGCACAGGCTTGTCTTTCACGTACCCAAACGTGACGTTTTCAAGCTGAAGTTCCCCTTTTTCTATCTTAACGTCTCTGGCGTTAGGCAAGTCTTCAACGTTTCTTGGAGCATCTATTATTTCTTGGACTCTTTCCAATCCCGCGTAAGCAGCAATCCACGTGCCCAACGTTTGACTCGCATCCCTTATGGGAAAAGTCATTCTCAACATGTATCTGACAAAGAGAATCAAGTAGCCGATTTGAGCAACCGCCAAGGCTGAGTATGGAACACCCAGCGTAATTCCTGCGTACACGTAGACCAAGGCTACTCCCAGCGTGAGTATCGCTGGACCGAGTGGCATGTAGATTGATTGTATTTTGCCCGCAGCGATTGCCGTGTCAACGTATACGTCTTCTACCCCTTTGAATCCATCGACAACATCTTTTTCTCGGCGGAATATCCTGACTGTCTTCATTCCAATGATGTTTTGCTGTATGTAGGAGGTCAACCTTCCCATGATTAGCTGCATGTTTCTGAAGAGGGGCATCGTGTCTATCCACAAGCGCGCTGTGAAATAGAAGATTAGCGGCATCGTGGCCAAGGAGATCAGAGTCATGGTCCAGCTTATTGGGAGAATTATTGCAATGATGATAATTGTTGTGAAGACGGCGTTGAGAATAGTGCCCAGCCATGTTCTCAGAAACGCGTCGACCAATTGAAGGTCCACGGTGGCTCTTGACGTTAGATCTCCAACGCCTACAGAATCGTAAAAACTGAAGGATTTGGTCTGAAGCGAGCGGTAATACTCGGTCCTTATGTCTCGCAGTATGTATTGAGACATTATCCCGTGTACGTAAGTCAGGATGAAGTTTGTTATGGCGTAGCCTATTCCGGCCAGCACGATAATGAGCAGATAGCCTATCAACAGACTGGTGTTAGTCGGGGGTCCTATGACGTAGATGATTATGTAGGCGGTGTACAATGGTTCGATCGCGAACAAAATGGATCGTAAAAGTGCAAGACCAACTATTGCCATGATGTACCAGGGGTATCTCTTGTGGTACTGCAAGAGTCTTTTGAAAGAAGAATAGGACTGCGCGAAACCCTTCTGCGGTTTAAGCGACTTAACATAATCGAGAAGAGGCTTTGCGATACTCATTGTGATCTTCTTAGGTTAGCCCAAACGCCCCAAATCAATATAAAGATTTTCAGAACGCCCCCAATTATTGAATATTAACAAGTGGAAACTGGCTGCGTGGAACCTATGCGTGCGCTACTTTCCATGATTTTCTAAATAGTCCTCTGTTTCCTTGAATAGTTTCTGGAGGTCTGCCTCTGAGTGGGCAGCGCTCAAAGCCCCGCAGTGCGTTGGTAGGAAGAAGATTCCGTTTGTCATCAACGTTAAGTTGTATTCGAGAAGCTTCTTTTTGTCTGCTCTGAAGACGGCGAGTGCATCTCTTATCGGCTCCTTTGTAAAGTGAACATTAAACAGAGATCCTAAGCCGACGACTTGTGCGTCTACATCATGCTTTTCAAAGATTCGCCGCAGTCTCTCCCTGATTTCGTCGCCTTTCCAGTTAAGACGGCTTGTTATCATGCCATCTTCTAGGATTTTCAGTGTCGCGAGTCCAGCAGTCATCGTCATCGGGTTTCCAGTGAAGGTTCCCCCGTGAAAAGAGCAGTGCGGACGCTTGGTGGCGATGTTGTCTATTCTCTCCATTACCTTCTTTGACCCGCAGAAAGCCCCAACAGGGAAGCCTCCTCCTAGAATCTTTCCCAGAACGGTTATGTCAGCGTTTACGCCGTAGAACTGTTGTCCTCCTCCCGGGGCTAATCGGAACCCCGTGATCACTTCATCAAAGATCAATAGAATGTCTTTTCGGTCACAGAATTCTCTCAAGCCTTTCAGGAACTCCTTTTCAGCTGGCACTGCTCCTCCTGCTCCTAGTACGGGTTCGATAATGATGGAGGCAGGCTGCTTGTTTTTCAGTCTCTTCTCAACCCCTTCGAGGTCGTTGAAAGGCAAGAGAACAGTGTCTTGAAGAGCTCCATGCGTTAGGCCTGCCGACTCTGGAAGGTCGAAGGGCTGCTTGACCCCTAAGTGGAGTGCATCGTAACCTCCATGCCATCCACCTTCAAATTTGGCGATCGTGTCTCTGCCCGTGAACGCTCGTGCCAGTCTGGTAGCATACATGTTTGCTTCTGTTCCAGAATTGGTGAAGCGAACCATTTCGGCGCTCGGAACCATTTTGACAACCTGTTCAGCCAGAGCGATTTCCAGTTCATGTGATGTTCCGTAGTGCGTCCCGTTTTCCAGTTGTTTCTTGACGACTTTCACAACTTCCTTCGGGCTGTGCCCCAGGATAAGCGCAGCATGTCCGAGCCAAAAATCGATGTACTCGTTTCCGTCAACGTCCCAAAGCTTACTTCCGCGCGCTTTGGCAGTGTAAAAGGGGTATGGCTCAAAATAACGTATGCCGTAGGAAACACCAGCGGGAAGAACCGTTTTTGCCCTGTTGTAAAGAGTTCTCGAAGTCGGAGTTTTTGAAGTATACTCATTCATTTGCATGATTCTCTATTCTCCTTCTACTCATGGCTGATAATCTCGACTTTAAGAATCTATTTGCAATTTTTGGGGCCATGCGCAGTGAGTGCAACTCTAATTGACGTACCGGGTTGGTCAATTGAAATCGGTGCCCGTCAGATTACAGAATAATAGTTACTTTTGAGGCTTTGCCTTTTCACGTAGGACCAAGCTACGAGTGCAATGCCAATCAACAAGATGATTCCGATAAAACTGTAGAAATACCGTTTGTTTGCTCCACTGCCGTAAATGCTGTAGACACGGAGATCTTGCACTCCGCCGCCCAACATTAATGAGATGACTATTAAAACAATGCCGACGTAGAAAACCCTTTTTTCATTTTGCTCCTCACCCAGTTTGCAGCAGAAGGAACCGAAGAAGTATTTGACATAGTCTGTCTTTCTGCGTGTTGCTGATTTTGTGCTGATAGCAAGGGGAATACAAGAATAACAAGGATCTTAGCGAGGGTCGCATCTATCCCCCGCGCGCGCTAGATCATTGATGCCGAAAATTTACCAAACCTTTGAAACAGCACCAAGAGAATATCTCCAGTCGAGTCTCCTTTTTTGCCGTTTAAATGAACATGGCAGAACGCGCGCGCTAAGTTTCGAAAGAGGTAAACCAACGTATGCATTGAAAAATGGGAAGGCTGGCTGACCGCTGGTTACCCAAAGTGAGCTTAAGTGGCACGTCATCAATCCCTTTTTGAGCTTCTTTTGTGCACTTTTTGCTGCCGCACCGTGACTGATTCCACATGGCGTTTGAAAACGGGAAGATTCATTCAATTTAGGTCAGGCTAGGGTAAAGGTTAATATACTTTTTATGATATTTATCATAACATCACACTCTGGAACGCAGGTGATTCGTATCCAACTCATTGAAAAGAAATTTGAACACCTGAGGATAGGGGTTTTCGTTTGCCACTGCGGTCTAAACATAGCTGGAGTTCTAAACATAAAGGATCTTGTCCAATTTGCAGGCACTCTTCCAGACGTTGTTTATGTGAAGGACAACCGCTACACGTGCGCTGACCCTGGACAAGAAGAGATCAAAAAGGCCGTGAAGGAGCATAGGCTTAATCGTGTTGTGGTTGCAGCATGTTCACCACGAATGCACGAACCTACCTTTCGTAGGACGGTTTCAGATGCCGGCTTGAATCCATTTCTCTTCGAAATGGCAAATATCCGTGAATTCGCATCTTGGTGTCACTCCAGTACTCCTGAAGCTGCAACTGAGAAAGCCAAAGACTTGATAAAAATGGCTGTGGCGAAGGTAAGACTGCTATTGCCTCTCCAGAAGATAGAGGTCCCTGTAACTCACAAGGCCTTAGTCATAGGTGGCGGCATAGCTGGAATGAATGCTTCGCTCGACCTAGCTGAAATGGGCTTCAAAGTGTATTTGCTCGAGAAAAGCGAGAGCATTGGGGGCCGCATGGCTCAACTGGACAAAACTTTTCCGACGCTTGATTGCAGCATATGCATCGAAGGTCCCAAAATGGTTGACGTAAAAAGGCATCCTAACATTGAAATAATAGATTATGCCGATTTGCTGAGCGTAGAAGGTTACGTTGGTAATTTTAAAATTAGAATTCGGAAAAACCCGCGATACGTGATCGCTCACAACTGCACTGGATGTGGTGAGTGCAAAGAAGCCTGTCCTATTGAATATCCAAATGAGTGGGACATGAACTTAGGCGTTAGAAAAGCGATATCTGCTCCTTTCGATCAAGCGGTTCCACTTGTCTACACCATAAACAAGGATTACTGCATCGAATGCTACAAGTGCGTAGACGCTTGCGGGGCAAGACAGGCCATAAATTTTGAGCAGAAACCAGAAGAAATCGAAATCGAAGCAGGTGCGATAATCGTAGCGACAGGCTACGACCTGTATCTCCCATATGATAATCCGCTTTATGGTTATGGCAAATGCCCGAATGTGATAACATCGCTTGAGTTTGAGAGGCTCATACTGGCTGCTGGTCCAACAGGCGGGAAGGTTATCAGGGCCTCAGATGGAAAGAAACCACACACCGTGTCGTTCATTCAATGCGTCGGTTCGCGTGATGTGAAGAAATATCCGTACTGTTCAAACTTCTGTTGCATGTATACTTTGAAGCATGCCATTCAGCTTAAAGAGAAGTACAAGGAAGACGTTGAAGTCTACATTTTCTACATGGATATGCGGAGCAACTCCAAAGGCTATGAAGAATTTTATCAACGTGCAAGAGAGCTTGGCGTAACCTTTGTTCATGGACGCGTAAGCCGAATCGTAGAGGTTCCAGAGACAAAGAACTTGATTTTGCACGCCGAGGACATGATGCTGGGGCAACCCATAGAAATTGAGTCTGAGATGGTTGTTCTCGCATCAGCGGCCACACCTAAGAAAGGCACTGAAGAAATTGCGCGAATATTAGGCTTAACTCGTGGAGCTGACGGCTTTTTCATGGAAAGTCACCCTAAGCTCAAACCGATGGATGCACCTACCGATGGAATATTCCTGGCAGGCGCATGTCAAGGATTAAAGGACATCCCATACAGCGTTTCGCAGGGCAGCGGTGCGGCGTCAAGGGCAGCAACTGTGATCTCTAAGCCCACTTGGAAGATCGAACCCATAGTTTCCGTCGTGGACCCACTGAAGTGCAGAAACGTTACAGCCAAATGTGGTATTTGCGCGGAAAGATGCCCCCACAAATCAATAAAAATCGATGACAAACAGCCAGCTCAAGTAATAACAGCCATGTGCCATGGATGCGGAACATGCGTCGCAGAATGCCCAGCAAACGCGATAACACAAATGCACTTCACAGACGATCAAATACTCGCTCAGATAGGAGCAGCTCTGGAGACAAATCCAGAAGAAAAGATTTTGGCGTTTTTGTGTAACTGGTGCAGTTATGCAGGCGCAGACCTAGCGGGGACGAGCAGGTTTGAGTATCCTCCAACGATAAGACCTGTTCGCGTTATGTGCTCGGGAAGAGTTGATCGAGACTTCGTTCTTGAAGCCTTCAGACAAGGAGCCGGAATGGTCTTGATCGGGGCATGCCACCTACCCTACGATTGCCACTACATAAGCGGAAACGGAAGGATGAAAGCCCGAATGGAGGCTTTGTCGAAGATGCTGGAGAAGCTTGGACTGAGTCCAGAGAGGCTTCGCGTAGAGTACGTCTCTGCCGCAGAAGGCGTAAAGTTCGCTGAACTCGTCAAAGAAGTAAACGCAAAAATGAACGCATTAGGCAAGGACAAGATCAAAGCAGAAAACGAGAAACTGCGTCCAATATTGGAGAACATGTTGAAGAAAAAAGCAGAGCCAATCGTGCGAGAGACACCCAAGATTGCTTCCACGATGCTTGTGGCTTAGTAGCGAGGAATAGGCCATGGGACATCTAAACGAATGGAAAGTTGTTGAAGAAATGATTACCGTTCTGCGGGAAAAAGGAATAGTCATTCCATCTGAAACTATGACAGAATTGCAAGCTGCAAAGACACTGATACACGTTCTAGAAGCCGATCCCAATCGAGCCGACACCTGTCAGGAGATTGAGAAATGTCTTTTCAACGTGGAATCCTACGCTGCTTCTGAGGGGCAAATAATGTTTGGAATTGAGTACGTCAACAAATGGTTGACACGGCTCGACCAAGCGAAAGAGGCTTTTGAAGAAATGAAAGAAGAACCAAAGTTGCTGCCAAGCATTCCACGAGGGGCAAAATGGATTCGAATTAGCCCTTCGACTCATTCAATCGAAGATTCCAAAAAGTTTGCTGATGAATTGCATCTCTCGTGCATCACTCAAAATGAAGGTTTTTTACTTGTTCACGGCGAGAGCGAGCAACTGCGAGAGTTCATAAGGAAGATGGCCGCAAGAAACGAGAAGGGCAGGCTGGACGAACAGACCATACATCCTTTTTAAGTCAGGGGATCTCACGCTTTTGGCCTATTAGGATTGGTCAGGAATCAGACCGTGCCTATTCAAAAATCTTAAGTTGGACTTCTGCAATTGAATGTCAAAGTCAGCCTTGAACAGGCTAGGAAAGAAGCAGTTCAGAATGACGAATGTGCCCTTAGTCTCTTTTCTAGTCTATCCAGTCGCTAAGAACTGGATAGCCGGCCAGAGTATCTCAGAAGCAATAAAATATTCCAAGCTTGCAAATGCCAGAGGCTTTAGCGTTATTTTGAACTACTTGGGAGAAGAAGTCGACACTGCGAAAGAAGTACAAGAGGCGCTGACAGAGTATGAGCATCTTCTCGACTTATTACAACCAAACAGAATTGTAGGGTGTATTTCTGCAAAGCTTACGCAACTTGGTCTCAGAATGGATAAGGATTACTGTACGAAAAATCTGGTTGAGATGGTTAGTCATGCCAGCAGACTAGGAAGATTTGTGTGGATAGATATGGAGAGCTCAAAGTTTGCCGACGACACCATTAGGATTTATGAGAAGGCGTTTTCAAGGAGCAAAAACATCGGAATATGCATTCAGTCTTACCTGAGGAGGAGCGAACACGACATTGAGAAGCTGCTCAGAATCGACGGTAAAATAAGATTAGTCAAAGGAGCTTACAATGAACCGACAACCATAGCGTACAAATCGAGAAAAGAGATAGACAAGAACTATGCGAAATTAATGGTGCGTCTGTTCAAAGACAGCAAGAGCCTATTTTCAGTTGCAACTCACGACGACAGACTCGTCTATGAGGCCGTGAGACTGAGCAAGGAACACGCAAAAAACTTCGAGTTTGCTTTTCTGAAGGGGATCAGAGACAATCTCAAGCTTCGGCTTCTGAACAAGGGGTACCGAGTCACCGAGTACGTACCCTACGGTCAGAATTGGTTGCCTTACAGTGTCAGAAGACTGAGAGAGAAACCAAGCAATTTCCTGCTATTAGGCAGATCTTTGTTAGGCAAATAGCATTTGCTGGCGATTTACAAGATGTCTGTGAGTTTAATTCTCTCAAAACATTGACTTCTGCCTCCAAGGCCGATTTCACTGATGAAAATCAACTTGGCGTCTGTTGAATTGACTTCCAAACTGTTGTAAAGGCAGTAAGCGTGGCATTAATAGTGGGGCTCGCGTTCTTACTGGGATGTTTAAGATGAACGTTATGAATTATATTATAGAAATGAAATCTTTATAAACCTGAATCCTTATCTTGATGATCTCACCTGCAGGATATCTGCTATTTAATTTGGCTGGTGTATTTGTGCCACAGACTGCTTCGATTGGAGTGTATATCTGCCACTGTGGGGGCAACATAAGCGACACTGTGGCAGTGACAAAGGTCAAGGAAGCTATTTCGCAACTAGAAGGAGTGAAAGTTGTCGAGAATTATGAGTATATGTGCAGCAAACCTGGACAAGACATGATAAAGAAAGACATCAAGGAACTTAAACTCAATCGAGTTATCGTAGCTTCATGCTCACCTCGCATGCATCTGGAGACTTTTAGGGAAGCAGCCAAATCAGCCGGGCTTAATCCTTACCTGCTGGATATGGCTAATATTCGCGAGCAATGCAGTTGGGTTCATGATACAAAGGCGTCGGCAACGGACAAGGCGATTGCTCTTATCAGCGGCTTAGTGGCACGAGCTCGTTTTCTAGAGCCTTTGGAAACAAAAAGCCTTCCACTTACAAGCGATGTTCTGGTAATTGGCGGTGGCATCGCTGGCATATTAACATCTATTGAATTAGCCGACAAGGGGTACAAGGTGCACCTTGTTGAAAGAAATCCGACCATCGGTGGCCATATGTCCCAGCTGAGCAAGACCTTTCCAACATTAGACTGCTCCCAGTGCATTCTAACCCCAAAAATGGTCTATGTGTCTCAGCATCCAAACATAGACGTTATCACAATGGCAGAACCTGTCTCCATTGAAGGTTCTCCAGGTAACTATAAAGTCAAAGTACGTGTCGAGCCCAGATACGTTGACGCGGAAAAGTGCATATCTTGTGGTGAATGCGCGAGAGTCTGCCCAATCAAGAAGGTGAGTAAGTTCGAAGAAGGACTGCAACAAGAGAAGGCAATTTACGTGCCTTTCAAGCAAGCAGTGCCTAACACTTACTTAATAGACAAGAACGCGTGTCTCTTTTTCAACAAGGGTGTTTGCAGGGTTTGTGAAAGATTTTGCAAGGGCAGAGCCATCGCATTTGATCAAAAAGAGAAGACAGTTGAGTTAAACGTCGGAGCCATTATTGCGTGCACAGGCTATCAACAGCTCGATCCAAAGCTTTCAAAAGAGGTTTTTGATGGGCACGACGTTTTCAGCCCATACAGTTACGGTCTACACCCTGACATTGTGACGAATCTACAGTTTGAGCGTCTTATGTTACAAGGTCTGCATCAACCTTCAAACGGAAAGATGCCGAAGAAAGTTGCCTTCATACTCTGCGTCGGCAGCCGAATGGACAAAGGAATAAACTATTGCTGCAAAATAGGCTGCATGAACGCCATTAAACATTCTCTGCTGCTTCTGAAGACAAACCCGGAAGCCGAACCTTGGATATTCTACACGGACTTAAGGGCGCATGGCAAAGGTTATGAAGAATTCTACTCACACGCAAGAGAACTTGGTGTCAAGTTTATTCGAGGCCGGGCAGCAGAAGTCTTCCCGAACGGAGAAAACTTGACCGTGAGAGCTGAAGACACTGTTCTAGGGAGGCAGATCGAGGAAACATTCGACATGGTCGTTCTTAGCCCAGCACTGCTTCCCAACTATGGTTCCCATGAATTGGCTAAAAAGCTCGGAATAGACGTCGGACCTGACGGTTTCCTTCTGGAAAGACATCATAAATTGAGACCAGTGGACACAAAGATGGAGGGCATATACTTAGCCGGCTGTGCTGTTGGACCCAAAGACATCCGAGAGACCACGATCGAATCTATGGCATGCGCATCCAAGGTAGCTACGTTTTTGGGCAAAGGTGAAATAGCTGTGTCACCCGAAAAAGCCTACGTAAATCTCGAGAAATGTAACTCATGCGGTTTGTGCATACAAGCTTGTCCGACCAAGGCAATAACTGCCAAACGCAAAGGTATCGAAATTGACTCGATCCTTTGCAATGGCTGCGGCATATGCGTCCCAAAGTGTCCCACCGAGGCAATAGATCTCAAAAACTTGACGAACGAGCAATTGACAGCTCAGATTCAAGCCACCTGCCAAGTAGATGGAGATAAGCCGAGAATTCTAGCTTTCCTTGAAAAAACTACCGCATACGGTTCAGCCGATCTAGCTGGGCAAACAAGAGTGAACTACACACCGAACGTCAGAATCATAAACGTGCCGAGTGCAGGGCGAGTAGGCACCCGACACGTAATGCAAGCCTTTGCAGCAGGTGCGGACGGGGTAATTTTCATAGAGGGTGATGACAGTCCCTTCCGAGAAGACCTAATCAGGGATCACGTGATCAATTTGAAGAAGGAATTAAGCAAGTACGGAGTTGAATCGCTTAGGCTTGTTTCAACAACAACAACCCTGCCCCAGTATGACAAAATAGTTAACCTTTTCGAAACTCTAAACCAGAGACTATCCACTCTAGGACGCTTGCCCGAAGAAAAAAGAAAGAAAATCGCAGAACATCTCGGATGCGATTAACATGGAACATACGCATGCAAACGTGGTAAAGAACCAGAACGTAGATTCCTCCTTTCTAGAAGAGGTAAAGAAAACCGTAGCTGGTAAGAAAATACTAGACTGCATTCAGTGTGGAGTCTGCGCGGGCTCTTGCCACGCTAGATTCGCCATGGACTACGGCCCAATGCAGATCATCAAGATGGCGCAGTTAGGTCTGAAAGAAGATGTGCTTTCAAGCTCAACCATATGGATCTGTGCTTCTTGTTACACTTGCACGTCACGCTGTCCAAGAGGAATAGACATTCCTCTTCTGATGTCTTCACTGAAGAATATGGCAATTGAAAATAATGTGCCCGCCAAAATTCCGGCCAAACCCAAGTTTCACAAGGCTTTCACGGAAATCGTTGGAAAATACGGTAGAATGCACGAGGCGCAGTTGCAGGTTAGACTCATGAACAAAACGAGTCCAAAAGCCCTTTTCGACAATGCCAGTCTAGGTCTAAAAATGTGGCGAAAAGGCAAAGTTCAGATGAGGCCTCCAAGAATGCGAGGAAAGACAGAAGTCAAGACCATTTTTAGAAGTGCTCTAAGAAACGAGGAGAAAAAGAAATGAAGTACGCGTATTTTCCAGGATGCTCGGTAGAGGCGTCTGCACACGAATATGGAATGTCCTGCATGGCTGTGAACAAAGTCCTCGGAATAGAACTTATCGAAATACCAGATTGGAACTGTTGCGGATCCATTGATGCTGTTCACGCCTACAACCCAGAACTGTCTCTGTCTCTATCTGCGAGAAACTTTTCGCTCGCAGAAACCATGAACATGGACATAGTAACCCTATGCAGCGCCTGTTTTTTTACTTTGTCAAGAGCGAGCAAAATGCTTCATGAAGATCCTAACCTCAAAGGGGCAGTTGACAAAATAATCAACGCGGCAGGGTTGAAGTTCACAGGCGATGTCAAAATTCGACATTATCTTGACGTGCTGATCAACGATGTCGGACCGTTGAAGATTGCTGAAAAGGTTAAAGTGCCTTTGAAAGGTTTGAAGGTTGCACCTTACTATGGCTGTCTGCTCGTAAGACCTCCGCAGGTAAGAAGTTTCGATGACCCTGAGCACCCTAAATCAATGGATAGAATTATTGAAGCCGTTGGAGCTCAAAGCTTAGATTATCGTGACAAGACGCGATGTTGCGGTGCTTCATTGGTTCTGACAGATGAAAGCGTCATGCTTGAAATGACCAAAGACTTGCTGTTGAGCGCGAAAGCAATAGGGGCTGACTGTATAGTGACTCCCTGTCCAATGTGTCATTTCAATCTTGATGCTAAACAAAAAGCCGTGGAAAACCGTTTTGACCTGAAGATTGATATGCCAATCCTATACTTCACTCAACTGATGGGCATTGCCTTCGGGCTGAACCCGAAAGAGTTGGGCTTAGGCAGAAACGTCGTGTCACTTGAAAAAATTCTTCACAAGCTGGAAACGCCAATTCAGCTTACAGCTAAGGCATAAGACTTTACAGAACCCTATCTTCCATTTTTAAAAGTGGTTGGAAGTGCTAGCGTTTTTGTCGACCCCAGACGCAAACGTGTTCACAGTATTCGTCGCCATGTCCCATGCATGTCGACCGCGTTATCTTCACGTCTTTTCCTATTGCCTTTGATACTCCCTCATGGAAACTTTCGTGAAGAACATCGCACATCATCTCAGGCATCTTTGCTGATAGTTCACGGAAGAGGCAGTTATGTAGTCTGTAAACAATCTTGTTGTTTGTAGTTTCAACTATTTCTGGTTCGTTTCCCTCTTGTTCGAGAAATTCCCCGATCACGTATCGCTTATAATCATCTATCGACCAGGATTTTATGTTGTGTTTCGATTCCAGCTCTCGTATTGCAGCTTCTCCTGAAGCTATTCCTATCTTTCTTAGAAAAATCTTTGTTTTGTCTATGCCGAACTCTTCAATCATACCGCTTATTAGATATTCCGAGAGAGACTGGTACAGTCGTTTTGGGAAGCTTATTGATGGAAATGTCTTAACTATGCTATAATAAGCCCGCGGTCTGCCAGCACCTCCTGACCGTTCCTCATGGCATTCCACGATCCCGGATTCTGTTAAAGCTTGCAGATGATGACGAATCGTTATGGCTTGGAGGTTGAGTTTCTGAGAAATCTCTTCAACGCTTAGAGGCCCTCTCTGGAGTACCTTGAGTATCTCAATTCTGGAGGAGCTTGCCAGAGTTCGATAGAGTGTCGATTCATTCAATGTTGCACACATCGAAACCTGTTTCCTGACCTATTATTTATGCGTTATTTATGTAATTCGTCATTCTTATCGATCTAATAGTTCCTAACAAAAAGATATATCTGTCCGAATCCCCCCTTTGGTCATAACACTTGGGGAAAAAGACTAACAGATGAAAACTATAAGCTCCTTTTCAGGTTGCACAGAAGAAGACTTCCAAGCATACGTTCTCGATACAAAGCAACTTGTAGAAACTGAGCTTGAAAGTCTTCTTTCACACATTTCCGACCCGAATCTTCTACCTCTGCTTGAGTATGCACTCCTATCTAAAGGAAAGAGGCTACGACCACTTCTTACCATTTTGAGTGGGCAGAGCGTCGGAGGAGTTAGGGAAAAAGCAGTACAACTTGCTTTATCCTTTGAGCTCCTGCACACTGCAACGCTAGTCCATGATGACATTATAGATCAAGACACTTTCCGGCGCGGGAGAGAAACTGTGCACTCAAAATGGTCGACGAATGGGGCATTACTGTTAGGGGACGCGCTGATAGCCTTATCAGTCAACTTGGCTGCAGGCTACGGGTCCAGAATTGTGAAAATTCTGTCCTCCATTGGGCTGGAGCTTTGTGACGGTGAGTACATTGACGTGACTCTTTCATTGGAAGATGCAACAGAGCAAAATTATTATGCAAAAATAGGAAAGAAATCAGCTTCTCTCTTTCGAGGAGCAGCCTTCTGCGGGGCATTGATAGCTGGAGCTGAATCGCCAGAACTTGAAGCCTTAGGGAACTATGGTGAGTCGTTCGGAATGGCGTATCAGCTCAAGGATGATCTAGAGGACATACTCCGTAAAGAGCAAATCTCGCAAGATCTCAAGAACGGAAATGTCACGCTTCCTTTTCTTTATACGCATCGCAATGGAGACGGCTACTCGAGAAAGTTGCTGAGCGAGAATTTCGGAAACAAGCATGTCACGCTGGCCGTCACGCAGAAAATAAGGGATGGAATGGAAGAAATTGGAGCCTTCAGATACTGTCAACGGAGGATAACCGAATATTCAAGGAAATCTCAGGAGAGTCTAAAAGATGTCAGAGATTCTTTGTTCAAAAATTTTCTAATGCGATTTTCCATGTGCATTGACGAGTTTGAGGGCCAGTCGCGTTGAATTCTAATGAGGGCCCAGGATTAGCACGTTCCCTAAAGACTTGGATAAGGCTGGCAAGAATACCCTTTTTGACAGGAACAATAGTGCCTGTCGCCCTTGGCGCCGCTGTAGCATGGCTTTCTGTAAGAGCCTTCAACCCGGTTCTTTTCATTTTAACTCTTCTCGGCGCTATGTGCCTTCACCTAGGGGCAAACATAATCAACGACTATTTTGATTTCAAAAGTGGCTGTGACGCAATAAACGTTGAGGGCATATCACCGATAAGCGGCGGTAGCCGAGTCTTGTTGGAGAACTTGATTAAGCCGAAGACCGCTTATTTGATCGCTCTTACCCTTTTCGGGATAGCCAGCATTGTAGGAATTGCGCTGTCTGTTGTGGTCGGGTGGGGAGTGCTCTTACTGGGCGTGATAGGCATTATTTCCGGGTATTTCTACGTGTCACATTTGGCACCGCGCGGAGTGGGCGAGCTAATCGTGGGGCTGAACTTCGGGCCGCTGATGGTCTTGGGCAGTAGCTACGTTCAAACTCAAAGATTCACTTTTGATGCTCTCATCGCTTCCATACCGGTAGGCTTGCTTATAACGGCGATATTGTGGATAAATGAGGTTCCCGACTATGCTGCAGACAAAGCGGTTGGCAAAAAGACTCTTGTCGTTAGAGTTGGCAGAAAACGTGCGGTTGACCTTTACGCGGTTATCGTGGTGGCTGCTTATACATGGACCGCTGTTATGATTGCTGTGAAGCAAATACCGCTCAGCTCAGTAATCGTTCTTGCTACTTTGCCTTTGGCGATGAAGGCAATCAGTGTTGCTCGGAGACATTACAATGACTCGCACGCGATGATAGCTGCCAACTTGGCTACAATACAGATGCACTTGAGTTTCGGCGCTTTGTTGATAGTGGGCTACATATTGCAGTACGTTTGGTCCTTCTCTCGATAGCTTGAGTAGTGCGATGGCGAAATTATATATATGAGATATGCATGATAGAAAAGGCAAGAAATAAATGGAGAGATGAATTTTGGCCGCACCTATGAACGATTTTCTGGATGCTATGATGTGGAGCATTGCTGCAAGCGGAGTATTGCTCGGGATCGCAGCGCTCAGACTTCATTACAAGGTGTCTTCAGACTCCATTGAAGAAGAACAGAAGAATCTAGCGACGGGATTAGGGGTTGCTTTGGGAGCCACAGGGCTTTACCTCTTCCTCACTGGCATATACATACAATTTGTCCCTTCTCCCCCGAGTCCCTTCGGCAGCCCATATTTCGTTCTGTTCGGGGGCGTTAGTTCACTCGGGGGTCTAGTGATGCTGTCGGTCGCTGCGGCGTTCTTCCTAAGAAGAGGACTACAAGCATGTTCCTACTTCGCCTTCGTCGTGGGCTTATACCTGATCTCCGACGCCTATTCAATATACAAATACAGCCTTACGAGTGATCCCTTCAAAAGCACTTTGCTCTACCTAGCACCCGCAGTCGCGCTGCTGCTTTCGGTTCCAGCATTGCACATTCAGAACAGGTGGTCAAGGGTTGTCTTTGCAATCTTTGCATTCATTTTTGCAGGTGCTTGGTTTTACTTTGCAGCTACTACGACACCAACACATCTCGGTTAGCAGAACCATAGCTCGCCATCTTAGCCTTACGTAAGCATAGGTAGTTGTGGGAAGGAAGTAAGAGTTGGTTATCGCATACGTGTTGGCAAAAGTCGAGGCCGGAAAGGATGAAAGAGTACTCGAAGAAGTCAAGAAGCTACGGGGGATTTGCAACGCAGTTCCCACCTATGGACTCTATGATTTACACGTTGAAGTTTCTTTTCCCACGATTGAAGACCTAGATGAGTTCGTCTTCGCCAAAATGCGCATTATTGAAGGGATAAAAGAGACGGTTACCCTGATCACTTTCAAGGGGAGATGAATGTCCAAAGTAAGCTGCAGAGAAATCTATTTCGTCAATGCCAACCACCCATACCAGATCGACTTCTTGCTGAGCGAAATAAGGAAATCCGTAAAGGAAATCGGAGTTCCAAAGGACTATGACATAAGAGTCTACAAAAACGTGCACACATGTTGCGGAGTTGCAGGCGTCGGCATAATCATCGAAATTGTGGGCCCTGAGGAAGAGAGGATAAAAGCAATTGATTTGAGAGCTGTCGCCAGAATTTTGGAATTCTGTGAAAAGGAAGGTTACGAGGTAGGGCATCACACTGTAGGGCAACTTGATGTACTATAGAAGCTTCGATTTGAACCCAACAAGCGAACATCGAAAACATCTAAATGAACCCTACCCAAGTTTTCCCGCAAAAAGCACGTTCGCTGTCTGATAACCAAACCGATTCAAGTCTATGTAAAACGAAATCTGCAAGCTCTGAAAATCGGCTTGCGCTCTCTTGCATCTATTTACGAACTCGTACCAACGTGGAACAAATGGAGATATCGCTCGCAAAACATCTCTTTTTTTCTATGGTTCAGGCTCCAATAGTCCTCATACTTGGACCATGCTATAGACATGCCCACCTTGGTCTATCTTGCGGCGATGTACAATGCTATTATTCCAAGGTAAAGAGGTTTGAACTTGGCTTTTCTAAAGCCTGCCTTTTTTAACATCACCACAATTTCTTGCGGAAACGGAAAGTCTGCGGCGGATTTTCCGAGATACTTGTAGGCGGCTTTTCGGCCAGATATGAGTCCGCCGACGAGAGGCACGATTCTTAAACAGTAGAAACGGAAGAAGGCTCTGACGAGGCTGCTGGCGGGTTGGCTTGTTTCAACGCACACAAACCTTCCATTATTCTTCAAGGTTCTGGTCGCCTCTCTCAGGTACGTTAAGGCTTTCGGATTCTTGTATATGAGATTGCGGAAAGAGAACGAGATGCTTATGCCGTCAATGGACTCATTCCTAAAGGGAAGATGAGCAGTATCCGTAACCATGAGTACAAAATCAACGATGTCCGTCCCGTTGCTGGCATCTTGAACATTCCTATGCTGTCTCTTCCGTCGGTACTCAGCTTTCTTCTTGGCCGCTATGCCCAGCATCTGTTTGTTGAAGTCAAGCCCCAACAGATATGATTCGGAGCCAAGATTCGGCAAAAGCCTAAGAGAAAGAGCGCCTGTTCCACAGCAAAGGTCAACAACAAACCGCCCAGAACTAGATTCTCTCGCGCAAGCTTCGCGCCAACGCTCATCGAATCCAAGAGTCAAAATTCTGTTAGCTAAGTCGTACGTGTCTGCCACGCTGGTGAACATGGGTTTGAGCTGCATCCAATACATCTCAGTTTTGTTTGGTGCAGTGTCTTTAGTTAACTATTCCCTTCTGAGACATATTCAATGATATAAATCGCAGGGATTATTTTGAAAAAATAAACTGCACACGCTCGCAACATTTGTGACTTGAAGACCTCGATTTCTTGAAAAAGAGAAATTGGAAGTACAATGGGCCGATGCCAAAAGTCCATCGCCGTGGGTCGCTGGGATTTGAACCTAACGCAGGCGCACGCTGAAAAACGAAAAGATCAGTTGCTGTTAGGCTCTGGTCAGGATTTGTTGCTTGCTATAAGTGAATTTTCGCTTCTTCGCGCGCAAGTTTACAACTGCAACCCTGCTTGA
>DASPPK010000087.1:0-8244 GCA_035625495.1 Candidatus Acidiferrales bacterium | reverse complement strand
AGGCTTCTTCTGGGGAAACATGCTGTTTAAACGAGTCAAGAAAGAAGAACTCTTCGAATACTACTTCGACAAAGAAGAAAACAGAGAAATCTTCGAACGAGCAGGCAAAAAATGCTACTTCCCATCCAACAACATCCTGCTCGAACTCGTCGACAAGTACAAAAACGACAGAAAAAAGGTCAAGGTGTCCTTCAGCCTCAGCGGAACCTTCCTAGAACAATGCGAAATGTTCAACAAAGACCTACTAGAAACCTTCAAACAACTAGCACAAACAGGACAAGTCGAATTCCTCAGCCAAACCTACTACCATTCGCTCGCAAGCCTCTACCCGGAAACAGAAGAATTCATCCAACAAATAAAACTGCACCAGCAAACAACGCGAGACCTACTCGACTACACCCCGCACGTATTCGAGAACACAGAACTACTATACAACAACGCCGTAGCCCGCACCGTGGAAAAACTCGGATACAAAGCAATCTTCACCGAAGGCGTCGAAAGAATACTAAAAGGAAAATCACCCAACTACCTCTACTCACCCAAAGACTCGAAAAAACTCAAAATCCTCCTCAGAAACTACAAACTCACAGACGACATCGGCTTCAGATTCTCAGCAAAATGGTGGAACGAATGGCCCCTAACCGCCGACAAATACGCAAGCTGGCTCGCAGCCACACCTGGAAACCTCATCAACATCTTCCCAGACTACGAAACCTTCGGAGAACACCACTGGCCAGAAACCGGCATCCACGAATTCCTCAGACACCTCCCAAGCGAAATCATCAAATGGTGGAACCTCCACATGTCCACACCCTCAGAAATAGTCGAAAAATACGCTTCCCAAGGCGAAATCGACGTCCCAGAAATCGGCGGAACCGTCTCCTGGGCAGACCTAGAAAGAGACGCAAGCTGCTGGCTCGGCAACGCCATGCAATGGGCATACTACACATGCCTAAGAAGACTAGAACCGCTCGTAAAAGAAGCAGACGACGAACAGTTCTTAAAAACATGGAGATACTTCCAAACAAGCGACCACCTTTACTACATGTTCACAGCCGGAGGAAGCCCAGGCGAAGTTCACAGCTACTTCAGCCCATTCAGCACGCCGGCAGACGCCTTCGCCACCCTGCAAGCCGCCATACTGGACTTCGAAAACAGAATAAGACTTGCAACCATCGCAGCAGACGAACCGTTCCTCTTCTACACAGGCACCGGCGAAAAACACTTCACAGGAACAACAGCCTGGAGCCTAAAAGGCTTCACAAAAGCCATCCAGAAAGTCAACACAAAATCAGTTGAATTCCACAACAAACGCGGAGACTTCACAAACTGGGCAGAAAAATCACTCCAAGACCAAGCCTTGGCAAAAGAATTCAACGAAATAAAACTCACCAAAACAGAAGGAGAACAGCTAAGAAACGGAATAGCCAAAGCTTCAAAAAAGAGACTCAGCGACCTCAGAGCCGAAACACAGAAAGCCACAAGATACTTCTAACCCGCACGCACGGTTGAGTTTATAAGAAAAACTCGAAGAATACAGATTACAGCTCAACACAAGGTGGAAACATGCGAGAAGAACTTCCGCTCTCAGAAAAGATCCTGCAAACCCTGCACAACCTCTGCGCGACCGCGCCTGACCTAGCCAGAAGAAGCGAGGAACTATCACAAGTCTTGAACATCGACATCAACGAACTGGAAAGAATCCTCGACGGCTACAAAGCTGAAGGCTTCGCACAGAGCTTCACAGACAACGAAGGAAAAAAACGGTACTACTTGACTGGAAGCGGAATAATAAAAGTCTGCGCGCTATTCACGTAGGAAAGCCGAATGCGCGAAATAATCTTCTCATGGGAATACCCCCCTAGAATCGTCGGTCAACTAGCAACCCACGTGAAAATGCTTGCCGTGCAGCTCGCCGCGAGTAACACGGAACCCTACGTCGTCACCTACGACGATTACCTGACAGGCGAGTACGACGAACCGGAAGGAGTCAAAACATTCAAGGTAACCAACCCAGTTCGCACACACATCGGCGTCCTCACATGGGTTCTAACCCTCAACCAAGAAGTTGAAAGAGTCACCGCCAACATCTACTACGACAAAAACAGACAAGTAGATCTCATAGACGTCCACGAATGGCACTTCATACCCGCAGCGGTCACGTTGAAGAAAGCACTCAACATTCCGTTTGTCTACTCAATCGAAAGCCTAGAAGACCACCGCTCACACGGTTCCAACTCGCCCTTCAACATGGCCATCAAAAGCATCGAATGGCTCGGCATGCACGAAGCCTCCGCGCTCGTCGTAAAGTCCGAATGGATGCGAGACGAAGCCTCAAAGCTTTACAAAGCGCCCACAGAAAAGATAAACGTAATTCCACCAGAATCCACAGACTGGGTGAAGGGCATTCTAGCAGTCTACAAGAACATCGCAGAGGCTGGAGCATCTTAATGAACCACGACTTAACCGTAATGATGCTTACATGGGAGTTCCCGCCGAGAATCATCGGAGGAATATCCCCACACGTCTACTACCTGTCAAAAAGCTTGGTGAGAAACGGCACGAAGGTCTACGTGGTTACATGCGATTTTCCCGGCGCCCCACAGCACGAAGTGTTAGACGGCGTAGAAGTCTATCGAATAGACTCATACAAGAACCCGTCACCCGACTTTGCAACATGGGTCTACCTAATGAACATGAACATGCAGAAAGAAGCCGCAGCACTCGCTAAGAGCTTAGGAAGCAAAGTGGACCTCTTCCACGCTCACGACTGGCTCGTTGCAACCGCAGGCATCGGACTTAAGCACGTGTTCAGACGACCACTCTTTGCAACTATGCACTCGACTGAAATCGGACGCAGAAACGGAATCAACTCCGACTACGAAAGAATGATCCATGAAACAGAAGCCTGGCTCGCTTACGAAGCATGGAAGGCCATATGCTGCAGCGACTACATGGTCCAACACGTGCGATGGGCCTTCGGGCTACCTCCAGACAAGATGATGATGATCCCCAACGGCGTCAACGCTGACGCCTACGCTGCAATCAACAAAAACGAGTTAAGCCAATTCAGAAGCAAGTTCGCCTTGCCAGAAGAAAAAATCGTGCTCTTCGTCGGCCGACTGGTCTACGAGAAAGGAGTCCACGTGCTCGTCAACGCAGCTCCAAAAGTACTGGAAAAAACCAACGCAAAAATCATAATCGTCGGCAACGGCTACATGAAAGAACAGCTTTCAGGAATAGTAAAAGGCATGAGAATAAGCCACAAAGTCCTGTTCACAGGATTCGTCGACGATGAAACACTGCGAAAGCTACAAACGTGCGCAGACGTTTCCGTTGTACCCTCTCTTTTTGAACCCTTCGGAATAGTTGCACTCGAAGCCATGGCTGCAAAAAGCCCCGTTGTAGTCTCAGACGCGGGCGGCCTGGCAGAAATAGTTGACCACGACGTAGACGGCGTCAAAGTCTATCCAAGTAACCCTGACTCGCTGGCCTGGGGAATAAATAAAGTTTTAAACGACGAAACGTACGCGAATAATTTGAGAAACAACGCTTACAAGAAAATCCACGAAAAGTACAACTGGAACAAAATAGCCCAACAAACCGTGAGTGCCTACAAAACCGTCTTAGGCGAGTACTCGAAAAGCTTCTGGGCTCAAAAGAGTTGACCAAGCAGAGTTTCGTTGAAAACTCACGGATACGTCGGTTTGATGGCCTTGTGTCCGCACGCATCAGCACATTTCATGCAGTAGATGCATTCAGGATGACTGAACTTCTCCCACGGCAGCTCCAGTATCGGAACACGGGTTGGACACACTTGCACACATTCTCGGCAACCGCCCTTCTCGCATTTGAAGGGTTCCCGGCGCAGACCGATAAAACTGAACCTGTTCGTTATAGCCAAGAAGGCCCCAGTTGGACAGAAGTACCTGCACCAGCTCCGCGGAACGTAAACCGCAAAAATAAGAATACTAATCATAATCACAAATTGAACCCAGAAGAGCGCAGGCAAAATCGACAGCCCGTTCAGAAAGTCCTGAGCCACGGTTTGAGAACCTGAAAAGTGAAAACCCTGAATCGCTTTCGGCACGGTTGAAAACAGAGTGTCTGAAGGACTCAAGGCGGTGAACGGAGCCTGCGCAAAGACACCGAATGCACTTTGGTAAGCCAGACTTGCTCCCGCCATGCTTGCTAATGAAAAAGTGATGGGAATTAACAAGGCGATGGCCAGAACGAAGTATTTCACGTAAACCAGACTATCATGCGTCCTAGTCGACAGATCAGTATGCTTCCGACGAATGAAGCCTGCAAGGTCCTGAACAAAACCGAAAGGGCACACCCACCCACACAGCGACCTTCCAATAAGCACGCCGACTATCAGAAACGAAGCCAGCGCGATCCATGGAAAAACGGCGGAAGCAAGACCCGTTCCACTGATCATAAGCTGCGTGACCGTGAAAGCATCGCCCACACTGCTCCCTCTTCCAGCTATTAACCCTCCAGTCCACAACACTGGAAGCACTAATGCAAGCACACCTAGGTTGAAGATTATCGTGCTGAAAAACAGGAACGATAACACCTGGACTACTCTACGAGGCGTGTTGTACTGCAGTAGCTTCGCCTTGACATCCTGAGTCTTCAACCGTCGCGCCTTCTCCATGCTCTAAACAAGGCCCGAGTTATTTGTTTTCCGATGACTTTAAAGTTTTCTGCAAAACGATACTGTTAAGTCTCTCAACCAAATCGACCTGACCGAAAGATCGCCCCATGACAACCAGCAGAATAATAGCAATTAAGAAGTTAGTTGCATCGTACGTTCATTTCTTGGCGAAACGCGCTAAGAAAAGCGCAGACGTTACTAGCGTACATAAAAGACAAATGCGCAGCAACGATCAGATAGCACCAAGTCACTTTTCATCGCGTATAAATAGACTGATAAAAACCGAGATATGCCGTACGCTCGCAAACTCAGACACCATCCAAGAAAGGGATCCTCAAGAACTGGGAAAAATCTCTAATTCTCTTAACCTGTCCACGAATGAAAAACGGATTCGGCACTTGTAAAGAAAAGTGACGATGCGAGAAAGAAATTCCACTAGGCTTCCTTTAAAAGCTTCGACATCTCACTGACGAAGCATGCTCCATTTCTAAGTTTCTCCACATGCGATTTCTGGACACCGTAAGTCGACCAGACATCCTCAAGAATCTTCCTTTCGATAACATACGCGCCAGATTTCAAAAAATCTTCAAGACCTTCGGCGAACAGCTCAAGATTCTCACTCACTTCATCGCGCCTGACTGAATACTTGCGTTCTAAATGCTTGTAGATCAGATGAGTGGCTTCCTTCCCAAATACCTGAGTCAGGACTCTTTCGATGATTTTTGAGACCTTTTCATCCTTTGCGTCCGTTTGTTGTGTTAGGATCTGCATTTGAGTTTGCCCGCGATATCTGGTCTCTTGCGACTAAATAAGCATTGCCGTAGACTTGAACTACACATATACAGAGAAAGCACGAACAAGAAGGCTACAGAGTGAAGTCTGTAAGGTTCAACTGTTGAACTCTTCTCCGAACAACCTGCTCCGTCTGAGACTCGTTCGAGAGTATCAGTTGCCCATAGACGCCGTCGTAGCCTGGCACAACTTTAGCCTTTCCCTCTCGAACCCTGACCACGGCATCGGCAACTTCTCCGCCAGCGACGACGCTTAGTTCTTCCTTTGAAGCGTCGATCAGAACTGCGTATTCATCGCCGAACTTTTGAACGAGCGGGTTGTAGATGTTCCAAACCTTCTGCGTGTAGGGCGAATCTGTCCTCAGTACGGTTGCGATTATCTCCGAGAGTGGAAGCAGACGCATAAAACCAATCGCGGCGTCAGGCTGGAAACCTTCCGGCCGGTCGGCGAGTTCCTCGACTCTCTGCTCAACGCCCTTCGTGAGTTGTCTGCGGCAGACTGGACAAACGTTCGCAAACTTTATGGCTTCCCGCGCTGAGAGCGCCACGTGGCAGTTTCTGTGTCCTGTCCAATGGTATTTTCCGTATGCGGGGTCTGTTTCGATCGTAAACTTGAAGTGCCGCTTGTCCTTCAACCGAATAGCTTCGGTTACTCCTCTGTAGCTCGGCTTTTCCAGTTCAAAAACGTTGGCTTCTCTGCCGATCCGCCATGGCCAAAAGCTGTGGCTGTCACTGTTTGAGACGAGCGTGAACCTTTCGAGCCTGCTCAGACGCCAGTTCATAGGCGGGTCTGATGAAAGACCGGTTTCCAAGGCGTGAATATGCCTAGTCATGTCTTGGTAGCATTCTTCAACGCTGTTGAAGCCGCTGAAGGCTCCGAAGATGCTGAACCAAGGTGTCCAAGCGTGGGCCGGAAAGACCATGTTATCACTTGAGACTTCCATTACTTCTTCAACCAAGGTTGCTGGGTCAACGTTCAACGTTGGACGGCCATCTGTCTGCAGGTTTCCCCATTTTGACAGTCTATCGTTTACTTGTGCGGCGGTTTGCAAGGTCGGAGTAAGGATGACATGGTGAACCTTCTTTATCTCGTTCTTGCGCGTGAAGACCGTGCTGACCTCGGTTGTTATCATGAAACGAATCGGTGACCCTGTGTTGTTTGCAAGTTTGTACAGGTTTGTTTCCGGCTCTGGAATGAGATTCTGATTCAGTTCTTCAAACCATTTTGGGTGCGTGAAGTCTCCTGTGCCGACGATGTTCAAGCCTTTGACCTTGGCGAAACGAGCTATCTCCTCGATACACATTCTTTCGCTGGTCGCGCGACTGTAACGACTGTGAATGTGTAGGTCAGCTATTACCCTCAACTTGCTCACCAGACCTGACTTTTCTGAGTACCTTCTCTATGATCTTTTCAACGTCGACTTTCAGCGCGCTCTAACATCTAGCAGAGCTTCAGCATACTACAGGTTTGAACGCTTCGAAGCCTCTGTTAGTAGCTGAAATTAATAAATCAACCGCAAACGCTTTTCTGGTCTCGTCTGAACGAAGCATGTACAGATGCTTCTTCGGCAGCACGTTTAAATCAAGGTATGTGTTACCAAAAACTACAAGTCTTTTGAGAGGTTCACGGTTGACGCCTAAAAGAGAACCTATCTGGATAGCAAGAGAATTGTCCAGGTGCAGCGGGTGCAGGAAATGTGAGGTTGCGTGCTCGCTTTTCCATGAAAACCGTGTTTGGCCTGAGGCTTCTATGATCAGGGTGTTCATGTTGGTTCCTGGGCTGGAGTTTCCGCATTTCTGCGCGCAGTGTGAGGATTATCCCTGTGTTGAATCTTGCCCTGTTGATGCTCTCTCGGTGAGTAAGAAGACCGGTGCGGTTTTGGTGGACAATGAGAAGTGCGTTGCTTGTGGGCAGTGTATTGATGCTTGTCCGGGCAGGATTCCGCATATGCATCCGATGGAGAAGCACATCGTTATATGTGACCTGTGCAACGGTGACCCGCAGTGTGTGAAGGTCTGTCGGGAAGGAAGCTGGAACGTGCTGAGGACTGTATCCAGGCGAGAGGAAACTGCTTACAAGCTTTATGCGCGGAAGCCAGCGGAGGTGACGCGAGATTTGGCTGCCAAGATTTACGGTGAGAAGGGGGATGAATATCTGTGATTTTGGGGTATGCTGGAAAGTTTCTTGACGTGGACCTTTCAACGCAGACTATAAAGGAGACGAGGTTTCGCGATGAGGTTTTGCGGGATTATGTTGGTGGCAGGGGGTTAGCCTCGAAGATTCTGTGGGACAGGTTGGGTGACAGATGGGAAAGGGTGGATCCTTTAGGTCCTGATAATCTGTTGTTGCTGTTGACGGGGCCGTTGACTGGGTATTATCCCGGAGGCAGGACGTGTGTGTCTGGTAAGTCTCCGCAGAGCAACGGGGTTGTTGGTTCGACGCTTTCTGGGGAGTTCGGGGTGGAGTTGCGTTGTGCGGGTTTTGACGGTGTGATCGTCAGCGGTGAGTCTGCGAAGCCGGTTTACTTGTTCGTTAAGGATTCGGATGTTGAGCTTCGAGATGCTGGTCGTGTTTGGGGTGAGGATGGGAAGCGGACGGTCACCGTGCTGACTAAGGAGGGTAGGCAGCTTCTGAAGGAGCGTTATCCTCGGTTCGGTGAGTGGAAGGAGCCTGCAATGTTGTATGTTGGTCCAGCCGGCGAGAACAAGGTGCGGACTGCTGTTGTGATGACGAAGTGGTCGCACGCTGCGGGTTATGGTGGTTACGGGGCGGTTATGGGTTCTAAGAAGCTT
>DASPPK010000086.1:0-10324 GCA_035625495.1 Candidatus Acidiferrales bacterium | reverse complement strand
GCTTAGCAGCACTAATAATCGCAGACTCGGTAACGATGCGAGGCACACTGATGCTTCTGAGTGCTTCACCATGAGGAATACCAATCTTGACCCTGTCCTTTACGTGTCTCAGGTTAAGGCACTCAACGCCGTTGCGCTCACACATCTCTTTCATGCCTGTTGCCTCAAAGGCCTTGTCAGCGTTTGTCATCGTGGCGTCTGACTCAACAACGTAGATCTCAACGGACAAGTCCTTGAGCCTCCTTATGATTGCTTCAACCACTATTGGATCCGTGGTCGCCCCGGTTTCCCATGTTTTCACAGTTATAAAATTGACCTTTATGAGTACCTTATCCCAACCTGAAAGGGCAGTGTCATAATTCACCAAGTCAAGAGCCTTCAAGACCGGCTCGTAACCTCTTTGGCCCTTAACGACAGCGACTTTTGAAGTCAAACGGAAGACACTCTCGAGAATCCGCACGCTTCATCAAATTTAAGCATTGCCAAAAAAGGACCTCAGAAGATGCAAAGTAGCATGTGAGCAGAAAGAACTGCACTGGAAACTCCTTTAAATCGAACTTGGCACGGTTAACAAGCGGAACCGTTAAAGATTAAGTGCCAAGAATATCTAAGCTCGTTAGATGTGACGCTCATGCACACTGAAAACCTGCACAAGGAAATCGAAAAACTGCAGAGCCAGATGGAACAGGCCTTAATGCAGCTCATTCGTATTCCAGCCATAGCTCCAGAAAACGGCGGAGAAGGAGAATCAAAGAAAGCAGAAAAACTCATTGAAATCTTGAATGCTGCAGGTCTGGACAAAATAGAACGTTGCGATGCGAAAGACGAAAGAGTCCCATCCAAAAAGAGGCCTAACATCATCGCACGATACGCTGGAGAAACAAATAAGGAAACACTCTGGATAATCACACACCTCGACGTAGTTCCATCAGGAGACGATTCGCTCTGGACCATTGCAAAACCATTTCAACCAATCATCAAAGACGAAAAAATCTACGGAAGAGGCAGTGAAGACAACACTCAATCAATGGTTTCCTCCATCTTCGCAATAAAAGCGCTAAAGAACATAGGAATCAAACCTAGACGAACAGTCGCTCTCTGCTTTGTCGCTGACGAGGAACAGGGAAGCACCTACGGAATCCAACACCTCATAAAACAGGAACCCTTCAAAAAAGAAGACCTAATAATCGTTCCAGACGGAGGAAACGCCATCGGAAGCTTCATCGAAATCGCTGAAAAAAGTACTCTCTGGTTCAGAGTGCGCACCGTAGGCAAGCAGACTCACGCGAGCAGACCGGGAGACGGCCTCAATGCCCACAGGGTTGGAATGGAATATGCCTTGGCAATTGACAAAACGTTGCATGAAAATTACGCCGCGAAAGACGAGCATTTCGAACCTCCCGAAAGCACGTTCGAGCCGACGAAGAAGGACAAAAATGTTGATGCTGTAAACATCGTTCCGGGCGAAGACGTAAACTATTTCGACTGCAGGATTCTACCTCAATACAGCGTGGAAGAAATATTGTCGAAAATCAAAGGACTTGCACAAGAACATCAAGAGAAAACTGGAGCCAACATCAGCATTGAACTGGTTCAGAAAACAGTTGCTCCGAAGTCGACCGACGTGAACGCGAAGATTGTTCTCATGCTGAAAGAGGCCATTAAAAGTGTGAGACGAGTGGAACCGAAAGTTGGGGGAATCGGAGGAGGAACATGTGCTGCTTTCTTCAGAAGAATCAACATCCCCGCAGTTGTCTGGAGCACAGTGGATGAGATGGCACACCAACCAAACGAATATGCAAAAATAGTAAACCTCGTTAACGATGCCAAAATCTTCGCTTCCCTAGCAATAAGTCCCTAGGTACTGCGCAGCTATTTTCCAGAATCTGAACGAGGAACCTTGGAGGTCGGGCAACTAAACCTTCCAGCAATCGTTCGCAAGCCTTGAGAGGAAAAGCACTTAAATAATGTCAACACGAAACTAATTTCTCTGATCGAGGCTGTCTTATGTCTGAAGCATCCCGGCTATTCAAGCAAGTCATTAAGGACGGAAGGAAGTCTCTTCTTGAAACTGAGGCTAAAACCGTCTGTGCAGAGTATGGGATCCCCGTAACGGAGTACAAGTTGGCCAAGAACGAGACAGAAGCTGTCAATTTTGCAATGACCCTCGGTTTTCCAATAGTTCTGAAAATCGTTTCCCCAGACATCATCCATAAATCAGACGTTGGAGGCGTTCTTGTCGGCATCAAAAACGCCGAAGAAGTTCGAAGCGGCTACGGACGTATCATGAATAATGTTAAGAAACATGCTGCTAAGGCGAACATCGTGGGTATGCTGGTTCAGGAGATGGCCCCAGGCGGGACAGAAGTCATAGTAGGCTCAATTAAAGACCCGCAGTTTGGACCGGCTCTGATGTTTGGACTCGGCGGCGTTTTCGTGGAGGTTCTGAAAGACGTAACCTTCAGAATCGCACCCGTAAGTGAAGACGAGGCAGCTGAAATGATAAGCGAGGTGAAGGCTTATCCTCTTTTGAAAGGCTACAGAAACATGCCTCCTGCTGACCTTAAGGCAATAATCCAGATCTTGATGAACACTTCAAAGCTTGTTCTCGACAATCCTGAAATTAAAGAACTAGATCTAAACCCCGTAATCGTGTACGAGAAGGGAGCGAAAACCGTCGACGCAAGAATCATACTTGAGTGAGCCCATAACAGCGAAAAGGACCGAAAACTAACCTCTTTTCAACAAAAGAAGTTGTAACAAAACCTTTTCCTTGTAGCCCTAGGCTCAGGGATAAGAGTAATTAAACAGGTTCCAGAATGAAAAAGATAGAAGGAAACAGCATTGTCGACGCAGGAGAAAACTCGGGTGATCAACGAACTAACTCAGAAACTAGCACCTTTGGGCGAACAAAAAGGCGCATTAGATGACGAAGCGGACAGACTGGCTGAGAAGCGGAACAGACTAAATGAAAAGATGAGAAATCTGCGCGCTGAAATACAAGAACTACGCAGTGAGAGAGACCATGCAAACGAAAAAGTGAAGGAACTAAAACAGCAGCGGAACACCACCACGGCCACAATCCGCGAAAAGATTGAAGAAATAAAGAAACTACGTTTGGAAAGGCATGATTTCTCAAAGAAAATCCCCTCAAGGAGCCATAGAGCTCTCGAAGAAGAGGTCAAAAACATAGATTGGAAGATCCAGACGAGCTCCTTAACTCTGCAGGAAGAAAAAGATTTGGTCGGGAAGGTGAAGGCACTGGAGACACAATTGGACGTCCACAGAAAAGTTGAACAGTTGGAAAGGAAGATCGACGCGTTGCACGCTGAAGTTAAGAATCTTCAGGCTGAACGAGAACGCTGCCACGAAGCACTAACCGCCTACTCGCAGAAGAGTCAGGAAATTCACGCTAAAATGCTGACAAAAATAGAGGAGTCCAAGAAAACCAAAATAGAAGCCGATGGTGCTCACAAACGATTCGTAGAAGCAAGAGAAAAGACCAAACCACTTCGAGAGGAGATCGCAACCATTTCGTGCAAAATCAGACAGTTGGAAAGCCAAGTGCGAGAGGAACACGAGAAAGAAAGAAAACAGAGTGAGAGCCTGCTTCGCCAAACGCTCGAGAACAAAGCAATGGAGAAGCTCAGAAAAGGAGAGAAACTGAGCTGGGAAGAGTTCCAACTAGTCGCGGAAAAGGGATCGCAATCTGAGGATTGAGTTCGTCATACAGCTGCAGATCAGCCCTCCGAGCGTCATGTTTGGTTGCGGAGAGAAAGGTTAGAATACTTCACGGTTAGATTTGCAGCAAATCCATGAGTCTTTTTGCCATTGTCTGTGCTTCCCCGCGCGCTGAAAGACAAAAGATTCGCAGCAGAAACATAACATTAAAGTGATTACGCACAGATATAATCGAGAAAGAGATAAGCATGAAAGAGGCGTCAGTAAAAGAAGCGAAACGCATTCTTGTTCTGTGCGTGGACAGAGATGGTGATCTAGGGGCTAAGGCTGGAGTTAAGACGCCTGTTGTCGGAAGGGAAGAAAACCTCGATGCTGCGGTATCCTTGGCTCTGAAGGACCCTGAGGAACCTGACGCAAACGCCATGTTCGAGGCGGTACGCGTATATGACAGATTGAAGGCAGATGACAAGCCTAATGAAATCGTTGAAGTGGCAACTCTATCTGGCTCTGAACTTGGAGGGGTTAGCGCAGACAGAAAAGTTGTCTCAGAACTGAACGACCTTCTAGGTTCATTTTCGGCAAGCGAAGTCGTTCTCGTGACTGACGGATACTCAGACCAAGCAGTCTTGCCAGTTGTTCAATCCAGGGTGCCCGTAATGTCAGTCAGGCGGATAGTCGTAAAACACAGCGAGTCGATAGAGGAATCAGCTGCCCTCTTCTGGAAGTATCTCAGAACCGTAGTGGAGAATCCGCGCTACTCACGCTTTGCACTGGGCTTGCCCGGTCTACTCATTCTGATCCTAGCAGTCTTTTGGATCGTCGGCTTTGTCCGGTATTACGTGATAGCCTTCGTGCTTGTCTTGAGCGTGTTCATGCTTGTCAAAGGGTTCGGAATTGACAGGATGGCTAAAGGTTTCTACAAGTGGATCAAGGAGTACTCGCCGCCGCCACTTCGAGTGCAGATTTCAAGCTTCTCAACGATCGCTGGAGTCTTGTGCGTAGTGCTTGGCGTCTACTTAGGTTGGACCACGGCCGCACCTGAAGTCTCTACCCAAAGCAATATTGATGGATATCTAAGTATCATGCCTAAAGTCACGGGCTTGTTCATCAGCGGCGCCATCTTTCTCATCGTCGTCGGGATCTGCGTAGCCCTATTGGGCAGAGCCATCAGATGGTACCTCGAACGTGACGCCCGACTGCTGCGCAACGCGGCGTTGATCGTGACCGTGGCTTGGTCCACAGAGATTTTCCTCGCAGCTTCGAACCTGTTGACAGGAAGCGCAGGATCTGACAGGGTTGTTTTCGCGATAATTATCGGCATCTTAATCGGCATCGCTTCTGTGCTTGTAATATTCGTCCTACATCATCGCGCGAAGGAATTTTTCCGCGAAAGCGAAGAGCAGGTCGAAGAACTTGCTGAAAACTAGAATTGCAATAATAGGCGGGTCAGGACTCGAGAAGTTGTTTGAAAAGCCAAAACAGTCAATCATAAAGACTCCCTACGGGGCAGCCCCTTTTGTGTCAATTGGAAAAATGGGAGGCAAACAAGTGGTTTTCCTCCCGAGACATGGACCTAACCATTCTGTTCCTCCTCATCGAATAAACTACAGAGCAAACATTTGGGCCCTGCACACGCTCGGTGTCAAAAGAATATTCGCCACAAACGCTGTTGGTGCCATAAACTGCGATTTCAAGCCTGGCCAAATTGCTGTCCCCCACGACTTTGTGGACTTCACAAAAGCTCGGTGTGGGACTTTCTATGACGAAGCACCAGTCACACACGTTGACTTTTCACAGCCCTACTGCCCACAAATGCGGAGGCTCCTGCTTGACGCAGCGAAAAAGACTGGATTACACGTGCAGGACAAAGCTGTGATGTTCTGTACCGAGGGCCCTCGCTTAGAAACGCCGGCAGAAATAAGAATGTTCAGGCACTTGGGCTGCGACATCGTGGGCATGACCGGTTTTCCAGAAGTTGTCTTGGCAAGAGAGCTTGAAATGTGCTATGCGTCAACATGCTACGTGTCCAACATGGCTGCTGGAATACGAACGAAGCTTTCAACCCATGATGTTTCGAGCTGTTCCAAGCAGATCATGCCTAAGCTAGAGAAACTCTTAATTGAGAGCATTAGCGGTTTACCCGTTGAGCGCGAGGAAGCTTGCCAGTGTGTTGGCGCACTTCGAAGCGCGAGGTTTGAATAAGTGTTCAAAACTGTGCTGTCCGCTGTCGGCGTTTACAGGCTTTATGAAGGATGGCTTTGGCGTCAGGTGAAAAGCGGTGAAAAGCCAGAGCACATAGCCATAATTCTTGACGGGAACAGAAGATGGGCTTCGCAGAACGTTCTTAACCCTTGGCTGGGACACCAGAAAGGCGCAGAAAAAGTTGAAGAGTTGCTTGACTGGTGTCTGAAACTCGATGTCAAATCAGTCACTCTCTACGCTTTTTCCACAGAAAACTTTAGACGCACAGCCGATGAGGTTGAAGAGATCATGCGGATCGCGGGTGAACGGTTTCGAGACCTTTTGACGGATGAGCGGATCCGCAAAGACAAGGTCCGCGTTAAAGTCATTGGGAGAGTAAACCTCCTGCCTGCTGACTTGCAGCAGCTCATAGGGGAGGTGGAGAAATCAACAGAGCAGTATGATGAACACTTCCTAAACTTCGCCTTCGCTTACGGCGGAAGAGCAGAAATTGTAGACGCGGCTAGAAAGATCGCCGAGCAAGTTCACGAAGGCAGGCTTAGCCCTGAAAAGGTAGACGAGAAAACGTTCGAGCAATACCTTTACACGTCTCACATGCCTCAGCAAGACCCAGACCTGATCATCAGAACTTCGGGCGAAGAAAGGCTGAGCGGCTTCTTGTTGTGGCAGTCTGCTTACAGCGAGCTGTGCTTCTTAGATGTCTACTGGCCTGATTTCCGACTAATAGACCTATTAAGGGCCGTTAGAACTTTCCAGAAGCGCAAGAGACGTTTCGGTGAATAAGAACACCTAAGCTCTCTTGCGTGCACTCACTATCGAGAGGACATCTCTATCCTTTAGCACGTAGTCTTCGCCAACTCGTTTGCCCTCTCTCGCCTCAACGGCATATATGAAACCCTCTCCCAGCTCTGTGTGAATTATGTAGGCAAGCTGACGTGCAGTCGTGCCGTACGGCACAAGATAGGCGTCAGGCAACACTCTTCCCGCATGGTCGCTCAAGTGTTCCAAGTCTTCAACAGGATAGACAGTTATCATGTTCAACAGTTTGAAAAAAGCCGTGTTCACTGCTTCCTGAACCCCCGTTGAGCCAGAGTCGAAAAGGATTTTCTCTCTTATAATTTCCAGCGCTTTGACCTGACCTTCACTGAGTCTTTCAGGCGCGTTTATTTTGAAATTGCAGTCTCCAGGCCTGTAATCTATCAGCTGTTTCTCGGCAGCACGCCTAAGCGCAAGCTCCGCCTCTGCGCACACTGGGACGACGAGGCGGTTCGATTCCCTTAGCCGCTCCAGGTTCGCCCGTGAAGTGGGAATATCCATCTTGTTTGCAACAATTAACATTGGTTTAGAGACTTGTCTAAGCACGTCTACAAACGTCAGAAAATCTTCATCACTCCAGAACGTTAGCTTCTCGCCGCTCAAGCCGGTCTTCCTTAGTGCTTCAACAAGATGGCCTCTTCTTATTCCGAGGCCGCTCAAACGCTCTTCCAGCATGGTGAAAAGGTCTTTTGATTCGGCTTCCGTTGTTCTCGCAATCTTAGGCCAATCCTTTTTCAGTATACTCGCCATCCACATCGTTATCTCATGTTCCAGAAACCTCACGTCTTCCAGAGGATCATGCGCGCCCTGTTTGCACAGTCTGCCTTCGCAATCCGTTCCCCCAGAAGCATCAACGATGTGAATCAGCACATCTGCTTTTCTAATTTCATCCAAGAACTGGTTGCCCAAGCCTCTTCCTTCCCATGCACCTGGCACTAGCCCCGCGCAATCGATAAACTCAATCGGGATCAGTCTCACGCCGCTCATGCAGATGGAATTAGAAGGATTGTCACTAACGTTAAACTCTTCGTGGACGCAAGGAGTTCGAACGTAGCCTACTCCCCTGTTGGGCTTTATAGTGGTAAAAGGGTAGTTTGCTATTTCGGCCGGCGCAAGAGTTGCTGCACTAAAAAACGTTGATTTGCCTGTGTTTGGCTTTCCAACTATACCCAACAGCCTCGAATAGGATTTCTGCATGTCACATCTCACCAAAACGCTGGTTGTGATGTCCCGTGCCTCGTTCGCACACGCCCTGCCTCGCACCGGTCCCTTTGACTTTAAACTCTTTCCTTGAGCTGTGGCCAATCATAGATTAATATAAGAGTGCACGGGGTCTATATGAAGTGAACCATCACGTAAAGGGTTGGAAGACGAATGGAGGCAAACCTGTCGAAAGAACTGCTTGCCGACATGTTTGAGAAGATGCTTGAGATCCGCTTCTTCGAGGAGAAAGTCTTCGAACTGTACGGCCAGAACCTTGTCCCCGGCACGATACACCTCTACGCTGGTGAAGAGGCCGTGGCAGTAGGCATCTGCAGTGGCCTTCGAAAAGACGATCTCATCACGAGCACGCACCGCGGTCATGGGCACTGCATAGCCAAGGGGGCCGATTTGAAGCGCATAATGGCTGAGATTCTGGGCAAAGAAACTGGCTACTGCAAGGGGAAAGGAGGCTCGATGCATATTGCCGATTTCAGCGTCGGTATGCTCGGCGCCACCGCTGTCGTCGGAGCTGGATTACCGATAGCCGTCGGCGCTGGATTGACGATGAAGCTCGGGAGAAAAGACCGAGTGGTAGCATGCTTTTTCGGCGAAGGAGCTTCAAACCAGGGAACTTTTCATGAAAGTTTGAACCTCGCATCAGCATGGTCTTTGCCTGTGATTTTTGTCTGCGAGAACAATCTTTACGCCATGGGAACGCGTCAGTCGAGGATAATGAAGCTTCAGAACGTGGCAGACCGAGCTGTGGCCTACGGAATGCCAGGTGAAGTCGTTGACGGAAACGACGTTTTGGATGTTTACGAAGCGGCCTGCAGAGCGGTTCACAGGGCGAGAAACGGTGAGGGCCCAACTCTCATGGAATGCAAAACTTACAGACACAAGGGACATTCCCGTGTTGACTCAGCTAAGTACAGGGCTAAAGAAGAGGTTCAGGAATGGTTAGCCAAGGACCCAGTAAGAAAACTGAGGGATAGAATGCTGCGAGACAAAACTCTATCGGCAGAGGATGTTGAAAAGATAGAGAAGAAAGCGTTAGCTGAAGTTGAACAAGCCGCAAGGTTTGCGCTCGAAAGCCCTTTTCCTGCTCCTGAAGAGGCTCTGGAAGATGTGTATGGCTAGAGGAATGGGAAGCAAATGAGGAGAATCTGCTATCGAGAAGCGCTCCGTGAAGCCTTGAGAGAAGAGATGCGGAGAGACCCCACTGTGTTCTTGCTGGGAGAAGATATCGGCAGGTACTGGGGCGGAGCCTTCAAGGTCACTGAGGGTTTGGCGGAGGAATTTGGGGACGAGAGGGTCAGGGACACTCCGATCTCCGAGTCAGCGATAATCGGAACTGCAGTAGGCGCTGCGATAACGGGTATGCGGCCTATTGCAGAAATCATGTTTGGAGACTTGACTGCCCTCGCTATGGATCAAATCGCGAATCAAGCGGCAAAAATACGTTACATGTTCGGAGGCCAAGCGAGCTGTCCGATGGTTATCAGAACACCGTTCGGTGCAGGCGTCAACATCGCATCCCATCATTCTCAAAGCTTGGAAGCATGGTTCATGCACGTTCCCGGATTGTACGTGGCTGTGCCTTCCACACCATATGACGCAAAGGGACTTCTGAAGACGGCCATACGCGGGAACAACCCCGTCTTTTTCTGTGAACACAAGCTGCTTTATCCCCTTGAAGGAGACGTCCCAGAAGAGGAATGCCTTATTCCCTTCGGCATCGCGGATGTCAAGAGGAAGGGGTCAGATGCCACGGTGGTCGCTACTCTGTTTATGGTTCACAAAGCCTTGGCAGCGAGTGAGAGCCTTGAAAAAGAAGGCATAAGTGTAGAAGTCGTCGACCCAAGAACATTGACACCCTTAGACAAGAGAACGATCGTCGATTCTGTCAAGAAAACTGGAAGAATAGTTATAGTAAGCGAAGATTGCAGGACGGCTGGCGCGAGCGCAGAGATTGCGGCCGTTGTCGCCGAGGAAGCCATAGACTATTTGGATGCGCCGATAAAACGCGTGACGGCACAGGACACGCCGATTCCATTCAGCCCACCTTTAGAGCAGTTCGTAATCCCGAATGAGAAAGCGATAGTCAAAGCCGTGAAGGAAGTTGTCTAAGGTGGCAACGACCGTCGTGATGCCCCGACTCAGCCTGACGATGAAGGAGGGCACCGTGGGCAAGTGGTACAAGAAGGAAGGCGAAGCTGTCGAAAAAGGAGACCCAATTGCGGAAATAGTCTCTGAAAAAGCGACCTACGATTTGGAAGCATCATCTTCAGGGATCATACGGAAGATCCTGGTCGAAGAAGGCGTGGATGCTCCTGTTAACGCTGTCCTAGCCGTGATAGGCACGAGTGACGAGACAATCCCCGACATAGGGGCGGGGGCAGAAGCCGCCGAGACCGCCGAAACT
>DASPPK010000085.1:0-4980 GCA_035625495.1 Candidatus Acidiferrales bacterium | reverse complement strand
TCCCAGAGAATTTTAGCTGCAAAGCCTCTTCCTCCTAGAAAATTCTTGGCCATTCCTGCTTCATACTTATCCGCAACGCCTTTGCCCTTGTTTAGGTTTACGTGTAAGAGCTTGCCGTTCCAACCGAACATAACGCTGACTTCCTGAAAATGAGTGTTATTAAAATAAGTGAACGTAAGTAAATAAGCATAATCTTTTACGGAGCTTAGATCACGAGCTTTTCCGGTTCGACGCTTCTGTGTTTCAGGCCAAGGTCGCTGACTCTGAACTTTTTGTCACCATACAGGTTAGCGTACTCTTCACCGTTGTAAAGTGCTCCGGCTATCCTCCCTATCGCGTCAGCTTTTAATATGCCGCTTCCACTTGCGCCGCCGACGACTATTAGGTCGTTTTCCTCAAATATCACGGGTTGACCGTCGATGTTGTTCACCTCGTAAAGCCCTGCGAAAGCTGAGAATGGCTGGCAGTCTGTAAACTGCGGAAAATACTTAACCACGACTTGGTACAGCCCGTACGTGTAGTAGTTTTCTTCAGGTTCAGGTTCATCCTCTGCCTTGAAGGCTCTCGGGAACTCGTCAGCATAAGCGAGCCAAAGAGCATCTTCTTCAGGAGCAGGCCGAATGTAGGCAGACGGTTTAGGAAGAATCGTGAAAGGGAGACACCCTGCTTTCGTGAATTCCTTGCATGTTAAAAGTTTCCTCAGCCCATCCGTCTTTGCTTTGATAGAGAAAACCTGCCTCTTCCTAGCCTTTACAAAGCATTCGACCCCAACAGGGTCCAGGAGTTGAGAAATCCATGCGCCCGCCGCAACTATCGTTTTTTTTGTCTTTATCACACCTTTCGTCGTTTTCACCCCCGTGATCGATGCAGCCTGCCAAAAGTATGGTTCACCTGGCATCCCTAGAGGTCTGCGAGGCTCAACGACGAGTTCCTTCACGTCAGTGTGATACTGAATCTTCCCTCCGAGTCTGAGAAACTCAGATTCATAAAACTTTACCAGAGAGTCCACATCGATCAAGCCTGCCTTCGGAATCAGAACTCCCTTGTGAACGTTGCCCAGCCCCATCATTTTGGCTTCTTCATCGTTATCAAAGCTAGTTCGCATCTCAAGTTTCTCAGCTAAATCTCTTTCATCGTACTCCGTATACTGAAAACCCTTGCTAGCCAAGTCCTTCAACACCGGAAGCATCCTATGGTAGCCTTGCTCGTCAAAAAACCACAGGTAGCCAGACCAGCGTAGCTTAAGGTCAAAGTGCAAATTATCTTGCACGTATCTGTAAAACTCTGCAGAAGAATCTGCCAGAGCAAAATTTGTGCGAGAAGCAAAAAGACAGCGGAAAGCAGCTGCGCTCTTCGCGGTGCTTCCTTGGCCCGCAGCGCCAAGCCTGTCAACGATTAAAACGTCAAGCTTCGGATTCATTCTTTTAAGGTGATACCCAGTTGCTAACCCTATGATTCCCGCACCTACTATGACCGCATCGTGTTCTGGCATGCGTAGCCCTTCGGATCGTAAGCTGAATTATCTGAAGCGAATAAGATTTAAACTTAGCTGTAACACTGGAAACAGAAAAGAACCTGACGCTTGCTGCGAAAGACCTTTTCTGTTCCGTGAACTCATCGCTCATGCATTAGTTTGCCTATTCTTTTAAGCGAATTGTATATCTGCTCTAAAGAAAAACTGCGAAGCGTGCTTTGAACAACAGCCCTGTTGCGGGCGCAGACCTTGAAAACGCAAAAGACGGGGTCAAGATGACGAGTCGATAGCGAAAGCGAACTAGAGAATCCTTATTTACTACTGAGAAATATGGTTTACAACGATTGTTTAAGAATCGAGGGAAAAACTTGCACGTGAAAAAAGAGGTGAGGGCGATCTCCACGCTGTTTGCAATCTTACTCATCCTGCTCGCAGCAATAATCGGGGCCTTCATAGCATACGCGTGGACGATGGCACCATTCTATCTGGAGCCCCAAAACAACCTGGACCTGATTATAACAGGCACCAATTTCCCAGTCAACGACGCAAATCAGTTCAACGTGACGGTTCTAAACCCATCGCATTCAAGCTTTGATGCAAACATAACCAACATTTACTTGACAGCAGTAGGGTTCAACGAATCCAGCATTACGGCCTCTACGCCAGGACTTCCATTCGTTCTTGCCATAGGAACCTCCCAAACTATCACCTGCTCGTTACTATGGGGCGCGATGGCTGGAAGCCTTATCACGGTGCACGTGTTAACCGTGAATAACACAGAAACCGCGCTTTCTGTCCAGACGCAACAAGTAACCCTTGGAGTAAGCACAAACTTTAACGCTTCCCAAAGTGACGCATATTTCAACGTCACGATCACGAATCAACCTTCGCCGATCAACTTAACCATGTCGGACTTTGAGGTTAACTACAACTCTGTTGTCGAAAACCTGACCGTAAAGGTTCCAACGGTAATCCCCGCAAACCAGAGCATAACGTTTACTTGTTTCACAAACTGGCAAGATCTTGTAAAACCCGTAATCACAGTTGACACACTTGAAGGTTACACGGCTCAAATACAAGAACCCATTCCCTTCGTCGACCTGCAAGTGGCGCAGGTCACATTTAATGAAACCAACACAAATGAGACTGACATAACACTTTCCAACATGCCAGATTCTACCACTTCTGTGATCGTCGCAAACATCACCTTGGTATATGGCAACAATACGGTAGACGTCATAAACGGGACGCTCTCAAGCCCCTCTCTTCCCATGGCTATCGCCGTGAATCAAACAGTCGTTTTTGCATGTTCTTGGAACTGGAACGACACCAGCTACCGTGACATTAACGTTACAGTGACTGCCTACACTGAAGAAGGGTTCGTGTCTGGGTCTGAGACTGTTACAACACCTTTAGGAGTCGAAGTAAACATAAACAACGTGGTTTTTGACCTGACCAACACTGGTCTTTTCCTCGTAAACATGACCAACATGCCTTATTCGTTTAACACCGTCAACGTGACAGAAGTGGACCTCAACCAAAACCAAACCGTTACCAGTGCAACACTGATAGCGCCAGGCGTACAATCTACTCTCACATGCGTTCTCAACTGGTCAAGCTTCATCGGGCAAAACGTCACCGTGACGGCATACGTTACGTATGGCTCAAACGAATCGCTACTCACTTACAACATGACTGTTCCATACCTCGAAATAACCAATGCCTCTTTCATCTATCTCTCACCTGGAAGTCCTTACTTAAACGTCACAATCTACAACAGCGAGTTTTCCCAACTCAACGAAACAGTGACCCAGATGAATATCATGGCCGAGAACGGAACAATGCCGATCACCTGGCAATCTGCAAATGATTCCGGACAACAGATTTCCATAGGGTCAGCCGTCGGAATGCTCTTCCCATGGCAATGGGAACCATACGTTGGTCAAAATGTGACGATTACCATACAGACTGCGGACGGATACCAAACGTCTGCAACGTTTGTAGTGGGCTAGCCACTCCACAATCTTTATCTCATTTCTGAACAATCTCAGCCCTAAAAAGTGATAAACTTGGCCAAAACGAAGCCGACCGAAAGAGTGCAGACAATCGAGTATGCGATTCGCGATGTCATCCCTTACGCAAGGGAGGTTGCGAAAACAGGCAAGAAGATTTACTATCTGAACATAGGAGACCCAAATGCGTTTGATTTTGACACGCCACTGCACATCAAACAAGCCCTGTTCAGGGCGGTTGAAGAAGGAGCGAATCTCTACTCGCCCTCAGAAGGGTTGCCAGAACTCAGAGAGGCAATCAGCCAGAAAGAAAAAAGAGTCAACGCCGTTGAAGTCTCGGCCGAAGAGGTGATTGTCACATCAGGAATTTCTGAAGGCATCATGATGGTTATGGCTGCGCTCATCGAGTCTGGAGACGAAATCCTTCTGCCCGGACCAAGTTACCCGCCTTACATCTCGTACGCCAGATTCTTCGGCGGAAAGCCGATAACATACGAAACAGTCGAGGAAGACGGCTGGCAACCAAACATCGATGACGTTAGAAAAAAAATTTCACCTAAGACTCGTGCAATAGTAATCATCAACCCAAACAACCCTTGTGGTGCTATGTACGAAGGCAAAATGATAAAAGAAATGGTGGACCTAGCAGGCGAAAACGACATCCCAGTCTTGTCAGACGAAATCTACGACCAGCTAGTGTTTCACGAAAAATTTGTCAGCACAGCCCACGTGGCCGGAGACGTTCCAGTCATAGGTTTGAACGGCTTTTCGAAGGCTTACCTGATGACAGGCTGGAGACTTGGATACCTGTACTTCCACAGCAGGAGAGGCGAACTGCAAGAAATGCGAGAATGCATCGAGAAAGAAGCTAGAATAAGACTCTGCGCGAACACGCCTGTTCAGAAAGCGGGGGTGGCAGCCTTAAACGGTCCGCAAGAACACATAGAAATCACAGTTGAAAAACTTCGGCAAAGAAGCTACTTCGCTTGGAAGAGGCTGAACGGAATCGAAGGAATTAGTTGCACAAAACCTGAAGCTGCGTTCTACGTCTTCCCCAAAATCCATGAAGTAGGAAGAAAATGGAAGACAGATATGGAATTCGTTTTGGATCTTCTAAGGGAAACTGGAGTGCTTTTTGTTCACGGATCTGGATTCGACCCAGTCTACGGAGCAGGACACGCTAGAGGAGTTATCCTTCCGCCGATCGAGATTCTTGAAAAAGCGTTTGATGAACTTGAAGGCTTCATGAAGAAACACAAACAAAAGTATGGGCCTGGGTCAAAAAAAGCGCGTGAATATCGTTAGATGGTTATTCCTTCCTTCGGGTCGTGAACCATTCTTGAGAACTCTGCTATCAGTCTTCTCGCAATCGGGCCTGGGCTTCCGTCGCCTATAGACCTTTTGTTTATTTCTCTCACAGGCACGATTTCCGCGGCTGTTCCCGTGAAGAAAACCTCGTCAGCATTGAACAGCTCATAAGGTGTCACGTTCTTT
>DASPPK010000084.1:0-2193 GCA_035625495.1 Candidatus Acidiferrales bacterium | reverse complement strand
TCGCAAGCATAATTAACGAGAAAACCCGTGTGGCTGGAAGAACGGGACTTGGCGCAATCATGGGGTCAAAAAACCTCAAAGCCATCGCTGTCCGAGGAACAAACGACATTGTTGTCGCTAGACCAGAAGAATTCATTGAATTAGTTAAAGAGTTTCATGAAAGAATGAAGGGGCCAGCAGCGCAGAAATACCGAACTTTAGGGTCAGCAGAAAACGTCATGATTCAAAACGCTTTATACTGTATGCCCACGCGCAACTACAACAACTCTTATTTCGACAACGCCGAAAAAGTAAGCGGAGAAACCCTCAACGAACACTACATCGCAAAAATAATCGCTTGCAACTCGTGCGCCATGCGATGCGAACATGAAGCAGTAATCCGAGACGGACCCTACAAAGGAACCATGGCCCGCATGGAATACGACAATATCTGGGCGCTAGGCCCGAATTGTGGCGTGGACAAGCTTGATGCAATAATCAAAGCCGCTGAGCTGTGCAACTACTACGGGTTAGATGCTCAAAGCGCGGGCGTAACCGTTAGTTTCGTAATGGACTGCCATGGAAAAGGCATCCTATCACATGAGGAGCTTGGCGGAATTGATGCTCACTTCGGTAACTCAGAGGCCCTCCTGCAACTTATTGAGAAAATAGGCAAGCGAGAGGGAATCGGCGATGTCCTCGCTGACGGCGTAAAAGCAGCTGCTCAGAAAATCGGCAGAGACTCAGAGAAGCTTGCCCAGAACATTAAGGGTTTGGAAGTTACAGGTTACGATTTACGATGCCTCAAAACAACAGCCTTGGGGTTTGCAGTTTCCTTCCGTGGAGCTGACCACAACAGAAGCGGCGTCTACGCTTTAGACATGACAGGTAAGGTTGACCGTTTCAAAGCTGAAAAGGGTCGAGGCAAACTGGTCAAAGACTCTGAGGATGTTTACGCCTTGATTGATTCACTCATCATCTGCAAGAACGCTAAAGGCACGTTGTATAAGGAGTTGCCTGACATGGCGACGCTTTACACGTTAGTAACCGGGTACGAAATGACGCCTCAAGAACTTGGCCTTGCAGGCGAAAGGATAAACACTCTTGCACGGCTAATTAACATCCAAGAAGGATTAACCCGCAAAGACGACACGTTACCATGGAAAGTTATGAACCAACCGATTGCCGATGACGGACCAGCTAAAGGCGCGAAGGTAACCCAAGATGAACTTGACCTGATGCTCGACGATTATTACTGGGCGCGCGGTTGGACACTAGAGGGGATACCCACAAAAGACCTCCTGGTCAAGCTTGGGCTGGAAGATCTATCAAGCATAATTGAAGAAAAAGAGGATTAGAATGGTTAAAATTCACGAAAGAAAATTCGTTTCAACCGACCCAGAGAAGTGCGTAGGTTGCCAAATCTGCGAGTACGCCTGCTCATTCACAAAAGAAAAAGCCTTCAACCCACTCAAATCACGCATACGCGTTGTCCGCGTTAACCAAATAGCCAACATGTCAGTCACATGCAGACTCTGCGAAGACCCAGCTTGCGTGGCAGCGTGCCCACGAGAAGCACTCACGCAGTCAGCGGACACTGGAAACATAGTTGTGGACAAGGACAAATGCAACGGTTGCGGCTGGTGCGTTGAAGCATGCGACTATGGCGCAATAATGCTTCATCCTGAAAGCAAAGTGGTCTACGTCTGCGACCTCTGCAAAGATAAACCTGACGGCCCTCAATGCGTCAAATGGTGCCCTGAAGAAGCCATAACACTAGTCACAAGTGACGTGCTGGCTCAGAAAGCAAGAATCAGTGCCATCAAGAAGCTGTTCTCCGAATAGGAAACAAAGAAAAAAAGCTAAGCCGAAAAAAGGGCAGGAGCTCTTCGACCGAAACGTCGTCGTCTACTTCCATTTCTTCTCCAAAACTCTCGACTATACTCTTACACGAAACGGACATGCAACAAAACAATAAAAACTTAAAAGGAAGGTTTTCTACTTAAAACTGAGGAATTCGAGCGCGTACGAAGTATCCGTTTTATTTGGAGGTGGAAATTTGTCTGAGAAAAATATTGACTTGACCACAAGATTGCAGAAGATTGGTGAGACTGTAGCTAGTTATCGAGATGCTTTGGTTTCTCATTTTAAAGATATGGATGTCGAAGTCAAGGACTGGAATTTTTCAGTTGGTAAGGCAGATAAAGAGTATAA
>DASPPK010000083.1:0-2962 GCA_035625495.1 Candidatus Acidiferrales bacterium | reverse complement strand
GGCATAGTGGAGAAGGGACATGAAGGTTACAGGGTGACATCGAAGATCGATGAGTTTCTGGGACTACATCCCACGTGCAGGGATGAATCCCGCGTTCCTCTTCTGCAGACATTTCTGCCTTCTGATATGTCAGTTCAGAATTTGGCCTCACACCTGAGAGGAAGATGGTTCGGTCTGCTTCGTTGGCTAGGCAGTTCAGATAGAAAAGGCCGCGAAGAGGTCATTTTGAAGTGGATCACAGAAGATGGCGGCATCCAAGTTGACGCAAACGTGTCGGACAGAACGCTCACGATTGAAGCCAAGTTCTTGCATGATAAGGACTTGAACATGGCCTTGAGAGCTTCTTATCAACTTGTCACCTACATAGGCAAACTCTGTTCAAACTCACGGTTGATCAGACACGTAGCCTACGTTGGCGATTTCGACGTGCATCTGACGCCGGCGTAATGTGACCGACTTTCTGCCTTCCTTAGTCAACAAATAAGACGCTGGCTTCTTCTATTTTTGATGTGAAAAGTATGAGTGAGTCAATTAGTGCTTTGCAGGTGTTAAAGTCGGTTTCTGACGCTACCACTGAACTCGTCCGTAAACTCACGCCTTCCTTGGTAAGCGTGAACACAACGATGACGAGAGGCACGGGCGTCGTCTTCAGTTCAGAAGGCCACATAGTGACGTGCAACCATGTTCTCGGAAGAAACGCTTCCATCAGAATCGGCTCTGGAGAAAAAACTCTTGAAGCCAAGATAGTTGGTGTTGACCCCTATTCCGACATAGCGCTGCTCAAAGCAGAACAGGCAAACTTTAAACCAATAGAACTCGGCGATTCCGAAACGCTGAGCACAGGCCAATTCGTGCTGGCCCTAGCTAACCCGTTCAACAGACAACCAAGCGCAACAACAGGCATAATCACAAACGTGGGAAGCACTCTCAGAGGGTGGAGAGGAACAGCGATGGAAGATGTGATAGCCACTGATGCTAGACTCAATCCAGGCTTTTCAGGCGGACCGCTGGTCGATGTTTCCGGCAAGATGATAGGCCTCAACACAGCCTTCGTCTGGTCTCGCGGCATAGCGATTCCGGTCAACAAAGTGAAAGGCACCGTCGACAGGCTCATGACCGGAGGAGAGATCAAAAGAGCATACTTGGGCATAGTGTCAAACACTGTTTTAATCCCGCAGGAAATCGCAAGTCAATCACGTGTCAACCAGAACGCAGGAGTCATGGTTTTCTCAGTCGAACAGGGCACGCCAGCCAAAAAAGCCGGTCTAGCTATGGGCGACGTGATAGTGAAGTTCAACGAGAGCCCAGTGACAACATTTTACGACCTTCCGAGACTTCTGACCGAAAATGTAATCGGAAAAAAGACGAAGCTTTTGATCCTTCGCGGAGAGAAACTGATGGAGCTTACAGTCGTCCCAACCGCGGCGGAGGGTGAAGACGATGAGTAAGAGGCTTGAAGCAGATTCCGAGATTGACATGGAACCCTCACCGCTTCCGCAGCCCAGACCGCTCCGTCCTTTTCCCACGCCGTTGCCACACATCAGTGTCAGGTCGACCGCTAAATCTTCCTTCCACATCTTCCTGCGAGAAGACTGGAACTAACAGAAGACGAACGTGACACGCCTCAAGTCGAGGATAGAGATTAAGGGAAGACGTTAACGACCAAGCAAGACAAAGTTCAAAAATCCCTGCCTCAAACGAACTCACAAATGAAAGAAGGATTCGCGTAGTTTTGCCTCAAATTCTTTTTCCATCGGATTTTCTATTAGGTTCGTCGTGAAGTCTTTGAGGTAAACCCGTAGTTGCCAAAGCAACTCTCGCGTAGCTCACAGCGCCGGGGAAAAAAGAAGGACTTACGATTCACTTTGCATACGCGCTATGACCCGGTGCAAATCCATTTCGCGCGCATATAAGAGACGCCGATGATGCTATAAAAACATGTTCGGAGGATATTTTTTCCGTGTTTTTGATGAGATTTAATGGGTGTCCGAAGAGCAAAGGGGATAATGGTTATTAATTGTTAGCACAAGTGAGAGATCATGAACAGTCAAATTGATTTGTATACTGGCATCCATAAGGGACAGCGCAGCAATTTCTTCAAGATCTCCGTGCAAGCTGGAAGCATCGACTATGCGGACCAGAAATCTCTCGATGTGCTTCATGATGAACTCACGTCCTTCAGAGAGCACATGCGTCTTCACGCTGCTCTGGAGGAGAAATGTATTCATCCTTTGCTGTCTGACAGGGTTCCGGGCGCAGCAAGAAAATTAGAGGAGGACCACCGTACGATCAATCAACAGTTCGATGACCTCATAACCCACTTCGTTGCAATAGGGACCAAACCTGCTGACTTCGAAAGACGCCGGGAACTCGCTCTAGAGTTCTATCGAGCATGGAATCGCTTTACCTCGTTCTACTTCATGCACATCAACAAAGAAGAAGAGAATATCCAGCCTGCCTTGTGGCAACTCTGCACGAACGAGGAACTCGCAAACACGTTCAGAACGATCTTAGCTAACCAAAAACCCGATGAGTTGAAGTACAACCTTGAGATTATGCTTCCTGCAATGAATTTAGATGAACGCGCGGAGACGATCAATGCTGCACGAGCGAGTGCACCACCAGAGATGTTCCAAGCCGTCCTCAAGGTTGCCGGACAAGTTCTTAGTCCAGATGAATGGACACGTCTGAAGTCTAAGATAGGGATTAAGTAGCAATTATATTGCACCGTTCTATTCAGGATATTTGATTTTATCGAGAACAGCATTTGTCGTTTGCGTATGCTAGATGTTTACGCGCTTTAGGCGTAACGTGTTAAGAAGCACGAGCAAGGTCAAGCCGTCGTCGCCTGAGGCTACTACAAACCATAGAGGAGTCAAGCCAATCAATCCTAGCGCACCTAAGACCACCTTAATGGCAATTGAGGCAGCAATATTCTGTTTTGCGATCTTGACGGTCTTAT
>DASPPK010000082.1:0-16001 GCA_035625495.1 Candidatus Acidiferrales bacterium | reverse complement strand
TCTTCAGGGATCATACGGAAGATCCTGGTCGAAGAAGGCGTGGATGCTCCTGTTAACGCTGTCCTAGCCGTGATAGGCACGAGTGACGAGACAATCCCCGACATAGGGGCGGGGGCAGAAGCCGCCGAGACCGCCGAAACTGGGGGTGAGAAGCGAGTTGTTGCTTCGCCCGCAGCTAAACGCTTGGCAGGAGAACATATGATCGACTTATCAAACGTACGTGGAAGTGGCTCCGAAGGACGAATCGTAGAAGACGACGTAACTCGACTCATAGAATCGAAAGGCGGAGCACAGCCCGCGGTCAAAGAAGTCATACCCCTAAGTGGTTTCAGAAAAACGACCGCAGAAAGGCTTTCCATGAGCTTCAGGACAGCTCCGCACAGTGCGGTCGTAATGGAGGTTGATGCTTCCAAAGCCAAAGGGCTTCATGAAAGACTCCAAGTATCCTATACCAGCCTCATCATAAAGGCCGCAGCAACAGCGCTTATTGAAATGCCCATCGTAAACTCAACTCTCGAAGGCGACCGAATAAAAATTTTCGCGGACGTGAACGTGGGCGTTGCCATCGCCACAACAAACGGCTTGGTCGTCCCTGTCATACGGAACGCGGATCAAAAAACCTTGAAGGACATTGACGCTGCAGTTTTGGAGCTCACCGAAAAGGCGCAGCTGGCAAAATTGTCGAGAGAAGAAGTGACAGGAGGGACTTTCACCGTCACTAACCTAGGCATGCACGGAGTCGACTTTTTCATTCCAATAATCAACCCACCGGAAGCAGCTATACTCGCCGTCGGGAGAATCGCTGAAAAGCCAGCGTCAGTCAACGGCAAGGTCGAGGTCAAGCCTATAATGATGTTGAGCCTCTCGTATGACCACAGGGTAATCGATGGCGCACCCGCAGCCGAGTTCCTCGGAAAAATCAAAGAAAGATTACAGAATAGTTCAAATATCCAAGAATAGGCCTTAACAGCTTGAAGTATTCTGTGTCGTTCTTCTGTATCCTTTTGTTCGACGGTTTCAAGGGAGCATTGACGCTTTTTGCGTAATCATGCATTTGGAAAGTTTTAAGTGCCAAGCCAAAGAAAAGCCATTGAACTCAGATGAAAGCCGCAGTATACTACAGTTCACGGGACACGCGGATAGAGGAGGTTCCTGTACCTAAAATCAGTGGTCAAGAAGTCCTCGTTGAGATGAAGGCCTGCGGGATTTGTGGTTCAGACCTAATGGAATGGTATCTTAAACCTCGTGCCCCTCTTGTCCTAGGGCATGAACCTTCAGGAATAATCGCAAAGATGGGAAAGAAAGTTGAAGAGGTCAACTTGGGAGACAGAGTGTTTGTGCATCATCATGTTGCCTGCATGGCATGCCACTACTGTTTGAACGGCGACTACACGTTGTGCGATCAGTTCCACAGAACCAACATCAAGCCCGGCGGGTTTGCACAGTTCTTCAAAGTTCCGGCTCCAAATCTTCAGCTTGACACTTTGAAGATCCCAGAATCCGTGTCCTTCGAAGAAGCCACTCTCATCGAGCCTATCGGCTGCTGCGTGAGAGCGCTCAACAAATGTAATCTCAAGGTAGGGGATTCAGTAGCCGTAATCGGCGCAGGACCCACAGGGTTGATCCACACGGCTCTCTCAAAAATCTACGGCGCGTCAACAACAATCGTGAGCGACCTGATAGACTCTCGACTGGATTTCGCTCGGAAGTTTGGAGCAGACATGCTTGTTAACCCAAACAGTGAAGATTTAACAGCGGTGGTCGGGTCTGTAACTGAAGGCAGAGGTGTGGACGTGTCGATCGTCACCGCACCGAACTTACAGGCGTACAAAGCGGGGATCGATGTCTGCAGGAAAGGCGGCAAGCTGTGCGTTTTCGCTCCCACTAATCCTGCTGCTTTCTTACGGATGAGCCCGAAAGAACTGTTTTTCTCCGAGACCAAGATAATACCGTCTTATTCAACGTCACACTTGGAAACGCGAACAGCGTTGCACCTAATTGAGTCAGGCAGAATAAAAGCAAAGGAGTTAATAACGCACCGCTTCAAGCTTAAAGACGCCGCAAAAGCTTTCAAAACAGCTCTGGAAAGCGCAGAAAGCTTGAAAGTGGTCATCTTGAATAAGTAAAGGAGACCGGTTGCCTACCATGAAGGTGAGAAATGAAGTGCAGGGTGTCATCTTTGATCAGAAAAACCGAGAACTTGTTATGCTCGTCCAAAAGAAGGACAGAAGAACTCCCACTTTACACTGGAGACTTCTTAAGGGAGGAGTCAACGAGGGAGAACCAGAAGTTGAGGCGCTTAGGCGCGAGATTTTTGAAGAGACTGGTCTGAAGAATATCAAGATCATGGGCCAGGTCCACAAGTACGAGTTTGTCTTCAACGAGGTTAGACACACGGTTTCCAGTTTCTTAGTGGAGGCAGATTCCGGAGAACCTGTGAAGCTTCAGGAGTCAGAACTTGCAGGTTACGCTTGGATGCAGCTTGAAAACGCGAATCGGCTGTTGTACTGGCGCAACGAGAAGGAGGCCTTGAGAAAGTTAGGCCAGTCTCCTGAATTGCGGTGACGTTCACACTATGACCGTTGAGGGTGATGAAGGGTGAGTGGCGAAAGAATGAGGGCAGCGATGCTTTACGGCGTAAAGGATCTTAGGGTGGAAGAGGTAGAAGTTCCGAAGGCCGGAGCGGGCGAGGTTCTTGTGAGAGTCAAAGCAGCGACAACATGTGGCACGGACCTGAAGATCTTTCAGAGAGGCTACGTTGAGAACGTGATAAAGCTTCCAACAATCTTCGGTCACGAGTGGGCGGGCGAAGCTGTTGACGTCGGCGAAGGGCTCGAATGGCCGAAGGAGGGCTCTCGCGTGCGTGCCGGCAACAGCGCGCCTTGTTTGCATTGTACTATGTGCCAGAAGGGCAAGTACAATCTTTGCGAGAACATGATTTGGCTCTGGGGAGCATATGCAGAGTACATCAAAGTTCCAGCTCGCATGGTCTTGGTGAATATGCAAGAGATCCCGAGAGACGTATCCTACGAAGAGGCGGCGATCACCGAGCCTTTGGCATGTGTTCTTCACGGTGCCGAGAAAGCAGGGGTCAGAATGGGCGACACCGTTGCGATCATAGGTGCTGGACCAATAGGATTACTTCATCTCTTAACCGTCAAGAAGATGGGCGTTGAAAAAACAATAATGATTGACCTTGTAGACGAGAGACTAGAGTTCGCTAAGAAACTAGGCGCTGATGAGGTTATCAACGGTCGCGGTGAAAATGTAATACAGAGGGTCAGAGACCTAACAGGCGGGTACGGGGCTGACGTTGCAATCGAAGCGATAGGCCTTCCTGCAACCTGGGAGCAAGCGATGAAGCTGGCGAGAAAAGGCGGAACTGTCTTGGAGTTCGGCGGTTGTCCTCCTGGAACAGAGATCAAGGTCAACGCTGAGCAACTTCACTACGGCGAGTTGAAGGTGGTGGGCGCCTTTCACACCACTCCTCTGCATTTCAGAAGAGCTCTGAACCTGATAGCGTCAAGGGCAATTGATGTGAGGCCGCTCATAACGCGGAAGATGAGGCTTGAAGATATCAGAGAGGCTTTTCAGATTCTCTCAACCTCCAAAAGCGAAATAAAGATCGAAATCATCCCATGATCAATCGATGGACAGTTCTAAACCCGAAGTCGCAGGCTACGTTGTCAGAATAGCAACTGAACGATGGGTCAACCGCGTTTTTGAAATGGCAATCTATTACACCAACATGAAAAGAAAATGGAAGTCTGGATGAACAATCCTGTTCATTCACAAAACCGGAATTGGGGATGCATTGATCGGTTACGGCTTGGTTGACCACGCGTCTGAAAGGGACACATTACCTGAAGAGGACAGGGTCGAATGCGAAAGAGGCAGCTGGAAAAGAGCCATAGAGTTCGAGTATGTTAAACGCTTTGAGAGACCGCTGCTAGTCAAACAGACGTTGCTGAAGGACTCAAAACGTCATGGAAGATTCGTTGACGTCCTAGAGCTCGCCAGGGAACAGTTGAAGCAGATCCTAAGCCAGGCTGAAAAAGCTCTCCCCACCAAAAGTCTTAATACTGAACATTCCGAAATTGCTAAGACGGAGAGGCTCCATGGTTTACTGCACTAAATGTGGCACCAAGAATCCTGACGACGCTAAGGTCTGCTCCCAGTGCGGAGCATCACTCTATGCTGTTGGTGAGCGGGTTGGACAGGGTCGAGTTGAAGATGAGTGTTGGGGAACGCGCAGAGAGGGAGAACCGTACAGACGGGTGGAACACGAGTGCTTCGGCATCCCCAGAGGCGGTGTAATCGTTGCGATAGCCATTGGCGTCATCATCTTGCTAGCGGGTGTCATAGTGCTCTTGCAAGAAGCAAACCTGATTTCTAGTAGCATCAGTGTTTGGCCTTTTGCCATCATAATCTTCGGAGTACTGATAGTGTTAGGCGCCTTGTACGGACTGAGTCGCAGAAGGTAGAGCGTTACCCTTTTCCCGTTCACATTGGTATTTGCAAATCAGGCAGATTCTCGAGTGATCCCACTGAGAAATGGTTATTCGCGTAATGATCCAAAACACGACTAGGCCCGACATGTACAGGTCAACGAAAAAGTTGCCCATGCGTTGATCCACTCCAATCACAAACAGAGAGCTTCCGAACACGAAAAAAGCGTTAGCCCCAGCACGAACCCATCCCTTAAGCATGAACTGGATGAAGCCGACAAGAGGCCCAAACGGTCCGATAGCCAAACACAGAAGGCCCAACGCCCCTATGGAAGGCCCCAAGAAAAAGTAAGCACAACTGATCGCCACAGCAAAAGAAGCTCCTACAGCTAGGCCTGAACACGCAGCGCAATAGGAGTTACCTCTGAACTGAATTGTATGAACTGAGAACTTTCCACAGTTCGGATGATGTGTTTTGGAGCCAGCTGAGGACACGATTTTTGATTCCTGTTTAGGCGCTGCTTTGGGCACGTGAGTGTCAGGCCACATAGAGCATTTTCTAGGCGAAAGTGCGGCCGCGGTTCCTGCAGCGCAAATCGTGATGAAAATGGAGCCGATGAGAGGTTTTCGCAGAGAAAAGTTCGCTGAGAACTTGGGTGGATAAGCTATCATTAACAACGTGATAAACAGACCGAAGAGTGAAACGAGTAGCGTAAATTTCATCATGAGAGACGGTCTGGCTTCGGTCTTCATTCGAGGACGCCCATGAAAAGGCTCTTGAACTGTTCGAGCATTGCTCTGCCTGCCATGTACCTGAAAACCTTTCTTTTCAGCTTGTTGCTTGAGAACAGCCCTTGCAGTTTTCTTCTCCATGGACTGTAAAAGCTTCTGTAGCATTCGTAAAGCTGTTCTTGTAATTCCGATCTTGACAAGGTTTCTGTCGGCATTATTGCATGGATCATGTCGTAGTGTGACCAGTTGGAGTCTTCTATCCACCCGTTTCGTCTTGCTTCTTCGTAGACGTGAGTTCCAGGGAAAGGCGTCAAAACGCCGAACATGACAAAGTCTGGGTCAAGAGCGTTTGCGAATTCTCTCTGTTTTCTTATCGACTCGACAGTGTCCTTTCGTCCGCCTATTATGAGCATTACGTGCGCGAAAATGTCGTTCTTTTTGAGAAGCTTAACAGCTGTTTTTGCTTCTTCCGGCGTTATCTCCTTCTTAAACGCGTTTAACGTTGATTGATCAGAGTTCTCAACGCCTAGGAGAACCCAGCTGAGCCCGGACTTTCGTAGTTTCGGCAGGGCATCCTTGTTTCTGACTATGTCGTCGCATCTTGCCTGCACAAACCAGGTTGCGTCATCGGAAACTCCGGTTTTTATGATTTCATCAGCGAGGTCGTTGGCGCGCGTGCCCGCGCCGAAGTTGTCGTCTGTTAACCAGATGAACCGGCTGCCGAAGTTTCTGTGGCAGAATTCCATTTCGTTAGCGACACGCTTCGGCGACTTCATTCTCCACGTTCCCTGCCAGTGCTTCCACTGAGTACAGAAGGTACATTCGTGGGGGCATCCTCGTGAGCCTTCAATCAGAACGTATGCTGCGTTGCGTCCTGCCATCATTGCGAAGTTATACCTGCTCACGATATGTTGTACGAGGTGGTAGCCGGGGTAGGGCAATTCATCGAGATTCTCAATGAGCGGTCTGAGCGGATTATGAATGATTTTTCCTCGCTGCCTGAAAGAGATGCCCATGATTTTCGGAAGATTCAATTTTTCTTTTGCCTTGATCACAAGTTCAGCTAGGGTTCGTTCTCCTTCTCCCCGCACGATCACGTCTATCACGGGATATTCCTCTAGGCTTTCCTGCGCTGTTGCCGTGAAATGCTGGCCTCCAGTGACCGTGAGGATGTTTTTGTCCACTTTCTTGACCGTTTCTAGAGTTCTGGCGACCACGTACGTGTTGCACGTGGCCAAGGAGCTGCATGCAACGATGTCAGGCTTGGACGATTCGATACGATTCCGCATTCCACCCCAGTCCACATGCTCTGCGTTGCAGTCGAGGATTTCGATGTCAACGTCCTTCACGTCCTTCTCGACGTAGGCGGCTAGTTGGATAATTCCATATGGAGGTGGTACGTAATCGCCCATGACGAACCACATGTCTTTAGGGGGCTCAACGAACATGATTTTCATTCTGGCCCTTCTTTGGAAATGTCCGCGCGTTTCTCTTTTAAGGATGCTGATTTGAATGCATTGCTGTCACACGCCAACTGATCAATCAGCTGCTTGGGCGACTCGCTTCTTACCCCTCTCTGATTTTAAGTTTGATCTCTTGAGAAGAGGGTGTTGGATGAAAGGGTTTAAATTCTGACTTGAGCCTATTCGTTGTCTCATTGCGGAAGCGGGAGCAAGTGGTCAAGTACGTTTTTGTGACCGGCGGCGTTCTGAGCTCTGTTGGGAAGGGAATTTTGACTTCTTCTTGCGGCAAGATTCTTCAGGCAAGAGGGCTCAAAGTCAATGTGATAAAGATTGATCCCTACGTGAACGTTGATGCTGGAACGATGAACCCCTACATGCACGGTGAGGTCTACGTGACGGATGATGGCGGCGAGACGGACCTCGACTTGGGCTGGTATGAACGCTTTCTTGACTTGAACCTAAAGAAAGAGAACAACATCACAACGGGCCTAGTGTACAAGGCGGTGATCGAGAAAGAGAGAAGGGGTGACTTCCTCGGAAGATGCGTGCAAATCGTGCCACACGTGACGAACGAGATAAAACATCGTATACGCGAGGTTGCAAAAGACTCAGATGTTGATGTCGTCCTAACCGAGGTCGGAGGCACAGTGGGAGACATTGAGGGTCTACCCTTTCTTGAAGCGATCCGGCAGATGCGCCTCGAAGAGGGCTATGAAAACACGCTGTACGTGCACGTTGCCTTGGTTCCGATACTAGATGTCACAGGAGAAATGAAGACGAAGCCGCTTCAGCACAGTGTGAACGAACTGAGACGAATCGGTATACAGCCAGACACGATCGTTGCGAGAAGCCCTGAGATGATTGACTCTGAGACCCTTAGAAAGATCGCCCTGTTCGGCACGATACCCGAAAATGCTGTCTTCTGTTCGTATAACGTGCCGTCTATCTACCAGGTTCCTCTCATACTGGATGAACAGGGGATGAGCGATTTTATCTGTAAGAGGCTTGGGTTTTCGGAGCGATCACAGGACTTTAACGATTGGAGAACGTTTGTGGACGCGGTTTTGAAGCCAGAGCACGAAGTGAAGATTGCTCTTGTAGGTAAGTACGCGCACCTTGCTGACAGTTACGTGAGCATGAGTGAAGCTATGAAACATGCTGGCGCAGCATGCAGAAGCAAAGTGTGCGTTGATTATATTGAAGCTGAGAAGCTTGAGCAGAATCCTGACTGCGCCAGGATGCTTCAAGACGTTGATGGAATATTCGTGCCTTACGGCTTTGGCCCGCGAGGGACCGAAGGAAAGATAACGGCGATCAGGTTCGCAAGGGAGAATGATGTGCCATTTCTCGGCGTATGCTATGGTTTTCAGCTTGCGGTGATAGAGTTTGCCCGTGATGTCTGCGGCTTAACGGACGCGAACAGCACGGAGATCAATTCTAACTCGCCGTATCCGGTGATCGACCTGATGCCTGAACAGCGGGGAATAGAGCTGAAAGGGGCCACAATGCGGCTTGGTGCTCACAAAATAGTCATCGAACCCGACACGCTGGCGCATTGCCTTTACAAAAGCGGGGAAGTTTACGAGCGACACCGCCACAGGTTCGAAATTAACCTCGACTATTCGGAAACTCTTCGAAAAAATGGGCTGATGTTCTCTGGAAAAAGCTCGGACGCGAGGAGAATGGAGATTCTGGAGTTGGCTGATCATTTCTTCTTCTTCGCATCACAGTTTCATGGAGAGTTCAAAAGTCGACCTGGGAGACCTGACCCAGAATACTACGGTTTCGTAAAAGCCTGCCTAGACAAGAAACAAGGCAGGCAGAAGCCTGAATTCAGGTAGACCTTTCTACAGCGCGTCATGAACGGTTTGGAAACAGCTTCTTGTGTTCCACCATCATACACCTGTTCATGACAACAGTTAAGCCTCCGGCTCTAGCAGTCTTCGCTGCCTGCTCATTGATTATTCCAAGTTGCATCCAAACGACGTACGGTCTGTCGTAGCGTTGCTTCAGCTTAACAGCCTCTTCAACTATTGGTGGTGCATCTGCGGAGGGCCTGAAGATGTCCACGATGTCTAGGGTCCTCTGAATTTCGGGAGGAATGTCAAGCAGATTCTTGTAGCTTTTCTCCCCCAAGACCTCGTCTGCAGTAGGGTTCACGGGAACGATGCGGAACCCGTTACTTTTCAAGTATTCAGCCACTCGGTGACTTTCCTTGGAGGGGTCGCGCGATAATCCTACAACTGCAACGGTCTTATATCTGGTAAGGATTTCCTCCGTGCTGTCCTTGCTCAAACTCTCAACCTTCAAAGAGTCGATTGGTTGAAGGCTACTTCTTGTACTTAAGGAATTCTTCGAGAGTTTTGGATTGATTCATCAGATATTTGCTTTAATCTCAAATAATGATTGTGTTTTCATAACTGCTTTATTAGACGACAGATTCTTTGTTGAATGCTCGCCATCAAAGGCAGTTTAACGAGGTTTGAACAAGGGGGATCATAATCACAACGAATACGCGTCCTTCCAAGTTCAAACAGAAAACGACGCTTGCAGAGGAATATGCAGTAGTTCTTCTGTTCATTATCGCCGGCGTATCTGCATACGTGATAGATTCCGAAGTTGACGCACTCATCTATCACGAGGGGACATTCTTTAACGTTCTAACTTCTATGTCGCTTGGCAACCTCCCTATGCGGTTATACATACTAGCGTCTCTTGTTATTCTCGGCGTTTTCATGCGCGGAGTTCTCGCAAACCGCAAGAAAAGCGAAGAAAGGCTTGCCGCATTAAACTTCTACGGCGGAAAACTGAATTCGGCGAAGCGTGTTCAAGAAGTCTATGAATTAACTGTAAATGCCATGGAGAAAACATTGGGTTTTGAATATGCCGCGTTTATGGTTGCAGAGAGAAGTACTCTTAAGGTTGTATGCTATCGCGGACGTTTGGAACCACAACTCAGTGAACTTCCGGTCAGTGGCACCAGCGGTGTGACAGTGAGAGCGATGAAGACGGGCACACCCACACTCGTTCCAGACGTGAGTAAAGACCGCGAATATGTTGCTGGCTACCCTGGGATTCGGTCAGAGCTTGCCGTTCCAATCGCTGCAGATGACACGATCCTAGGCGTTCTGAACGTCGAAAGCAGCAAACAAGGAGCATTCAGCGAGAAGGATGCGACTTTGCTTCAGGTTTTGGCTTCGCATGCTGGGACAGCGATAACCAACCTCTTAAGACAGGGGGAAATTGAGAAGCGCAGTGACCAAATGGCATTGCTGCTGAAGAGCTCCGCTGAGATCATGCACTCCGCAAGCTTGCGAAGCCGTCTCCAAACGATCGCTGAGTCAATCAAGGACCTTGGGTGGCGAAGAGTCGTTATCTCCGTCAGGGACGAAAACATGGAGATGAGAAGCCCTGATGATTTGGTAACAGTTGGCATAACGGATGAAGAGAGACAACGCATGTGGGACAATAGACCGCCAGGGAGCGCCGTTCGTGAAAGTTTCGGGCCAGAATACGATCGTTTGAGAATCGGTGAATTCTATTACTCTCCTTGGAGTGACCCTTGGGTTAGAGAAAGGCAAAGAAGCGTCAGTAACCTTATCGAGAGTCACCTCAAACCTGAGGACTTGGTTGACTGGGACCCACAAGACATGCTATACGCCCCTCTACGATTGGCTGATGGGCGCATCGTAGGTCGACTTGTCATGGATGATCCTATGGATGGAAAGAAACCCACTCTGGAATCTCTGAGGCCTCTTGAACTCTTCCTTAGCCAAGCTGCAGTGGCCATCGAAAATGCTCAGCTGATTCAGCGGTTGAACGATGCTGGGGCCAAACTTGAGGAATATGCAGACCGTCTTGAAGCGAAGGTTGAAGACAGGACGCGAGAGTTGAAAGAAGCTCAAAACCGACTTCTCAAGTCCGAAAGACTCGCAGCAATCGGTGAACTGGCTGGAATGGTTGGCCATGACCTGCGCAATCCTTTGACGGGCATAACAGGCGCAGCCTATTATCTGAAGAACAAAGTGGGTGAGACGACGAATGGCAAGGCAAGAGAGATGCTCGAAATCATAGAGAAAAATATCGCATACTCTAACAAGATCATCAACGACCTCCTAGACTATTCAAAAGAAATCAAGCTTGAACTAGTTGAAAGCAGCCCCAAAACGATAGTGGAAGAAGCCTTGTCTCTCGTAAAAATTCCAAGAAACGTGAAGATCTTGGATTTGACGAAGAACGAGCCGAAAGTGGAAGTTGACGTTGATAAGATGAAAAGAGCCTTTGTAAATATTATAAAGAACGCTGTGGAAGCCATGCCGAAGGGAGGGAAGCTGGCAATCAAGAGCAAAACGTCTGCTGTTCACTGCGAAATTGCTTTTAAAGATACAGGAACAGGCATGCCGGACCATATGCTGAGAAATTTGTGGTCTCCGTTGTACACGACAAAGGCGAAAGGAATGGGCTTCGGCCTGCCCATCTGCAAACGGATCGTGGAAGCACATGGAGGCAAAATCGCTGTGGAAACCGGTTTAGCAAAGGGAACAACTTTCACAGTGAGCATCCCCATCAACCAGCCGAAGCCAGAAGAGGTCTCCACGTTCGCACCAGAGTCTTCACTGCAGAAGATCGCAAACGGGGGCCAGAACTAAATCAAATTTTAGGTTCTGGCGGCGTGTGGCTTGATGAGAAACGATTTTTTTGTCTCGTCTTGCTTAGGCAATGTTTATTGATAGCTCGCTGATTCTATCCGCGTTTTGTTTGAACTCTTGGAAGTGGTACCCAGCAACCGCACAAAGAAGTACCTTCTCGGAACCATGCTTCAGTCGAATGCTTTGGCTCCACACACCATATAAGCTCCTGGCTGTTCTGACTCTTTGCGAGGAATGGGTTGGAGAGCAAAGGAGACTCGTCTTCAGTTGAACAGTTTCGCAGCCGATTAGAGAATGCCGCTAGCTATGGCGAGGTCTGGGAAATCGTCAAGGACACAGTGGAGTTTTCCTTACACAAGCGAAGAGGCAGTATGATGCTGTTCCTGGACGACTTACCGATTCAGCTCGGCGCCTACCACTCGCTCGGGACCAACAACATCGTTTTGAACAGAGTTTTGGTTCAAATCGTCGAAGCAGCTGTTGAAAGCAAGAGAGTGGTCAACGCCTTGGTGTACAACTTGCTGGTGCACGAATACTTGCACGCTCTAGGTGAAGTCTCTGAGGCCGGCGTCAGAGGGCTCGTTATCGAAGTTTGCAGAAAATCTTTCGGTGAAGACTACGTTGCGACCCGTATAGCTGTTAAGAGTCCTTGGGCGCTACTCAGGGGGATACCTCTTGACAGTGTGAGCGTTCCCAAACGAGTCATGGAAATCGTTAAGGACTTCGAAAAGCCCGACAAGTACATCGTCTAACACCTCGCATGCGGGTTTTGATACGAGCCAATGCTATTTACGCGAACCGAGTTCATCCAGATTCAGCGCATCGCTGAGCAGCGTGAGCGAGAAAAGTGAAAAAGACTTTAGCATGATGCTTCTTTGAACATAGCTATTTGCTCTTCTCGAAGTGAATGACGTAGACAAGTTGGTCCTCATCCCACTCGCCATGCGTTTTTTTCCACAGTTTCTTGAATTGCTCGAGAGTGTATCCGCCTTCTCTCTTCGCATCTTCTTCATCAAAGTATTTCAAACGTTTCCTTTCCACCGATGAGATTCGCAGGTCTGCAATGCGAGGTTCCCATATGGCTGCGCGAACTATTGCGCCTGCCTTGATCCTAGGATCAGGTACGCCTGTTCTTGAAGTCTGAGTTTTAATTCCCTTGAGCAGCGGTTCCTTATCGATTGCTTCGAACTGCATCTCGTATGGAGCCTCCGCAACCTCCTGCATAACTTGCTCGACAGGCTTTTCCGGTTCATGAGCCAACTTCTCTATGACCTGCGCCTTTTCATCCGCAGGAAGCCTCTTCTCAGCCAGTCTCTTGATAACCTCCACCCTCTTTCCAGGTTCTTCCACCGCCCGCCCCACCCTTACCGCCGTCAAATAATCTATCTTTCCCTCAGGCACCTGCCCAGAAACCGTTGAAGGGGCCACATATTTCTGCGCTTCCCTAGGTATCACTTCAATCGTCCGAAGCCAAAGAGAGACGGCATCGCTGCTGACACCGATCTTTTTGGCTACTGCAGCCTGAGAAGGATATTTTTCGCCACAATTGTCCAGAAGATACCTGCAGACCTTTCCCTTTTCGATTGCGCTGAGGTCCTCTCTCTGAACGTTCTCGATCAAGTTTAATTGCACAACTTCATCGTCGCCGTACTCTCTGACGATGACAGGAATCTTGTCAAGCCCAGCTTGCTGCGAAGCCCTATAACGCCTTTCGCCAAGGACTACTTCAAACTCGCCGTTTGACGGCCTTACGATAACAGGCTGAAGCAGGCCGACTTCTCTTATGCTGGCAGCAAGCTCATTGAGGCGCTCGACGTTTACTTCCAACCTCGGGTTAAGCTTTCCAGGATGAATCTTCTTGAGCTCGATTTCAACCACAGCGGACATGGGTCTCAGCTCCCAAGTTTCGTATCTATTCCAGTTGGTTTCACTATTTAAGAAGTTACAGTGACTCTTCGGTTCTGCATAGTGACCAGCTTTACAGGCCTATCTGCGAAGCTGATTTCTTCAGCCCGCTCAACGATATGTCGAAAAACCGCTCCTTAGAGATTCCTATCTGTTCGCAGAAGAGTATCCTCTCCCTGTCCGCACCTCTTGCAAAATCCTTATCCCTGAACTTTTTGGCGACCGACTCGACCCTAACGTCTGCCAGCTTTTTCGAAGGCATCACAAGAGCGCAGGCAATAAGCAGACCTGAAATCGCGTCAGCAGCGATCAAGGCTTTCTCCATTTTCGTCTCAGGCTTAACGGCCGTGTGCTCAAAGTTATGGGCCTTGACCGCTCTTATCACATCTCCACTCACGGACTCTTTCAACATGTCCTCAGCCAAGAGACTGTGAAGCTCGGGTGTCGCCTCAGTTCTTTCGTAATCTATATCGTGAAGCAAGCCTGTCAGTCCCCACTTCTCCTCGTCTTCGGCGAGGTACGTGGCCAGTTCTCTCATTATAGCCTCAACGGCGATCACGTGATAAACAATGTTCTTCTTCGAAACGTGGTTCTTCACCAAGTCGAGGGCTTGTCCGCGCGTCAACATAGGGTCCACCTGCACCCACTTACGCGCTGATAAGATTTAATGCTTGAGATACGAGGCTTTGTTACCATTCGCAAAGAATTGGGCGGCGCGCTTGTGAAAATTGGCAAAGTATATAATCGTGCGGTTGCCCTCTTGGTTCGTTGATGAGTGCGAACGCTTTTGCCTGCACCAAGGTATAAGGTTACTTGGAAAACTCTGTTACTGCTGGTCATTGGACTAGTTGCCTTTTTGGTTTACATCTTCCTTTTCAACGTTGACATCCGAGATATCATCGCAAAAGTTCAACAGACTAATCCCTACTACTATACTCTAGCGGCAATAGCATCAGTTTTTGACATAGTGTTTTTCACTCTAGCTTGGCACTCCTTGCTCAGGTTCCTTTCAGTGAAGCTCTCGGTCTTCAAATCATTCGCCTTCGTTTGGGCAGGGATATTCGTTGACACACTGATCCCTGCAGAGTCAGTCAGCGGGGAAATCACGAAGATCTACTTGGTGAACAGGGAACAAACAGGGGCGGCAGGGAAAGCAACGGCTTCTGTCGTTGCGCACAGGCTTATTGGAATGGGAATAAACATTGCAGTTTTACTGGTGGGTGCAGGCGTTCTGCTGTTAGAGAGCCAGCTTTACGGAATTGTGCTGGGCCTTATACTTTTTCTTATCACTGCGATTTCCGTTTTTTTCATTCTGGTTCTTCTTTTGTGCTTCAGAGAAAAGTGGACTTACCGTATCGTTGATAGTGTGATCCGGTTTGCAGAGCGTATAAGCAGGGGACATTGGAGATTGAAGAAGCTACGCGGACAAGTTGTTGAAATTCACAGAGCTTTTCACGACGCAATCAAAGATTACGCGCACGCTCCAAGAACGCTGATAGTCGCGTCTCTTTTCACGGTGATTGCGTGGGTCCTCTCCATGTCAGTGTTGTATCTCACGTTAGCTTCTATTGGATATCCTCAAATAAGCTGGAGTGCGATACTAGTGACCTCCGCGATCTTCGTGGCTGTGCAGTATGTTCCTACAGGGATTCCGTTTGGAGTAGGCCTGCCAGAAATCGCGTTGACAACCCTGCTTGTCTTTTTCGGGGTTCCTTGGACAATAAGCGCAACTGCCACGATTTTGATGCGCCTGTTGACGTTGTGGCTGAGGTTTTTCATAGGTTTCGGTGCACAGCAATGGATAGGCGCGAAAGCTGTCATCACAAAGCAAAACATCGAAACTGGCCCTGAACCGCAATAGAAAAGCTAAATTCAACCTTGAAATATTCTTTAAAGATGTTAATCCATGACAGCGATAATAGAAGACGCTCTGGTTAGAAACCTCGGCAGACTCTGTGAAATCGAAACCGAATGCTTCAGAGATGAAGCCTTCACCAAGGGGCAGATGCTCCAACTGCTTAAGGAATACAACTGTGTGAACTTGGTCGCCAGAGTGGATGGAACAATCGCAGGTTTCGTAATAGGTATGATCTACGTTGACAGGAAAGCTACATACGCGCACATACTGACCATAGACGTGTCGCCGGCTTACCGCCGAAAGGGGATCGGGCAGATGCTCCTTCAGGAAATAGAGCGAATCTTCAAGGAGAAAGGCGTCAAGGCCTCTCATCTTGAGGTGAAGGAAGACAATGTTGCGGCTATCAACCTTTACAGAAAGTTAGGCTACGAGAAGATCGGTAAACTCCGGAACTATTATGGCAAGGCGAACGGCATATACTTCAAAAAGGTTTTAGCCTAGTTTTAAGAGTTTTAGCTTCGTTTTTTCATCAAACGTTCTAAGCAAGTGAATGCCGGCGGCTTCGATTACGACCAGTTCTGCTGTCGGGCCAACGCGACAACCCTTCATCAAGTGGCCGCCATAAGCTTCACCTTTTTCGTTCGAAACAACGATGTGTGCGTGGACTATCGTTTCGCCTTTCTCATCAACAGCCACATTACCCATGCACGAAGCCACTTCTAGAGGGCCATCCAACCCTGTAGTTACGTACTCTCCTCCCTTGTAACATCCCAGCACCGCGCACTTCAAGGCTCCAATAAGCATGATGATTCCAGCCTTCACGCCATTCTCATCTGCCTTTTTCTTAATGGATTCAGCCACATCGTCATCTTCTTGCAACCGCGAGAAGAAGAGCTTTCCACAATGTCCTCCCAACAGACAATCGCCCCCTCGTTCTACGTATATG
>DASPPK010000081.1:0-8694 GCA_035625495.1 Candidatus Acidiferrales bacterium | reverse complement strand
ACAAAGATCGTTATGGCCTAGTTATATAGGCCTTGATACCTATTTACTTTGAGGTTTTAAAGCTTGTCCCGAAAGCAACCTGATGAGTCACACATCAAAAGAATGGCGGACTTGCTGAGGCGAGGGTCGACCCTGACAGAGTTGGCATGTCCTGCGTGTGCTTCACCGTTGTTCAGGCTCAAAAGCGGAGAACTCTGGTGTGGAAGATGCGAGAAGAAAGTTATAGTCGTGAAAGAGGGGGAAGAACCTCTCAGAATGGAGAGGTCCGTGGCGCTCGACAGTCTTGAGGCCACGCTTATGGCCAAGGTGCAAGAGATACAAAAGAAAATGCAGGGTGAGCAGAAAGCCGAGGAACTTCAGAAACTGGGCACAGCTCTTTCTGGACTGCTTGAAAACCTTGAAAGAACAAGGAAAATTAGGAAAACCTAGCTGGAACCGAGGAAAATGCTTGGTTTCTACAACAACTTTCCCAGAAGCGTTCATAAAATCGTGCGTTTTGTCCCCTCAATCTCGGAGAAGACGCTGCAAAAAGCTTTGGTCGAGACCTTTTACGACTTAAATAATGGAACCTTCAGCCTGGAAGAAGTAGCCACTCCATCAATACCTCAATGCACAGTCAACTTCGAGCTTGGAGTAGCCGAAGGCGATGACTTCAACTATCTCGATGAAGATGAGAGAAGCCAACTGCTAAAAGCCATAAGAAAAAAACCTTTCTCAACCATGGATTTTCTCTGCGTTATACGCTACTACAAACTTCGAAACGGGATTAAAACGCCGTTAAAGTTTGACTATTACATGCTCCGGTTCAGTTTCAAAAAGAAAGCGCCGCAGATACGAGTCTTCCACGAAAAGGGACTAATGTACGTGTCACACAAGGACCTTCCCTATTTCATAGCCGACAAGATCAACGCACAGTTTTGCAGGAGAGTGCTGAGAGCCAAAGAAGCGGCTTAGCAGGCTTCCTTCAAGAAGCCCTTGACCGTTGAAGCGATTTCTCTCGCAACTTCTATCTTCGACTTGTTTCCGTCCACCCTGACAAGCTCACCTTCGTCCACAAATCTAAGGTAGATCTCCCTCACTTTCAGCTGAGTTTCAAGGTTCTCCATCACTGATCTCTTTCGCTTTAACCTTCGAATCACAGTCTCCGGCTCTACATCGATGAAAAGCGCCAGACTAGGCCGAACGGCATGCTCATTGATCTTCTCGATCCATTTCAAATCCAACCCTGCTGCCCCTTGATAAGCCAATGACGAGAAAACATAGCGGTCCGAAACCACGAGTTTTCCTTCATTCAGAGCGGGCAAAACATCACTCTTCAAGTGCTCAAGACGGTCGGCAGCGAAGAGCAAAGCCTCAACCACGGCAGAACCACGCTTAACAGCGTGAAGATAGCGTCTCTTGATCAGCTTTCCGATTTTCCCCTCACTCGGTTCAGCCGTGTAGACAGCACCATAGTCCCCTCTCAGTCTTTTCACGAGCAGCTTTGTCTGCGTAGTCTTTCCACAACCATCCAGCCCTTCAACACAAATGAAGATTCCACGGTCACCCATGCTTTATCCATCCGTTGAGGTTGAGCATAAGACTCAGCATCCCGAATGTTCCACAGTGAATGGCGCCAGCTAGGCCAACAGGTCCACCACCAACGATTATGATGTCATTCAGGTTACTCATTTTCCCTCAACATCAATATCACGTGTTACCTCTTATAGAATCGACTGTAACAAATCATGCTTCAACAGCAAAACCATGCGATTTGAAGAAAAATGCAAATTCTTCAATGAACCCCACCCCAACGTCCTTCTCGGGGTCATTGGGACGCATGCACGCTGCCTTGTCCCCTTCATTACACGCCCAACTGAACAGCCCTGACTGCTCCGCATCCCAGCATAAAAGGGCCAACCGTCTCCAACAACGCTAGCCGAGTGTATATACACGATACATGAAAATGTATATGCTTTTTGTATATGCTTTGAAAAAACGTTCCCAGCGAATTCTGAGGTGAGACAAGCCAGCACGCAGGTCTTAAACGAAACCAGCATCAGGCATTATAAGATCGAGGCTGCATTAGTAACCGATCAAGATCATATGAGGAAAAATCGATGCCTACTGAATATTGGGGCGAAATAAAGGATCCAGTGCACGGGTACGTGTACATAACGCAGGAAGAGAAAACGATCATCGACTCCTACCCCGTTCAGAGGTTGCACAGACTGCGCCAGCTCGCCGGCGCAGAGTACGTTTATCCTGGAGCAAACCACACGCGCTTCGAACACTCTGTCGGCGTGATGTACCTAGCCGGCAGAGTGGCTGAAAACCCCAACATCTCCCAGTACGTGAACGAAGACGAAGCAGAAACGCTCAGAGTTGCAGCCTTGCTCCACGATGTTGGGCACGGCCCGTTCTCACACGTGTTCGAGTACCTGCTCAACAAGGAGCTCGACAAGACACATGAAGACCTCACAACATGGATAATCCAGAAGAGCGAACTGAGCGACATCATAAGAAGGGCAGGCTACAACCCGCAGGACGTCGGAAAACTCGCGGTGGGAAAGCTGCACAAACCCAAAAAAGCCTTCCTAGATCAGGTAATAAGCAGCACGGTTGACGTTGACAAGCAGGACTTCATCGTTCGAGACACGTACCATACCGGTGCAGAGTACGGGTACATCGACGTTTACCGACTGATCCACATGTTAGACGTGCTGGGTGAAAACTTAGCAGTGGAGGTTGGCGCACTCTCGGCCTTAGAATCGCTCTTAATAGCCCGCATTGAATCCTTCAAGAGCATATACTTCCACCGAGTCGGCAGAGCCGCGCAGATAATGCTCGCCAAGGCCATGGAGAACGCAAACGAAGAACTCGGCTTCACGCGCTTCAAAACCCCAGAACAGTACATGGCCATGGACGACTACACCGTATACGCGAAGCTGAAAGACTGCGCAAAATCCAAAAAGATCGTCAGAGAACTTGAAAACAGGAAAATGCTCAAGTGCGCCTACGAAAAGACTTTCTACGAAAAAGACACGATGATTTCAAACATTTTTAGCCGCGAAGCCTACAGGAAACAGTTACAGTCCGAAATCGCCGAAGAAGCAAACGTCCAAACAGACGCTATCATCATCGACGTACCCACGGTTCCCTCTGTCCCATACGAGCACTCGGTATTAACGGAAAGCATGGAGATCCCAGTGTTCATCAAGACACCGCAAGGAAAGAAGATACCACAGCGCCTAAGCGAGATCTCAAGAATCTTCGAGACATTAAAAGGGTTTATGAACATACTGCGCGTCTACACGACGACGGAGGAACGCGAGAAAGTGAGCATTGCGTCCACAAAGGTCCTAGGCAGGATCCCCTCCTCTGCAAAAATCTCTTACTGAAGGCTCAAGAATGTTGTCAGTTATATTGAAGGGCCGAGTTATCGTCGAAGGCCGCTGCAAGGCAGAAGCCCTAGTCAGCACAAAACCGATCAGTTTTCTGGGTGGAGTCGACCCGGCGGATGGCAAAATAATCGAAAAAAAACATGACCTGTGCGGTCAGTGCATAAAAGACAAGGTTCTGTGTTTCCCCCACGGCCACGGCTCAACAGTCGGAAGTTACGTGCTCTACTCTCTGGCCAAGAAAGGACTTGCGCCTAAGGCAATAATCAACCAGACAGCCGACTCTGTTGTCGTAGTTGGCGCAATAATAGCGAACGTTCCCATGATGGATCAGGTAGACATCAGAAAAATCAAGACGGGCGACACGGTTGAAGTTGATGCGTGTAAAGGCGTTGCTAAAATCGTAAAACGCAGGGGAACAGCAAAGAGTGTACTTGACTAAAGAAGAGGAACGAATCCTCAACGGTGAATCTGGATGGGCAAACCAGACCTGTATGAAAATACTCACTCGTCTAGGCGACCTGTACGACGCCGAAAAGCTGATTCCGATAAGCTCAGCACACGTTTCCGGCGTCTCATACAAAACGTTAGGCGACGCACCGATAGAGTTCCTTCAGGCATTAGCAGATGCTGGTGCAAAGGTAAAAGTCAAAACCACACTCAACCCTCAGAGCGTCGACCCAGAACATCTAACAAAAAGGTTGCCGAAGACTCTGCGCGAGAAACAACTCAACATTCTAAAACAGTTTGAAAGAATGGGCACGACAAAATCCCTAACGTGCACGCCATACTACCTAAAAAGTCCGAGCCGCGAGTCCCACCTTGCATGGGCTGAATCCTCAGCCGTGGTTTACGCCAACTCTGTTCTCGGCGCGAGGACAAACCGCGAAGGCGGACCAAGCGCACTCGCCGCAGCGATAATGGGCAAGACTCCAGACCACGGGATGCACAGAGCCGAAAACCGACAACCAAACCTCCTAGTGGACGTCGAAACGCGGCTGCAGAGCGAGACAGAGTTCGGGGCCTTAGGAATCCACCTAGGCAAGATGCTAAGAGACAGAATTCCCATCATTCAAGGTTTGGGAAAAACCTCAAAAGACAGCCTAAAACAGCTCAGTGCCGCCGTGGCCACGACGGGCATGACAAACATGTTTCACTTTAACACTTGTTCAGACACAAAAGGAATTGAAAGAATAAGCGTAGAAGCCAAGGACATAAGACGCACGACCCAAGAATTGTCCACCGCATCGTGCAAAAGATGTGACCTGGTCTTCATAGGATGTCCACACTGCTCTTTAGACGAGATGAAAAAAATCGCGGAGGCCGTTCAGGGAAAGAAAGTAAAACGTGGAACAGAGTTCTGGGTCTGCACGTCAAGCCACATCAAAGAAACCGCCAGAGGCTACGTCAAAGAAATAGAGAAAAGCGGAGGCCAAGTGTTGGGAGGCGTGTGCACAGTTGTTTCTTGGACCGAAAAACTCGGAATAGAGACCATCATGACCAACTCCGCGAAGACAGCCTATTACGCGCCAACGCTCAGTAAAGCCGAAACCATGCTTAGCCCGATGAAAGAGTGTTTGATAGCAGCCTTTCAACAGTAATCTTTGTTCGAACGAAGAAATACCGCCAGATTGCTCCATTTTGGCTATATCCCCGGTGCAACCTCCACCTTTTTCCCGCAATTCTGACGCATGCTTGCCTTGTCAGTGTCTGCCCTCTTCGTTCCTCGAAATTTCTTGCGTGCGTTGGCTTGTCTCAAAATTTGCTGAAAACGCTTTTTCAAAAGCTTATACGTTTTGCTTATACAGTGGCTAGCCTTTGTTGGAAGCGCTCAGGATGGTCATGGTGGCCGAGAAGCCGTTGGGTTGTTCATGTGGGAGCGTACAATAGACGGACAAGCTCTCTATGGCGAGAAAGTTTAAAACAAAGTGTGCTTGTTGAATGGACCTTGGAAGTACGCGTGGAAACATTGGGAATTGAGGTTTGGATAACTTATGGATGGAATTATGCTGGAATCAGTGACGAAATCTTTCGGCAGTAACGTAGCTGTTAAAGGTCTGACGTTGACCGTGTTGCCGGGTGAAGTTCATGGTCTTCTCGGTCCTAACGGTTCAGGGAAAAGCACTACGATGAAGATGGTTATGAGCATTGTCAAGCCTGATAATGGCAAGATTAGCCTTTGCGGCGTAGATGTGTTGCGGCAACCAATTGAGGCGAAAAGACTTGTGGGTTATGTTCCTGAAACACCGTATCTCTATGAGTACCTGACGGCTTCGGAGTACTTGGATTTCGTCGGCACGGCGTATGGAATTGACCTAAAAAGCAGGCGGGAGAGGGTTGTTGAGTTGCTTAAGGCGCTGCAAATGATCGAGCATGTTAATGAGATCATGAGCGGTTTCTCCCAAGGAATGAAGCAGAAAATAGCGATTACGGCGGCTCTTCTTCATCGGCCGCGTGCCCTTATTTTGGATGAAGCTTTGAACGGTTTAGATCCTAGGTCCGCCAAGATCGTTAAGGATGTTCTTCAGCGTTTGGCTGGCGAAGGCGTTTCCATTCTCTTTAGTACTCACGTTCTTGAAATTGCAGAGGCCATGTGCAGCAGGATTACTATCATGAATGAGGGGAGCCTCATTGCCGAGGGGACTGTGCAGGAGCTCAGGTCAAAGGCTGGGATGCCGGGTTCAACGTTGGAGGATACTTTCCTGAAGCTTACTGGCAGTGAGGACACAGAGAAGATTGTTGAGGCATTGAAGCTTTGAACTGGTCAACGGTCAAAAGCCTCGCGACTGTTCTCTTTAAATCATATTTCAGAGCGAGCCGTTATGGGCGTAGGAGTTTTCTTTCAAATCCCGCTGCAATATTTGCTATAGATATTGTTCTTTTCGCGGTTCCGTTCGGGTTTCTAGTCTATGCTCTGCCTCTGGTTCCTGCTGATTTAATGAGTTCGTTTCGACCAGTCGCACTTCGGTCTCTCATTGTGCTGCCGGTCATTCTCACTTCGGCGGTTATTTTGGCGGGAATATTGTTTGAGCTTGGACAGGCTGGTGGTCTTGCTTCGAGCGAGGCGGTGAATTGGCTTCCAGTGTCTCCTTTAGAATATGTCGTGGCGTCAAGCTTTTCGTTGGAACTCACCTATTCGCCCTTCTTGTTTATTGGTCTGGGGGTCACCGTACCGCTCGCTCTGAACTTCGGCGAATCTTCGGTTGTTCCGTTTTTCATTTTGATTTCGGTTATGGCTTATTTTTGGGGAGCAGTGATAGTGGAGGCGTTGAGATCAGTGATGAACCGCATCTCCACGACGCTTTACAAGAAGAGCGGAAGACTCGGCGTCATATTACGCATCGTCCTCGTCGTCGTTTTGTTGGTCGCGGTGCAAATAGCGTTTAACCCATACATTCTTTACACGGCCCTTTCAGGCATAGCGGCGGGCGTCAGCGTGGCTTGGTTCCTGCCCATAATCTGGCCTTCAGTGGCCATCATGTACTTCCTTGCTCCAGATACGGCTACAGCGACCATTTTTGCCCTGCTTTCCCTCTTTTTCACGTTCCTGATTTTCGAAGCTGCAACCCGACTTAGAGCCAAGTATTGGTCCCCCATACCTGTAACCATTACCTTATCCACGTCAACCGTCTATGTTCCTCAAGGAAAGTCATTCTTGTGGCTCGACTCAGTCGCGTTTGCAGTGGCCTCCAAAGAATTGAGATCCCTCGCGAGACGGAGGGAAATGGCAAGGTTCTTGGCCATACCTGTGGTGCTCGTAGTGGCTTCCTTGCTCCCAGTGTTGACTAGTGGCGGGAATCCCAGGCAGGCTTTGTCGGGCGTGAGTCTGGTTCTTCTGGCTGAAACATCGCTTATTCTGCCTATGATGCTTTCTTCGATTAGTATAGGTCAGGAGGGAAACTCGATCGCTAACATCTATATGCTTCCCATCTCGTCTGACGAATTGGTTCTCGGAAAGCTTTTTCTTCCGTGGATTTTTTCAGGGGCAGGCATCTTGGCAATCGCTTTGCTCATGCAGTTCTTGGCTCCTGTTGCGGCGGGGCAGTTCTTGGCTACTTTGGTTGCTGCAGCCTTCAATATGATAATACAGGGTTATGTGGGGCTTGGAACAGGCTCACGGTATCCCAGCTTTAGCGTTGGACCCAGAGCGAGATTCCTTACGTTTACAGGATTCATAGTGGCCTTCGTTTTGGGAGGCTTGGTTACGTTGACGATTCTAACTCCTTTATTTTTGTACGAAGGCACGGCATTATTAACTGGGTTGGGAGGCGGAGCAACAGGATCAGTATTGTTGACAATCATGTTGACATTGGCAATTGGAGCATTGCTTCTCGTTTTGATGCGCTACTATTGCATGCGAGGTGTAAAGAAACTCTTTTCCAGTATGGAAGCATAGTCTTCGATTCTGCTTCTGCGTGCATAAACAAGTTTACATCTTAAATTTTCCGCGCGGGCTCAAAGTCGGTTTGTCGACGGTAAGGGTGATTCCAGACTGTTTCGCTTTGAATTTCACTATGTACGCGAAGAGCTTGAAGAAAGGCTCTAGCACTTTTCCCTGCCATCTTCCGGCGAACGCCATATCCATTAGGTTATTGAGCCAGTAATAATCATGCTGGAAACATTTTATCAGCAGTTCTCGGTGCAGGTCTGTCATTTGTGTTCCTTTGAACCAGTCTTCATGTTGCAGTCTTCCCATGGGAACGAAGAATAGTGGCACGATGAGGCTTCTCATCCCTTTTAGGTCATCTATTAGTTCCATGGTTTTTGTTACGTCTTCTTCTTTTTCCTCAGGTGTTCCCACGATCAACGTGCCAGCGGGGACGAGTCCGTTGTCGTGCATTAGCCCCATTCCTGTTCGGACAACCTCGGGCCATTCTTGGGGCTTAAACGGGTGGGCCTTCACGTGCATAAGTTTCTCTATCAGGCTCGGAGAGCCAGTTTCAATGCCTATTTCAACTCCCCACCATGGTTGTTTCTGTTTTATGGTCTCGGCCGTCTTTGAGAAAAGCTTCGGTTCCGCTGCAACAGCAGCCAGCGAACAGTGGCTCCAAGTCAGTCCTTCGCATTTTTTGACGACTGTTTCATGCAGTTTGATGAGTTTTTCACCGTTTGGCAAAGTATTCTTGGAGCCGTAGAGCATGACGTCCTCTGCGTGGAGGATCGTTCCTTTTATGCCACCGACCTTCATGTTCACGTCGATTTCACGGAGGATCTTTTCCATCGGGAACCAACGCAAAGCTCTCAGGGTTACGCTGCAGAACTTGCAGCCTCTGCAGCATCCTCTGCCGATTTCTACTAGACCGTTTACTGAAGG
>DASPPK010000080.1:0-5187 GCA_035625495.1 Candidatus Acidiferrales bacterium | reverse complement strand
CAATTGAAGACATAAGTGTAAGGCCATGACAGACCATCGTGCCTTTTAATATGGGAAACGAATAGAATGCTTCCGCCTTTTCAGAGGTTTATTTTAGCCTTCTTCTGGAAGATAGCGAGGCGTCCACAAAGATCCTAGAATATCTCGTATCTCCTTATCCATGTAGTTTTCAAGGTTGCGGGCAACATCGTTGACTGTTAAGACACCCTGAAGCGCCCCTTCTTTAACCACCGCTAGTCTCCGGATCTTATGTTTTTTCATTATCTTAGCAGCTTCTGTTAGGTCCGCGTTCGGATCGATCATTATCAGCGGTGCCGACATCACTTCGGCGACTCTCACATTCTTCGGGTCAAGCCCTTTTGCGGCCACTTTCCAAGTCACGTCGCGTTCAGTCACTATGCCAAAAGGTTTGCCTTGCCGCAAGACAATAGCGCATCCCTCTCCTTTCTTGTACATGCCTAATGAGGCTTCAGCAACAGACACACCTTCTTCAACAGTAACTACGCTTGTTCTCATGGCTTCAGCGGCCTTCAAAAACTTCACCTTCCTACCGTTTAGAACAACTTGAACACATTCTAGCAGTCCCAATAATTAAATGATGCTGTGGCCAGAGCGCGCGCGTTGCACTTTTGGTCTTTGCTCTATTCTCTCACAGGAGACGGAATGGCTATCAGAGACTGTGTTCGGATCACGCCTTTCAGGCGCTGGATTTTCTCTATTATTTTTCCCAAGTCATCCATCTTGGGAAAATCCACTAAAGCAATTGCGTCGAATTGCCCTGTAACTGCGTCTGCCGTCTTGACACCTTCAATTCTAAGCGCCGCTTCCGCAACACTCCACAATTCACTGGCTTCCGTGCTCATGAGAATGTAAGCCTTCGAAACATTCACCTCAACATGAACAATTTGGAACGCCTTAGAATAAAAAGCTTAAGATGCTCCTCAAACAAAAATACAGTTGGTTTCCAAAGCTTGCAAGGGTGGTTCCTCCTAAGGGCAGCATTGTTTTTTCCTCTCTTCTGCTCGAACGATTGATGGAACTTCACGCAAAGACTTGATATTGTAGTCCGCCTGAAAGGCTCCTCTTTCTCCCCGAGATCGCTTGTTTTCCCTCAGAATTTCCGGTAGGCTCCTGAAGAGATCTTTGGAATCTGATTTCTCAAAGTTTCCTGTGACCATTATGGCTACACCGTTTGCACGTTTGGCAGCCAAAACGTCGAGCACCAGGTCGCCGACGACAAGGAAGCGTTTGACGCCGAGTTTTCTCGTGGCCAACAGAATGCCTTCAGGATCAGGCTTCAACTTTGTAACATCTCCCCTTGTTACCACAACATCGAAGTATTCCTTCAAACCATGAATTTTAAAGACAACGTCCACCGCTCGTCTCGATGTGTTAGTGACCAGCCCTATTTTCGCTCCGAGTTCTCTAAGTGTTTGCAGTGTGGAAATGGTCTCGCGGAAAAGCCTTGACTTCTTTGCTGAATCCAGTTCGTAATGGTTGAGAAATATCTCCATGTCTCGCCGATATTTTCCTGCCCTTTCTTCACTAAAATGCCGTTGAACCTATTCCGATGCAATGTTACGCATGATGGTGGCGCGTTTTATTCCCTTAAGGACAGTTTTTGGAATTCCCAGTTCAATGAGCTTCCGTCTCGTATCACGCCTGAATTCCAACACATGCTGACGAACTGACCATGGAGTCTTAACCAGTGTGTCCTCCAGATCAAATAGCACTGCAACATTCATTTCAGTTCACGCCGGTCCTGACATTCAGTTCATCCTCTTGCTTTTGCCATGGGCTGCTATTTGCTCCTGCTTTTCCACATTTCCACATTTTTTGCTCTTAACATTTGCTCATCAAATGGTCAGAGCGCTAAGTTCAGGCTTAAGATTATCAGATGACACCTGTTGGGCACATTGACAGAGTCAGCTCCTTTCTGTTTTTAACATGCTTTGAGACGCAAACTCTTAAAGACTAAAAGTGGCTTAATGCGCGGCATGGACGGCTCGAGTGAAGAGTCAAAGGGACTTTCTCAGGCGGAAGCTCAGAAGAGGCTCGAACAGGTAGGGCCGAACCAGTTTGTTAAACCCCTGAAGATAAGCTTCCTCGGTATCGCTAAAGAGGAAGTAGTTGAACCCATGATTCTGCTGCTGCTCGTCGTGGGCGTGCTCTACACCATATTCGAATGGCCCCATGTAGAGGATGCCGTGACAATTTTCAGCATCATTTTCGTTTTGGTTTTTGTCGAAATCTGGAACGAATATCGAGCCAAGAAGGCGATATCAGCGCTCTCTGAGCTTGCGGCTCCGAGCACAAGGGTCGTGCGGGAAGGTAAAATAGTTGAAATTGACACTGAAAAAGTCGTTCCCGGCGACCTGCTGATTTTCACCCAAGGTACCAGAATTGCTGCCGACTGCAAGCTTACCCTGTCATATGACATTCAGGTCGACGAATCAGTCTTGACAGGCGAGTCTCTTCCCAGAGAGAAGAGAGTGGGGGATGAAGTCTATGCTGGAACCCTGGTGCTTTCCGGTGAAGGAAAAGGAGAAGCATACGCCACTGGCACGAACAGCAGGTTCGGAAAGATTTCAGCCATGGCTCAGGCGATCAAACCTCCGAAGACACCGTTGCAGTTAGCTATGAAGTCGCTTTCGATCACGCTTGCCTACGTTGCCATATTCTTCAGCGTACTCATTCCTGTGTTAGGTATCGTCCACGTCGGGTTCGGATATCAGTATCTGCCCGAGTACAAGCAACTAATCTTGACAGGACTGGCACTTGCCTTCGCAGCTATCCCTGAGGAATTGCCCATAATAATCACCATGATTTTGGGATTAGGCTCCTACAGGCTTTCACAGAAAGGTTTTCTGGTCAAGAAGCTCAAGGCTGCGGAGACTCTGGGGGACGCAACGGTAATTCTTACCGATAAGACGGGCACGATCACCGAGAACAAGATGCAGGTTGCTCGGGTCTATCCGCGAAAAGAAGAAGCTAGAACGTTTGAAGCGGCAACTGCTGCATTGACTGAAATGTCACTGTCCCCCACTGACAAGGCTATCCTCGAAAAGGCTGACGAACTCGGATTCAAACAGAGTTTCGGAAGCGTTGTTCGCGAACGCGGTTTCGAAATCAACAAACGGACTAGGGTCGTCCTTCGCAAGAGAAACCGTGACTTTCTGCTTTCGACCATAGGTGCACCGGAGGAAATTCTTGCCTCCGTGGACGGTGATGCTCTTCTTGATGAAGAACTGAAAGAAGAAGCAGCGAAGGGAAGAAGAGTGATTGGTGTCGCAGAAAAAACACTCTCTGCTGAAGAAGCAGATCTGCCTTTTTCAGAATTGGAGGGAAGCTGGGATTTCGTCGGTTTGATCTCCCTTGAAGACCCGCCGCGTCAAGGTGTCAAAGAAACTATAGAGGCAATCACCAAGGCTGGGATCAGGACGATCATGGTCACTGGCGACTACCAGCAAACTGCAGCGTACGTCGCAGAGAGCGTCGGCATTCCTTCGCAGAAGGTGCTGACAGGCGACGAGCTTCGGGGGCTTTCTGATGAGGAGCTTCAGAAAGTAGTGAAGGACACCTCTGTTTTTGCTAGAACCACGCCTGAGGACAAGTATAGACTCGTGAAGGCGTTGCACGCAAACGGTGAAGTCGTGGCTGTCACGGGTGACGGCGTCAACGACACGTTAGCCCTCAAGGGAGCAGACGTTGGCATCGCCATGGGCACGAAGGGCACGGACGCTGCTAAAGAAGCTGCAGACGTCGTGGTGACCGATGACAACTTCGTAACCATCGGCCACGCCGTGTTCGAAGGCCGCACGTTCTTCGACAACCTCAGAAAGGGGCTCAAATACTACTTGGCCATCAAAGCCGCACTGATCTCATTATTCGTCTCTGCTCTAGTTTTCGAATACTTTTACAACGCTAAGTTGCCCTTGCCTTTCGCTCCGATACAAATAATCGTCCTAGAACTATTCATGGACCTCGCCGCTTCCGCAGGCTTCGTCACGGAACCAGCCGAAAAAACGATCTACGACAGAAAACCAAGAGAACCAAAGGCCAAGTTTCCCGATTCGAAGATGATAACAGACATGGCGATCTCTGCCGCAAGCCTATTCGTGGCCGTGATGCTGGCATACTTCTACGCGTGGTCACAGAACCTTGACCCCGTCACGATACAAGCATACGCTTTCTCAGCATGGATGATGGGCCACATAATCCTCGCCTTCGTCATGCGCTCAGAAAATGAACCTCTCTCTACCCTGGGTCCGCTATCGAATAAGATAATGGATTTGTGGGCAGTTCTAGCCTTTGGTTTCCTAATCGCTGCACTGACCATACCCCCTGTCACCAGCCTACTCAAACTGGCACCAGTTGCACCAGGACAGTTCGCTATAATCTTTGGCTTCGCACTAGTAGCCATCCTATGGCGAGAAATTGCGAAGCTCTTGCTGTTCAAACCGACTGCGAAAAAGAATGAGAGCAAAAAGTCAACATCTGCCTAAATGGAAAATTGATAAGCGTAAATATGCAGGACTTTTAATATGTTCCGCGAAATGCCTTATGGTTAATTGCGCAAAGTGCGGCAAAGATATTCCTTCAGGGCAAGAAGTGAAGAAAGGCTTCCTAATAAAGAAAAGCTATCATAGGGAATACGTTCCCAAGTAGACTCGAGGCTATTCAATATTTGCACAAGCATCAATATCTACGCTATTTTCTGAAGGTAATTATTTTCTTTTCTTTTTTCTTTAGCGCACGCACAGATTAAGCTAGACTTTCCTTTGGCGCGCGTTAATCTTCATTAAACAAGGCAAAAAGATCATCACGAGTGCGTTCGGACTAAAATCCGATCGCGCGAAAGCTTCTTCCCTGTAGGACATCGCAAACTCTTTAGTCCCTTTTCTCATATTCAACGTCGTAGCGCGTGCCTTTTGCTTAAAACAAGCCATAAACTTGTCCCTATGATGAAATGCTAGTGGTGGGGCCGTATAGGTTTAGACTTACGTTTAAATTTTACAATTCAAGAAGCACATGTCAGACGGTAGATCATCTTTCTCCTTTGAGCCAGCCCTTGATGCCTAATTCTTTGACCACTATCGTCACGGGTTCTGGCTCGTGGGACTTGTAGTTGCCGTTCTCGTCGAGATAGAGCACTGTTGGCTTCAGCGAGAATGTTCCCTGAAGAGT
>DASPPK010000079.1:0-3027 GCA_035625495.1 Candidatus Acidiferrales bacterium | reverse complement strand
TGAGAAAACTTCGCTTCCACCGACAACCAGCAAACGTCCAAAATCGCCCTTGTGCGATTCTGATGGCCTTGGTTTCACAATTGCCAAAACATCGCCTGGACCCGCGTGACTCTCAAACTCTTTGGGTAAACCTATTTCCTTCACAACGAGTTCGCCCACAAACTTCTTGGCCTTCTCAAGCCCCTTCTTCGACTTGTGAAAAGTTATGGTCAAATCAGCCCTCACTGCCGCTCCAAGAACGTCCCCCGTGTCCGAGTCGATCCCCGTTGGCACGTCTATGGCAACTCGGAAAGCGTCAATCGCGTTGATCTTCTTGACCAACTGCAGAATCGGAGGTCTGAGGCTTCCTTTTGTGCCTGTTCCGAGCAGTGCGTCAATAACCACGTCTACGTCCACTTCCGGTATCTGAGTGCTATCGTGAACCTCATGTATGGCTATCGTATCTTGCAGAAACTGTAAGGCTCTAAGATTTTGTAGAGCTTCTTTGTCCGAGATATCCTTGCTCTTGCCCGCAAGAATCACCGTAACTTTGAAGCCCATAGAAGAAAGGTGTCTCGCAGCGACCAAACCGTCCCCGCCGTTTCCGCCCAGTCCGCAGAAGACTGCAACAGCCTTTCCCTGTTTGAAGCGTGAAGCAACTTGACAGGCCACGCAGTGCCCAGCGTTTTCCATCAACAGAAGCCTAGATACGCCGAAGTACTCAGAGTTCACTTCCAAAGCACGCATTTCACGGCTGGTTATGGCATCTTTCAACATGCCCAAAGCCCCAGTAGTCTAATGCTTTCAAACCGAAGATAAGCATATCCGTTAATCTTGATACGCAGCATTTCCTGAGATATGCCATGGCAAGCCAACAGGGTACGTAGCAAAACATTTTAATGCAGATAGCCAAACAATAAGGGCGGAGATGCAAATGCCAACGGCATTCGTGTTAATAAACACCGAAATCGGTTCAGAAGCAGACGTGCTGAAAGACTTGAAGAAGGTAGAGGGAGTCGAGGAAGCAAACGCAGTCTACGGAGTCTACGACATAATAGCCAGAGTTAAAGCAGACACGATGGACAGACTGAAAGAGATCGTTACTTGGAAGGTCAGGAGACTCGACAAAGTCAGGTCAACGCTGACCATGATCGTCGTTGAAGAAGGAGCAAAATAGCAAGCACTCCCCCTTTTTATCGAAGATAAACAATCCCTTTATCTGCGTTCTATTCTGACTTATTCGAAAGAGAACAGGCTGCTCTGAATGAAGAAAACGATGCACATTGGACTCGACGATACGGACTCGACCAAAAAGGGATGCACAACATACGTCGCAGCTCTCCTCGTGGAGAAACTGCTGAAGCTCGACGCCAGTTTCATCGACTACCCTAACTTGATCAGACTGAACCCTAATGTTCCATGGAAAACGAGGGGAAACGGTGCACTGTGCCTCAGAATACGACACGACGAGAGTGTCGTGGACAGAGTCAAAGAAACCGTGATCTCAACAATTGAGAAACAAGCGGACCTAGAATGCAGAGGCACAGACCCTGGCATAGTGTTTTTTCAGTCACAAAAGATTTCGAGGGAACTTGGCACTTTTGCAAGGAAGACCATAACGGGTGTAGTGACCCTGCGAGAGGCAACGAGGCTCTTGAAGAAGTTCAAAGGGGAGGCAATCGGATTCAAGAGTGGCAGAGGAGTCATTGGCGCATTGGCAGCTGTTGGAGAGAACCTCCAAGCAGACCACACGTACGAAATCATCGCGTACCGTATTCCTGGAAACTATGGGTCAAAGCGAATGGTGGATAAGGCCTCAGTCTTTGAGATGGATGCAGCAACAAGACCCTACACGTTCAACAACGTTGATGCTGAGAAGAGAAGAGTCATAATCACGCCTCGAGGACCAGACCCCATTCTTTTCGGTGTACGAGGCGAAAGCCCGGAGATCGTGAAGAAAGCTTTTCAGATGCTCCGGGTTCTGGAACCCGTTGAGAGATGGGTCATCTTTCGCACGAATCAAGGAACGGATGCACATCTCAAACGAGTCGAGAAGCTAGGCGAGATCACGCCTTACAGTCCGCTCATCGCGAGGGGAACAGTCTCGGCTAACCCTACGATGATTCGGGGAAGACACGTGATCTTCTCGATTAAAGACGAGAGCTCTGAAGTGGATTGTGCAGCCTACGAACCCACTGGGGCCCTTCGCGCCGTTGTGAAGAAACTGATCGTCGGGGATCAAGTGGAAGTCTATGGCGGTGTCCGTCGCCCATCTTTGAACACGCCTCTGACCATAAACCTTGAGAAAATCCGATTGCTGAAGCTCGCATCACAAATTGTCTTTTGCAACCCTTTGTGTTCAGCGTGCGGGAGACGGCTCAAGTCTATGGGAACGGAAAAGGGTTTCAGATGCGACAGGTGCGGCGCGAGGTACCCTTCTCTAACAAAGGTTAAGGCCAAAGTGAAACGCGAAATAAGAACAGGCCTCTACATGACTTCAACTCGGTCCCAGAGACACTTAACAAAGCCTCATGTCCGTTATGGGATGGAGAAGCGCCACGAACGGGTTGAAGAGTTAGCGAGAGAATGGCACTTTCCATGAAACTATTTTTGACCCACTTGATTTCTTGCAGCCTCAGTACAGCTCGTCGCCACCGTCAACTTTATAGAAAAGTTCCTTTACTTGCTCTTTCAGCCCTATTTTGTCGACAAAACGCATTTAAATGAGACTCTAAGTAACCTGAAACAGATAGAAGGCTCGGCTTGAGTCAAGTTGTCTCGCCACTCGTTTTCCAGTTGGGCGTCGGCGGGGTAGGCGGCTTCGTTGTGGGGTTTGCCCTCAAGAAGCTCAGCAAGCTGATACTCGTTCTGATAGGTGTTTTCATATTGGCGCTCATCTACCTGAGCGCACGAGGCATAATTAACATAAATTATAACGCGCTCTGGAAGGCACTGGCAAGTTTGCTCCATTCAGCTAGCTCAGCGTCCTCATGGCTGATCGACGCCATATCAGTACTGCCTTTCGCAGGAAGTTTCATCGCGGGGTTC
>DASPPK010000078.1:0-18380 GCA_035625495.1 Candidatus Acidiferrales bacterium | reverse complement strand
TCATGCAGCATCTTTATCCCTCGGCCGGTTTTCACCTCTAGGAAATAGGTATCATAGTTCGGAGTAACGTATGGCAACTCGTCGAGTTGCTGACCGAAAACTCCTTCCGTTGCGCTGTATACCTCTAGCACTGGGATATCTCCGAAGTATTCTCTGAGCCTTGGTGCGTACTTGAACTGGATCTTTCGAACACTCGTGCAGAATAGTGCGCGCATCTTCCAAAGTCCTTTCGGCCTTCTACCATGTTTTCGCTTAACGTACTTGGCAAAAGATAGGATCACAGGAGTTACGCCCATCGCGCCAGTCACGTTTTCGTGGAGCGCTTGTTCATAAACGAGCTCAAACCTTTTTTCCCAGTCTCGCTTTGCGATTCCTGATCCCAACTCGTCTATTTCCTCTTGTCTTGGTAGAAGTCCGACCCTGTCAAGTGCTGGGATCAGTTTTGCGTAGGTTCCTGAACTGTAGCCATAGGTGATTGCTTGCCCGTTCATGACGATTGTGTGGACATTGGACGGGAAGTTTAGGTTCAGGATTTTGCCATCAAGAAGCTCATAGTCCTTGTTTCTTAGTGCATGGTTTATCAAAACTCTGGATCCGCATGTCAGGATCTGCTCAATGTGTGTCTTTGTGGCCGGTAACACTTTTGCGGGGCCTGTGGAACCGCGTGTCATCACCCAGCATGCGAGTGGTTCTGATAGAATTGAGCTGTAATCGCCTCTGACTATGTCTGATAAGTAAGAGTTAAGTCCATGATAGTTGATTATTGGGAAGTTTTCCCTAAAATCTCGGATGCCTTCAGTCCGAGACGCGTGGTGCTCTTCTCCGTAACGCGTCTTTGCGTATTCTTTCAGTAAACCAGAAAGCACTTGCCTCTGGGTCTCTTGAGGTTTCTTTAGGGACTCGTACCATGGCCCTATCAACGGCCAGAAAATTGTGGCACTTGTCTCTTCAGGTAACATCTTGTTCAAAGACATTTTGGCCCCTAGTTGCTTTATATGTTTCCTTGTTGAGGCATGGATTATGAAATCTGCTCTGTCTTTGAGTTCAGAGAAAAATGGAGGATGGAAGAAGCGTTTACCGTGCTTCTGTTCCTTGTCGCAACATCTTTGGTATTGCTGAATGTATCTCGATGGGCCGCCTCAGGTGGGATACGTCACGCGGTGCTTGGTGGTGGAGGTGGTGGTGGGGGTGGCTGTTGTCCAAACACTTGTTTGGTCGAGACTACGGTGGTTCCTGCAATGCGATCGGTGTATTTCTGGTGTGGATCTGGTCCAGGCGTGACTATGGCCACTAGCCAATCCAAAAACAGGAATAGCCAGTACAGCTTGCTGATATTGCGGATGAATGATTTGTCAAAAGTGACCTTGCTTCCGTTGGTCATTTGAACTTTGAATCCAAGGATTTTCTTGCCTATCGTAGCGCCCCATGTCACTTCCATGATTATGAAGTACAGCAATGCTAAAATTCCGTAGATAAATGGAAGGAGAAAAATCGATCCCCACGCCGCATACGACAGTGGAACTATGGCAAACCAGAAAATAATGTAACCTATGATGAAGAGCGGTATGCTGTCAATGATTAACGCGATGAGTCGTAGTAACCAGTGAGCGAAGTCGATTTGTGTACTGCTTCTATTTTCGACCGACATTTCAATCGTGCTAGTATTTCGACTCCAGATGTTATTATCATTTTCTGTTAATGTTGCTGGCGCTTGGAGATCATCTAGCTAGTGAAGCAATCTTAAACTTTCACTCGCGGGCGCTAATGGTGGCTATCCGAAACCTTAGTGCATAAAGCTGTTCCTAAATTCGTTTGCATGTGATTTGTGTAAGCTGCTATTGCTTCCTAGGCATATTTGGATCATATGGCAGAAGCGGCGAAGGTTGCACATCCACGCATTAGTTCAGTTCAGCATTTGACAAGAATCATCAGAAAAGCATGTGGGCCAGCGCATCTGAATGGTTCCGAATTTAGGAGTGCGCATGCGCGGTCGTTGACGTTGTAAAAAGTGTAGAGTGTTGTTTAGGATCTTGTTTTCCTAAACGTATTTTTTGTCTTTGTAGCAGTACCATCTTTGGTATTGCGCAATGTATGTAAGTGGTCCTCCGCACGTAGGACATACTGGCGTCTGTGACTGTTGGGGTTGCTGAGTTGTTGGTTGTGGTCCGAAAGTCTGTGGTTGAACAGTTTGTGGTTGTGTGGCTCGAGTTTTGAGGAGGATGTAGTCTCCTGCAGCCTGAATTTCCTCCCAGGGGACTTCTCTCGTTTCACCTTTCTTCGTCTCAACGATTAGGGTCATGCCCACTTTTCCAACCGTGAATGCGATATCCTGTACGGTTCCCGCGTTATTACCGTCGCTGTCAATCACTTGCATGCCGATAAGTCGGTCCTTCGTCATCGCTTTCTTCTCTTTCTCTTTGGACATTTCAATCGCTTCGAATCGTTGGAACTATTAGCGGCGGCAAATCTTATAAATTTTAGGTCTTCTGAATTGGTCTTCTCTAGCAATACTCTTTCTCAAGTCAGGCTGTGTTCTGCGGTATGGTGTTTGGCGGTTATATAGACAGAAAACGATATGAGGGATCAACTTGAAATGGGTCGTGCATTTTAGGTCATGCTGTAATGCTTAAATATATTCCATCGCTAGTTCTATGGGAAAACTCATGAAGACATCAGAAGCTGAAAACCTGCGGTTTTTCAACACTTTGACGCGCACAAAGGAGAAGTTCGTCTCGATGGAAGAAGGTAAAGTCAAGATGTACACTTGTGGGCCAACAGTCTACGACTACAGCCACATAGGAAACTTCAGAGCCTTCCTCTTCGAAGACCTCCTAAGGAGGTGGCTTGAATACCGTGGCTTCAAGGTCACGCAAGTGATGAATCTGACAGATGTTGATGACAAGACGATTAAGGGTTCAAGAGAAGAAGGTATACCGCTTAGCGAGTACACGGAACGGTACGTAAAAGCCTTCTTTGAGGATGTGACAAGGCTGAACATTCAAAAAGCTGAGTATTACCCAAGAGCCACGGAAAACATTCCTGAAATGGTTTCCCTGATCAAGAAACTGTTCGAGAAGGGTTATGCTTACACTGGAAAGGATGGCTCGGTCTATTATGAGATTTCAAAGTTTAAAGACTACGGCAAGCTTGCAAGAATCAAGGTTGAAGAGCTCAAGGTCGGCGCCAGAGTGAAGGCTGACGAGTATGCGAAAGAGGAAGCTCGCGATTTTGCCCTATGGAAAGCTTGGGACGAACAGGATGGCCCCGTTTTCTGGGAGACAGAGATTGGGAAGGGCAGACCAGGATGGCACATTGAATGCTCGGCGATGTCGATGAAATACTTGGGCGAGACCTTAGATATTCACTGCGGCGGCGTGGACAACCTGTTTCCGCACCACGAAAACGAGATTGCCCAGAGCGAAGCGGTCACGGGCAAGAAATTCGTGAATTATTGGCTTCACAATGAGTGGTTGCTGTCTGAAGGAAAGCGAATGGCCAAAAGCTTCCACAACTATTACACGGTGAACGACTTAATGAAGAAAGGATATGACGCGAAAGCCGTTCGTTATCTGCTGTTAGCAACTCACTACAGACAACAATTCAATTTCACTCTCGAAGGACTCGAGGCTGCGAAAGGAGCCATTGAACGCCTAACGAATTTCATGTACAGACTCGGAGATTCGGCCGGAAAAGGTTCCGGAGAGAAAGCAAAGCTGTTCATGGAACGGGTGGAAAAAGATTTCACCCAAGCGATGGATGACGACTTGGGCATAAGCGAGGCCTTAGCGGCACTTTTTGATTTCGTGAGGGAAGTCAACGTCCTCATGGACGGAAATTTGCTCAGCAGAGAAGAGGCAATGCAAGTCAGGAGTCTGATGAATAGTTTCGACGCAGTTCTCGGTGTGATCGGCGAAGTAAAGAACGAATCAAACCTTTCGAAAGAAGCTGAAGAACTTATTCAGAAGAGAGAGCAGGCCAGAAAGACCAAAGACTGGAAGACAGCCGACCAAATTAGAATACAGCTTAAATCCATGGGCGTGATAATAGAGGACACGGCCCAAGGCGTTAGGTGGAGACTTGAGAAGCGCTAGCTGAGCAGTTCTTTTGTTAGGAGAACTTCCTTAAACAAAAGGTGTACGGCAATCATGGACTGGCGCGAGAAACTGATGTTCAATGTGTTTCGCATTTTCACAGTGCTCCACACCGATAGAATACTAACGCACGCGATGAGATTAAGCATGTCGACGCACAGGTTCACCGATTACTTCAAGGGCGTCGAGACGGTGGGTGCCGTTAGGGACATCTTTGGAAAAAGGACAGACGAAGTCTTGCGCGACCTCAAGTTCGACTTGACCTGGGTAGGCGGCTACATGTGGGTCAACGGCACAAACGGTCGCCTCATGATAAGCTCCAAATACCTAAACCAGGGCGACAGAGTTGACATATACCTTGACCTTATACACGAACTCGTTCACGTGAAACAGTTCATGGAAGGCAAGGAGCTTTTCGACTCTCATTACAGCTACGTTGCGAGGCCAACTGAGGTTGAAGCCTACCGCGTAGCGGTCCAGGAGGCAAGGAGAATCGGATTGAGTGATGAGAGAATATGCGAATACCTAAAAACAGAGTGGATGAGCAATGAAGACCTTAAAAGGCTTGCAAAAACTCTGAACGTCAACTGCAAGGACTGATTACCACGTCGACAGCTGACTTTGTTCTCACTTGTTTTAATGCAACACACCCTTTGTAAAGTCTTTTTGCTTCTGATCGTTGGTTCTGCCTTGAAAGTTCCAGTCCTCAGTAGCGTATTTTTCTTGGCAAAGATATTCAGAAAGCTCCAGCTCGCCCGCGGTCAGCTCTCCGCTCGTGAACTTGCTGTCGAAGGCTTTTTCGAAACCCTTAACCAGAGCTTCCTTGAGTTCCGCTGCTGGAACAGCTTTTCCAAGTTCAGCGTTTATTGAAGTGATTCTATTCTTTGCGATGCTCACGATTTGCGTACGTGTTTTGGCCCAAGGAACGCGGAGGAAAGTAAACATCCTTTTCAGGTTGACTTCAGAGAGAAGCGTTCCGTGCTGCAGAAAGGCCCCGCTTCTGTGAGCCTGGGCGCTTCCAGAGATTTTCTTTCCGTTGATCGTCAAGTTGGGGCAGGCTTTTGTAGTGCCTTGGTTGAAATCTGCGTGAATTCCAAGTATTCGAAGTGCTTCAGCTATGCCAGTGTAGATTCTCGAGTATACAGCGGCTATTTCTTCAGCTCCCAAGTCCTCTTTTCTAGCCACCACGCTGTACGTGACCTCGTCCTTAGCGTCATGGTAGACTGTGCCTCCGCCCGTTATCCGTCTTACGACATCAACGTTGCGTCTTCTGCAGTTCTCCAGTTGAACTTCTTTCTCTGTGTTTTGGAATCTTCCAACAGAAACGGCGGAAGGTTTCCAGCGATAAAACCTCAGAGTGTTCGGGACTGCGCCCTGAATTCTCGCTCTTAGAATAGCTTCGTCCATAGCCATGTTCGTGAACGCGTCACTGGTTTGAAGTTCTAGCAGACGCCAGGCAGTCAATTTAACATCCGCCAAGACTCAAGCTCACAATGCTCTTAATTACGTTTTGATCTCGTCAGATGCTATCTTTGCCGTTGCGCCTATTTTAGGGTCAGAGAGAAGAAGAACAAGGCTTGGAGCTTTGGAAGGCACTCAAGACTTTGTTTAGACCTGAAAACTTAAGCGGGAAGGAGGACTTTCTGGCGTGGAAAAAGCGCCCAAAATAGGCAAATCTCTCGCGAACTCGGTTCTGCGGTGCAGTTTCTCAAAAACGGCTGTGGGTCAACGTGTTTTCGACGGTGTTTTCGGTTCTTATGGCAACTTTTATATCTGCCTTTCATGAATGGGAAACGAAGCTGAAAGTCGTCAGCCTCTCTTTGCCTGAGAACTGTTGTTGTGTTGGTTCAGCATGCTTGAAGGAGCATAAAGCGATGGAAGCCGTGAAAACTGTTGACCTCGTCAAGGTTTACAAGGGCAAAGAGGCTGTTGAGGCTCTAAAAGGGGTAAGTCTCTCTGTAAAGAAGGGTGAGCTTTTCACTCTCTTGGGGCCGAACGGTGCAGGAAAGACTACTTTTCTGAGGATAATTGCCACGCAGCTTCTGCTTACCAGAGGTGAGGCGTATGTTTTTCAGCTTAACGTAACGTCGGAGCCAGAGGATGTGCGTAGGCGCATTGCTGTTGTTCCGCAGGACGTTCAGACGTATGGCAGCTTTACACCTTGGGAGTACTGCTACTACTTCTCGATGTTGCGTGGCATGTCAAAGAACGAGGTGCAGAGGAACGGTGAGAAGGCGTTGAAGGCTGTCGACTTGTGGGGTTTGAGAAACCGACAGTGCACGAGCCTTTCTGGCGGTGAGAGGAAACGTGCTGTAATAGCTTCCGTGCTGTGTTCTGATGCAGACCTTCTGATGCTTGATGAGCCGACGAGTGGGCTTGATGCAGTGGCGAGAAGAAAGGTCTGGGCGGTTCTTAGGGAAATGGTTGGACAGGGAAGGTCTATCCTGTTGACGACTCACATAATGGAGGAGGCGGAAATGCTGTCAGACAGGCTTGCAGTGATCAACAAGGGAATGGTCGTTGCGGAAGGAACTCCTCAGGAGATAAGGGGTTTAGCGCAGGAGAAGTATCGCGTTGTCGTGGAAGGCAACCTCGAGGACATTTCTGCTCTGCAGGCGGTTTGTCGTACTGCGAAGTTTGGCAGCAGGCAAATCTTCTACTTCAAGGCTGAGGATGAGGCTTTGGAAATTGCGAAGGCGGCTCTCAAGAGAGGATTGAAGGCTGAGATAGCGCCGACCACGCTTGAAGACGTTTTCGTTGAGCTTGTCGGAGGAGAACAGTTCGAACCTTAAACCCTTGAAAGACGTCTACATTATCGCAACGATGAAGGCGATTCCGGACATCAAGAGACAGCCGTTGACATTGATCATCATAACCTTCTTGAGCTTTATTCCGCTGTTCTTCACTTACTTCTTCGGGGGGCAAAACTACGACAACGCCCTCGTGGGCGGAATGGTCGGTTCCATTGGCTTCATCGGTTTAGCCTCAGCAGTGCAGGACATTACTTGGGACAGGTACGTGAAAATAAGAGAGATGATCGTGGCCATGCCTGTTCACCCCCTTTCCTACTCCGTCGGTGTGGCATTGTCCAAGCTGTTGTACGCGTCTCCAGGCTTCATAATCTTCGTGGTCATTTCCACTGTTTTTCGGATCCTTCCTCTTTCCTCGTTGGGCTGGGTAGTGGCCGCGGTATTTCTCTGCTGGGCGGCTTTGAGCAGCATCGGGTTCGTGATGTCGACCTATCTGAGGAACGCGAACATAAACACGCTGAACAATGTGTCCAACATCCTTGGAATACTGTTCATTTTCCTTCCACCCGTGTTCTATTCTGAGCAGGTTTGGGGCAGTTACCATTGGTTAGCAATCATTTTTCCAACTTCGAATGCTGCAGGATTGATAAAGTCTTACGCAGGTATTGCGCTCTTGACGTCTGAAGTAGTGCTGCTTCGCTGGCTCGTTCTTATAATAACAACCGTAGTCTCTTTGCTGTTGGTGGCTCTCAAGAGTAGGTGGAGAGAAGAATAGCATTGAGTAACTGCAACGCGGATCAAACGCTAGAAAGCTTGTGAAGGTCATGAGCGCGAGTTTGATAATTTCTATAAACAAAGAGCTGCTTGACGCGATTCTTGAGGGTGCGAGGAGGCTATATCCTAGAGAAACTATGTTGCTTCTGAGAGGAAAAAAAAGCAAGAAGTCTGTAGAAATAAGTGACCTTCTCATTCCCCCGCTTGCAACGTATGGTCGAGGCTTCTCAAGCCTTCCGCTTCACATGCTGCCCATGGACTTCTCTCTCGTCGGAACAGCGCATAGTCATCCTTCGGGGAACCTGACTCCTTCGCACGCTGACTTGAACCATTTCTTCGGCGTGGTACTCATGATTACAGCCTTTCCTTTTAGGAACAAGGAAAACGTGGCCGTCTACAATCGCGCCGGAGAGAAGTTGACGCTTCAAGTGACCGAGGCCTAAAAAAATCAAGAGAGGAAAAACGTAAATCATCTTGTTGATTTTTCATCCATCTGTGGCAGCCTTTGCAGACAAGAGTCATAATGCTGGTTGACTTGGACTACTTCTTTGCGCAATGCGAAGAGCTGCGAAACCTAGCGCTCAAGGACAAACCCGTAGTGGTCTGTGTCTATTCTGGGCGCAGCAGAGACAGTGGAGCCGTGAGCACTGCAAACTACATCGCTCGAAAATACGGAGTGAAGTCTGGCATGCCGATTTTTTTGGCGAAAAAGAAACTCGAAGGCTGTGATGCCGCATTTTTGGCCGTTGACCGCCAGTTCTACGAGGAAGTTTCGGAGAAGGTGATGAACCTTCTCGAAGCCCACGCTGATCAATTCGAGCAAGTCGGCATAGACGAAGCGTACCTTGACGTGACCCAACGGGTAGGTGGAAGCTTTCAAGAAGCCAAGCTGCTGGCTGAAATGGTAAAGACTGAGATGCGAAATCAGTTGAAACTCACCTGTTCAGTCGGGGTTGGGTCCAACAAGCTTGTCGCAAAGATCGCAGCTGATGAGAAAAAACCTGACGGTCTAACCGTGATAGCCCCAGATCAAGTCGAGAGCTTCCTGGCACCACTTTCGGTAGATCGGCTCATCGGTGTTGGAACCAAGACAAAGGAAAAGATGCAGACGCTAGGAATAGCCAAAGTTGGCGAGCTAGCAAAATATGAGGTGCAGAAGTTGATTGCGGTTTTCGGCAAATCTCTTGGAACCTATTTCCACAACGCTTCACTGGGCGTGGACAACGAACCTGTACGAGAAAGGAGCGAAGCAGAATCCATAAGCAGGATTGCCACTTTGAAACAGAACACTAAGGATCTGACTCTAATCTTGGAGCAGACCGATCGCATCTGCAAAGACGTGTACGACAGAATTGTCGAGGAAAAACTCACTTTCAAAACAGTAGGCATAGTTGCAATCACGAAGGACATGAAGGTTCACACTAGGTCCAGAACGTTCGAAAATCCGTCGAACAGCCTTGAACTGATAAAGAAAACTGTGGCGGAGCTTTTTGAAAAGTTTCAAGGCGACACTCAACTCGAGATACGAAGAGTCGGTGTTAAGGTCTCAAACTTTGCTGGATTCGAGAAAGGCCAGAAGGAGATAACAAGCTTCATCAAACCAGCTTGAGGCCAAATTTGGCTCAACGGCTCGAGTTGTCAGCCACATATTGCTAAGGAGAGTTACGTGACTTTCCACTCGAAAAACTGACACCCAAAGACACCGAAAGAAAGAGATTGATGTCTTAGGAATGGGAGAACGCGGAAATCTGTTTGCGTAGTTGATACTGGATCAATCGTAGCTTACGGGAGAGTTAAAACCTCGACTTTAGCCTTGTGTCCATCCTTGAGCTTGAGGTTTTTTCTCAGGGGGATTGGAGCGATGATTTCGAGTACGGAAGCATCGTAGTGGCTTCTGAGCGCTAGGATCAGGGCGCCTTTTGCCTTGTTGTCTATTATTACGGGGTAGCATTTCACGGGTCCGAACGTTCGGTCTTCGCTCTTGAAGCCTTCGATTTCCACGGCTGGGTAAGCTTCAAGTTCGTTTCGAGTCTTGATGTCATAATCAGTTGTGAGCCTCAGGTTGAGGGTTCCCGGGTAAGGGTCAAACCCCAGTTTCTCGATGAACTGTTTTCTGTACCCTTCTTTTGAAATGTAGTAGGCTCCTTCGCCGATGCCGGTGAAAACCGTTCCTTCCAGGGTTATCGATGGTGGGTAAGTTGCCTCCATCAGGAAGCGCAGGGTTGAATATAGCTTGTTCAACTCTGCGATGCCTGATTGCGTTATTTTTATGAGGCAGCCGTCAGGCGTTATGGTCCTGTTGATCCATCCTTTACGGTCAAGCTCTATAAGATATCTCGACGCTGTCTGCTGAGAGATGTTCAGCTTCTGAGCCAAGTACTCTGTGGATATTTTGGCTGTTCTTCGATGGGCTCCCATTTCGGCCAGCTTGAGCAGGGTGAACACGTGCCGAGAAGAATAGTTTTCAATCATTTAGGAGCCTCGGTTCAATTTAATACGAAGTGCGTGTTTTCATATTTAAGCGGCTCGAAAGCCTCAGATGAGCGAAGCGAAACATGTTTCGGCGGTGCAATAGACAAGAATGGGTCTGCGCTTCGTTAAACAAACTGTGCGCCTAGTTCGCTGAAAGAACATGGGAGATTTATACATGTTTAAACAGTCCATACAGAATTTTTATTTGAACCTATTTCATTAAACTTGACCCCTGGGCGTTGAGTATGGAAGAGGCCGCGGCGTTTGCACCATGCCACATCACGGGGATCTTTCAGATATTTGATCAATCATCAGACATTTTGAGCGCCGGGTCCAAGGGTGCTGGTGTCTCATTGAATTTAGGGGCTAAAACAACCGTTAAAGTCGAAAAAGGTCTCACGCACCGTTTGAAAGTCAGCATCAACCGTCAAGCCGCAGACCATGCGCACGTATCAGAGCATGTCGTTAGCGCTTTTCTTTCGCGGTTGAACGAGGCATTCCACTTTGAAATCACTGTTGAGCATCAGATAGAAGCTCCAATAGGCGCAGGGTTCGGGACGAGTGGAGCTGCAGCGCTAAGTCTTGCCCTTGCGATGAACGAAGCCCTCAGGTTAGGCATGTCCAAAATACAGTGTGCCCAAATTGCACACGTCGCTGAAATCGAATGCAAGACTGGGCTTGGAACAGTCATAGCTGAAATGTTCGGCGGGCTTGAAATCAGGATCAAACCGGGGGCGCCTGGAATCGGGGAGATCAAGTCCCTTCCAATCCCAGAAAACGCTGTCGTTGCTAGCCATGTTTTCGGACCGCTTTCTACGAGAAAGTACCTGACCGACGCGGAAACTCGTTCGAGAATAAACAGGTTTGGCGGGGAGCTAGTGAACGAATTGGTCGAAGCACCAACGATCATGAACTTCATGAAACTGTCTCGCCGGTTCGCTGAACATGTTGGACTGATAACTGAAAAAGTCAGAAACATCCTAAATGTAGCGGACGAAGCTGACGTATTGTGTAGCATGCCGATGTTCGGAGAATGCGCGTTCACGATAACGGACGAAGATAAGCTTGAGCGAATTCTTCAGGTTTTCCGTAAAGATGGTTCAGGCGGTCATACGATCGTTAGCGCGGTGGATCATGAAGGAGCGCGACTTCAGTGACTGATACGAAGATTCCTGATGATCATCCTAGAGCAAAGTCTCTCTTGACCCGAGAGAAGCTAATTAATAGCTATCTTGAAGGAATAGTCGCTGCTTCAGGCCTTATTGCGCATGGCCGTGGAGAAGCTTTCGATTACTTGCTAGGCGAAAAAACGAGCAAACCGGCATTGGAGGCCATTGAAGCTGCGGCAGCCATGTTTCTGACCGCAAAAAACCCTGTTATCTCTGTTAACGGGAACACTGCGGCCTTAGTTGCTAAAGATGTTGTGAAGCTCGCTAACGTTACAGGATCGAAGATTGAAGTCAACCTCTTCTACAGGTCTCGTGCACGGGAGCTTGCAATAAAGAAGTTGCTTGAAAAAGCACGTGCACGTGAAGTTCTCGGAGTGGGAAAAAACGCATCTGCAAAAATTCCAGAGTTAAGCAGCGAGAGGCGACGCGTTGATCCAAGAGGGATACTCGCGGCTGACGTGGTTATGGTGCCCTTGGAAGATGGAGATAGGACGGAAGCTCTTGTTAAGATGGGGAAAAAAGTGATAGCAGTAGACTTGAACCCTCTTTCTAGGACGGCATTAAAAGCCTCCATCACGATAGTCGACAACATCGTAAGATCAGCGCCGAAGCTCGTTGAAACTGTTGAGAAGCTGAAAAATCAGGATGTCGGCAAGTGTAGAGAAATCCTGAGAAACTTTGACAACAGGAAAAACCTTGCCAAATCCATGATTCTAATCAGAGAAAACCTGTCAAACTTTGCGGCTGAACGTGTTGCTGAACGGGGGCGAGCGATGTGACGTTTAACAAGATTTTCATCTTGGGCGCTGGTGCCATAGGAAGTGTAGTCGGCGCTCTGCTATCAAAAAAGAATGATGTAACTCTGATTGGAAACAGGGCACACATGGAGGCCGTAAAATCAAAGGGTTTGTTGGTCTCAAGTGACGTTAACGTAACTTTTCGCTTGGGGGCTGACACGCAAATTCGGGAAATACCTGAGGGAACTCTGATTTTCCTGACCACAAAGGCTAATGACTCGGAAAAGGCGGTGGAAGGAATAAGTGGACTTCTCAGGAAAGACACGGTTATTCTGGTTCTGCAGAATGGTCTCCAAAACGAAGAGATCGTCAAACAGGCTGTCCCCCACAAAGTCAAGATTTTGAGAGGAATAACAAACATGGCGGCAGAGTTCTTCAAACCTGGAAAGATAAAGTATTGGACAGGCGGAACAGTGATCGAGCACGATAGTGCGGCGGAGGAAATCGCGGCCATAATGAATAACTCTGGTCTCAAGGCCAACGTTTCCGAGAACATTAAAAAGGAAGTATGGAGCAAGGTCGTCCTCAACAGCGTGATAAACCCATTGACCGCAATTTTTCGCGTTAAAAATTGCGAAATCTCCACGCAGCTTCTGGCAGAGGTTAGGTGTCAGATTATCCGAGAATGCGTCCAGGTTGGAAATGCAGAAGGCGTAACCTTTCCGAAGGATTTAGAAAAAGGAATCGGCAAAGAGATCATGAGCTACACAAATTACTCTTCGATGTGCCAAGACATAATGAGAGGCAAGAGAACAGAAATTGATTTCCTCAACGGAAAAATAGTTGAGCTGGGCGCAAGACATCATATCCCGACACCGGTGAACGAAACCATGGTGCATCTCGTAAAATTTCTGGAGGAAAAACATGAACTTCCAAGAAAAAATTAAGCAAAAGAAAGGCGGAGAAAAAATCACGATGTTGACGGCGTACGACTTTCAGATGGCGAAGATACTGGATGACACTGACGTCGACTTGATTCTCGTGGGCGACAGTTCAGGCATGGTAGTGCAGGGTTATGGCAACACGAAGAGCGTGACGATGGCAGACATGATTTTCCACGTGAAGGCAGTGGCAAGAGGGGTCAAATCTAAGCCGATAATCGGAGACATGCCGATCAACAGCTGCAACGCCGTGCAAGACTGCCTGAAGAACGCCAGACATTTTCTGGAGGCAGGAGCGCACGGAGTTAAAATTGAAGGAAAGAAAACAGATGCAATAAGAGCCTTGATAAGCAGCGGAATTCCCGTGATGGGTCACGTCGGAATGCTCCCTCAAATGGCAGAAGCCTACCACGTTAAAGGAAAAAATCCTGAAGAGGCCACACAGATTTTGCAGGACGCTCAAGCATTGGATAAGCTCGGCGTGTTTTCCATGGTGCTAGAATGCATTCCCGAAAGTCTGGCAAAAACGATAACAGAATCCGTAAGCGTTCCAACGATAGGCATCGGAGCGGGAAAACACTGTGACGGGCAGGTGTTGGTTGTAAATGATATGCTTGGTTTCGACGACGAGTTCAAGCCTAAATATGTAAAAGTGTATGCGAGTCTGAATAACACAATAACGGAAGCTGTGGCGAAGTTCATCGAAGAAGTCTCCACGGGCAAATATCCTGACAAAGAACACACCTACCATTAGGCTACATGGCGGTCGTGAAGAATGAACGTCAAAGGTTTGCCTGAAAAAGCACTCATGGAAGACCTTGAGTCAAGGCTGCAAGAAGATTTCACGTACAATTCTGGAAGAATCATTGGTTCAATGTGCACATGCCCTCATCCGCTAGCCAGAAGAGTGTACGCTCGTTTTCTCGAGAAGAACCTGGGAGACTCTGGACTTTTCCCAGCAGTGGCAGAGATAGAAAGAGAAACAATAAAGATGCTCGGCACTCTTCTATCGAATCCAGAAGCGTCAGGGCAAATAGTTACAGGGGGAACAGAAGCAAACGTTCTCGCACTGTTGACCGCTAAGAAGCTTGCGAAGAAAACCAACTGTGAAGTAGTAGTGCCAGCATCGGCCCACTGCTCCTTCGACAAAGCTGCAGACCTGCTAGGGTTGAAACTCGTCAAAGCAAGTTTGAACAAGAATTTCCAAGTCGACCTGGGAGTCGTCAAAAAAGCAATAAATCAGAGAACCATAGCCATCGTAGGTATAGCTGGCTCAACGGGGCTAGGCGCAGTCGACCCGATGGACGAGCTCTCCGAACTCGCCTTGGAAAAGGGCCTGTACTTCCACGTGGACGCCGCTTTCGGAGGGTTCGTGCTTCCGTTTTTGAGGGACCTAGGATATAACGTGCAGAATTTTGACTTTGCTGTCCCCGGAGTCCTTTCCATCACAATAGATCCCCACAAAATGGGGTTAGCAGCAATCCCAGCTGGCGGGTTATTGTTCCGTAATGAAAACCTTAGAAAAAAAGTGTCATGGGACATCGCTTATCTGTCGGGCGGAGAAACTGAACAAGCGACACTTGTCGGAACACGTTCAGGAGCCTCCGCCATCGCTGTTTGGACAATGATGAAGCATTTTGGAAGAGAAGGCTACAGAAAAATCGTTGGAAAGTGCATGCGTCTAACGTTGAGGCTTGCAAAAGAAATTCCGAAGATTGAGGGATTGGACGTTGCAATGGAGCCGACGATGAACATTGTTGGGTTGACATCCGCCGCGTTCAATATCCGCAAGATAGCTGAGGAGTTGAGGCTCAGAAAATGGGCCATCTCTCTGTTTCCACATCACATTCGAATCGTCATAATGCCTCACATTCAGGAGCGACACGTTGAGGATTTGCTGCAAGATTTAAACAAGATAGTCAAACAATTAAGAGAGTAGGTCGGAGGGATCAGTCTCGTCAACACATCCGTCGAAACAAATCATTGGAACTCAAGGCAGTGAGCTGAGGTCAAAACGTATAGTTCTATGTGTAACAGGCAGCGTGGCGGCTGTTCAGAGTCCAGAGATTGCCCGTGCCTTGATGCGACACGGCGCCGAAGTGTTCGTGGTGATGTCGCCGATGGCTAAGAAAATTGTTCATCCCTATCTGTTGGAATGGGCGACGGGGAACGAGGTGATAACAGAGCTCACTGGCAAAATTGAGCACGTGGCTTTGGTGGGAGAACACTCGTTGAAGGTCGACCTTGTTCTGGTGGCACCTGCCACAGCAAACACAATTAGCAAGATTGCTTGTGGGATTGATGACACCACGGTCACGTCCGTCGTTTCAACGGCCTTCGGCTCAAGCTGCCCAATAATAATTGTTCCAGCGATGCATGAGTCCATGTACAACCATCCAATATTGACTAAGAACATCAAGGAACTCAAATCTCTGGGAGTGGAATTCGCGGGTCCAAGATTCGAGGAGGGGAAGGCAAAAATCGCTAAAACCGAAGAAATCGTTGATGCGGTCATTCGTAGGCTCACGGTCAAACAGGATTTCTGGGGTCTGAACGTGTTGATCACGGGAGGCGCAACGTTGGAGCACATAGACCCAGTTCGCGTCGTCACGAACAAAAGCTCTGGAAAAATGGGCGTCGCAATAGCGGAGGATGCGTTGAGCCGGGGAGCAGAGGTGACACTGGTCTACGGTTCGGGAACAGAATATCCTCCTTCAAAAGCGCATGTGCTCAGAGTTGAGTCAACCCAGCAGATGCACGAGGCGGTCGTTTCTGAACTGAATTCTAGGAAGTATGATTTGGTCGTAGCTGTTGCTGCGGCTGCGGATTGGGCACCTGAGAAACCGTTTTCGTACAAGGTTTCATCACACGAGTTGCGTTCGCTTGATTTGAAGCTGAAACCCACGGCGAAGATCATAGACAGCGTGAAGAAGGTAAGTCCCCGAACTTTTCTCGTAGCGTTTCGCGCTGAATACAGGCTGCCCAAGAAGAAGTTGATTGACAGTGCCTACGAGAGACTACTGAAAGCCAATGCAGATATCATAGTGGTAAACGACGTAGGAAAGAAGGGAGTTGGCTTCGCAACTGATACGAACGAAGTTTTCATAATTGACAAGAAGAGAAGGATAGTGCATGTGCCGCTGGCCAAGAAGCGAGAAGTTGCAAAGAAGATACTCGATGTTACGATTGACAGGATGAAACCAAAATAGTCTTAATAACAGTTCAGACGCGTTAAACGTGAAGTCGATGCAGAAAAGGTTCAGAACCGTCGGTGTTGGCGGCACTTTCGACGAGCTTCACAAAGGACACAGAGCATTGCTCATAAAAGCTTTCGAAATAAGCGGACACGTGATGATCGGCGTCTCTTCAGACGAATTTGTACGGAAAATGAACAAGTCTCACCAGACAGCGTCTTACGAGGAGCGCACGAAAGAGCTGAAAGATTTCCTAAGAAATCAGGGAGTATTGCAGAGAGCGGAAACAATTCCGATAAATGATGCTTATGGCGGCGTGCTGCTCTCTAAAGATCCCATCGAAGCATTAGTCGTCAGCAGGGAGACGGAGCCCGTCGCTATTAAAATCAACCAAAAAAGAAAAGAAATCGGAATAGGTCCTCTTGAAATTATTGTGATTGACATGGTTCCCTCCCAAAATCATGCGGCAATCTCGACAACACGGATTCGCACGGGCGAGATTGACCGAGAAGGTCACGTTCTGAAGAGGAAAGGAAAATGATTAAACCATTTGTTGAGCACTTGTATTAAGAGCGGTGTTCCGGTGCAGAGGACAGGGATTGCCAAGCTTCCACTTCATTATGGAAAAGCGCCGATGTACCTCATCGTGCGAATGAAAAAACTCGCCAAAGAAATGGTCACGATCGTCATCGACGAGTATGGTTCAGACGAGTTTTTGAAGCGGATCTCTGACCCTTTCTGGTTTCAGGCCCTAGGCTGTGTTCTAGGATATGACTGGCACTCTTCAGGAGTTACAACCGTTGTGACTGCGATCCTGAAACAGTCAATTATTCCTGAGGAGCACGGGGTCGCGGTCTGCGGCGGGAAGGGCAAGTTCTCTCGTCTGGCGCCTGAGGAGATCCAAACTGTTGGAGAGAAGTTTGGTTTTCCAACCGAGAGCATCGAGAGTCTGCGTTATGCAAGCAGGATGAGCGCAAAGGTTGACAACACTGCGATCCAAGCAGGCTATCAGCTTTATCATCACGCGTTCTTCGTTGCGGAGAACCGGAAATGGGCAGTTGTCCAACAAGGCATGTGCGCACAAGATCGAACCGCAAGGCGCTATCACTGGCTCTCCGAGAAACTGGAAAAGTTCGTCGTCGAACCTCACAGCGCGATCGTCGGCGACACGATGCGCCAGTGCGCGTTGAACATGACCGCTCGAGAAAGTGAAGGAAGCAGGAAAGCTTCTGTAGACGTGGCCAAGGAACCCACCAAGAAGCTTAAGCGATTTGTCGTTTCTGTGAGGCCTCATCTTCAAAAATCGCTGAGTGAATGGTTGCCAGCAACGGCAGAAGCTACGTGGAGCAACGACATGCCGGATGTTCTGTGCATGCCATGGAACATAAACTGGAGAACGATGCAGCAAGTTTACGAGTTTCAACCTGGCAACTACGAGGAGCTGCTTGGCTTCAAGGGTGTCGGACCGGCTACGGTAAGAGGACTCGCGTTGATAGCTGAACTACTTTATGGCGAAAAGCCAAGCTGGAAAGATCCTGTGAAGTATTCCTTTGCGTACGGAGGAAAAGACGGAGTGCCTTACCCTGTTAACCGGTCGGCAATGGACGAGTCCATTCAAATCCTGAGGCAATCAGTTCAAGAGGCGAGGATTGGCAACCCAGAGAAATTACGGTGTTTGCAGAGGCTTAGACGGTTTGTTTCCGTCTGATCTGGTTAAGACACGTAAGGTCGTATCTTTCAAAACAGTCAGTCGCGATAAGAGCGCGCGTTGTGATCTTTCGTGTCGACGTAGAAAGAGGCGTTTCGATTTTCGGTAATCAACCGCTTCTTCGGTGACGTTGTAGCAGAACCCATAGGACCCAAACTTTGAACGTGTTAGAAGCCTGTGTCAGGTTGCGTTAGAGAGTGTTAAGGTAAGTATTTCGGCACCATAACGTATTAAGGCAACCGTTCAAGAAAAACTATGATTTGCGGGTTGAAGGGCTAAACATGGAGATTGTTGCCGTTAATGTCCAAGACCTTGTTGTCGCGTATGGTTCTTTCGTGGCGGTTCAAAACCTATCTTTCACAGTGAATAACGGGGAAATCTATGGATTGCTGGGTCCTAACGGTGCTGGAAAGACGAGTACGATCAAGGTTCTCGTGGGAGTTCTGGAGCCCCGGGCGGGAAAAGTTGAGATCTACGGTACGCCGACCTCGGATGAAGTTGCTGCGAAGAGTAAAATCGGCTATGTCCCAGAAGAGGTTGTGCT
>DASPPK010000077.1:0-4560 GCA_035625495.1 Candidatus Acidiferrales bacterium | reverse complement strand
ACGCTTAGACTTTGTCGCTTTTGCTCAGGTCTTTGAGCCTATTGATCCCGTCTATTTCCTTTATGAAAGCTGCCACACTTTTTGGCACGAGTTTTTCCCAGTTTTCGTCCTTGACCATTCTCTCTCTGATCTCGGTCGAAGAGTATACCTTTCTGTCAAAGAAACGAATGGGCTTCACCTTGTATCCAGCTTCCGTGAAGAGACGACGGGTCAACGGTTCATTCGAGTAGACAACATCAAAGCGGGGAGTATACCCTTCCAAGGAAGAGACCCACATCATGTGCAAGTGCACATCTGGAACAGGCACGATCCAAACGCGTCTATGATCTACTTCGCATTCTTCCAAAGCCCCGCGGACCATAACCAGCCTTTCTCCAGCAGTGAACGGGTTGCTGCGGTTGTGGCTGTACTGCGCGCTGCCGATGACGATTACTAGTTCGTCAATCTCTTTTAGAACTTCCTTTATCGCGCTCAAATGTCCCAGATGAAAAGGTTGAAACCTCCCTACGTAAAGGCCCCGCTTGCCCATCCGGATCATCTTTGCAACATGTTATCTGTCTAGGAGAATTAACATTTACCTCTGCTCTGCTTTTCTGATCGCAAGCTCGACTGGAAACACTCGCAATTTCCTGCCGCCTACTGGAATTTCGCGTTCAGCAGGGTATCCGCGCCTTTCACGTTTCAGAAAAGCAAGCTTGACATCCAAGCCGCCTCCGTATCCACCCAGTGTGAAGTCCGCTCTTACAACTCGATGGCACGGGCAGACCGGTGCAAAAGGGTTTGAAGCCATGATTTGCCCCACAGCTCGGGGCCCTCCTCCGACGGCTCTGGCAACTTCACCGTACGTGGTCACGTAACCCGGCGGTACCTTGCAAACGGTTCCAATCACTTTCCTAGTGTACTTTGGCAGATGCTCCTCGGCCAAGGAGAAGCTGTGAGAAACTTCTTTTCCATCGTAGATCTCCTTCAAAGCTTCGACCACAGACTGGACAAACTCGGTTTTCTTTGCGTTTTCCGCAGAAACATTAAAGCGGACACTTTCTCTCAATGCTCGTAAAGCATTGTTCTGACTGAAGGCAAAAGTTGTCGCGTAGACAATTTCTCCTTCAAACGCGACTCCAAACCAGACATCTCCCACTTTCTCAGTGTAAAGGCCTATCATGCTCACTTCCTCTCGTAGAACTATTGTCACATCTACTCAATAAGGGTTCACAAGAAAAATTTGAAATGCGCATATGACCCGTTTCTGAAATAGGCCCAAGGTTCTTTATTTGATAACATCACATTGCTCTCAGAGAAGACCGAAATCATGAAAAGAGACTGAGTTGAAGCTGGTTTCTGAGCTTACGTATAACAGCAGAAGAAGCGATAGAGAACTTGCGAAGGCAATCGGAGTCTCACAGCCGACCATCAGCAGCTGAGTTGAGCCCTTACTTTGAAGATGGGAGCATTGAAACCTTCTTGATAAACTTGGAGGGGGAGCACATTATCAGCCTCTCACGCTTTCGCGGTTGGCCATGAATCTTCAGAGAAATATGAAACAATAGCGAGCCATATCCTTTGACCCAACAGTTTCATATGCCTTTACAATCACCTTCTGTTAACATTGAGAACCAGAAGGGTTGCTTTATCGCCCAACTCTTAACAGGAAGATTTATCGCCTATGAAGTTACCAGAACCGTTTATCATTAAGTTTAATAGTTTGTCCGTGCATAAAACGGGAAAGGTGTTGTCATATGGAAAAGCAATCGCAGAATGGTTACATGTTCATTCCAGGGGCCACAACTGTAGGCGTAATCTTCAAAGAGGGTGTTATTCTGGCCTCTGAGAAACGGGTTTCATATGGTTATCTAATCGTGAGCAAGACAGGGAAGAAAGTTTTCAAACTCACGGACCACATAGGCGCAGCCTGTGCTGGACTGGTTTCAGACATGCAGGTTCTGATCAGAGAAGTCGAAGCCTACGGAAACCTGTTTAACCTGGATGTCGGCCGACCCATATCGGTCAGATCAGCCGCTAAGCTTATGTCAAGTCTACTCTTCAACCGTCGGTTGGCACCTCTCATCACCCAGACAATCGTTGGGGGAGTGGACAAAGAGGGCCCATCACTCTACTCGCTAGACCCATTGGGTTCAGTGCTTCCGGACAGGTATACTGTTGTTGGGTCAGGAACAGAGATTGCGATGGGAGTCGTCGAAGAAGGATACAAGGACAACATGGGAATGGATGAAGCAAAGGACTTGGTTACGAGGGCAATGAAATCTGCCGTGAGCAGAGACATAATGAGCGGAGACGGGATAGATTTTCTGATAATAACCAAGGATGGAATACGCGAAGAATCAATAAAATTCTAGGCCCTCCATTCTCAGCAAGATTTAAACTTTGACCTCTGCACATTAGTATTTTCCATGAAGCGGAGAGTATTCAAAATTGTCCTTTCATCTTAGTCAGAATGAAGGCAGGTTTCTCGTGAAGTTGGCAAGAAAGGCCGTTGAAGAGTATTTGAAGACTGGGAGGCAGACGAAGATTCCTACAGATGTCTCAGAAAAACTGCTAAAACCATGCGGGGTCTTCGTTACCATAAACAAGCTTGAGGGTGACCAGAAATCTCTCAGGGGATGCATTGGCTTTCCTTACCCGACAACGCCGCTGGTTGAAGCAGTGGTACAGTCTGCAATAAGCGCGGCAACTCAGGACCCAAGGTTTCCACCTGTTTCTTTTGAAGAACTTGATCACGTTGTCTTCGAGGTGAGCGTGCTCACACCTCCTGAGACAGTGGAGGTGAAGAACCCGAAGGAATACTGCGCCCAGATCAAGGTGGGCGAAGACGGTTTGATCGTTGAAAGAGGCGTCTGCAAGGGGCTGCTCCTGCCTCAGGTGCCTGTCGAATGGGAATGGGATGAGGAGACTTTCTTGTGTCAATGCTGCCTCAAGGCTGGCTTGCCTCCAGATTCTTGGCTTGTCAAAGGCACGAAGATTTACAAGTTCAGTTCCATCATTGCCGAAGAGCTTTCACCAAAAGGCGATGTGAAGATGGTCGATATGCGAAAGAAAACGAGGACGAAGTAGCTGTGAACTCCTGTGCGCAGAGTGTTTTAATGGCTGCTAATACAGAAAATCGCGTTCATAGAGAAAACGTGAGAGACAAGATGTCGTCTACGCGTATTTTTTGTCTCTGTCGCACCACCATCTCTGGTATTGCTCAATGTACCGTAACGGTCCGCCGCACGTGGGACAGGTTGGCGCGGTCCTCTGTGTCTCTTGAACCTGGGCACGTTCAGGCTTCAACACTATGAACTCTCCTACAGCTTGGACTTCTTCCCACGATATGTCTCGACCCTCGCCTTTCTTTCCCTCAACGCGCAAAGACAAACCCATCTTACCAACCGCGAAAGCAGCGTCTTTAACGGTTCCCACAGAACGACCATCAGAATCCACGACCGTCATGCCGATGAGCATGTCCTTAGTGACGGTCTTTTCTTGTTTGGCCATACTTATCCTCCTTTTCGTTGGTAAGTGCGTCTGCACGGCTTAATAGTCTTACCTAAACCCCCTGCGGGTCCCAAAAAAGTTAAGAATCGCTCGGCATCATTTGCGCTTAGTGGCGCATCTTTACGTCTTCGACTTTCAATAAGACTTTCAGGCCTGTCTTTGATAAACAACCGTTGAGAGAGGAAATGGTTCGCAATGCTATTGATTGGAAGTAGCGGTATGAAAGTCTATTTTGCTCCTAACGGGATCGGTTTGGGACATGTTGGAAGATGCTTGCCCGTTGCGAGGAGGCTCAAGGAAAACGGTGCTGAAGTAGTTTTTTCAACTTATCGGGAAGGGATAGGATACGTTGAGCGCGAGAATTTTCGGCTCATAAAGGCTCCTCCTATCGGGTTCCAAGTTAAACCCGACGGGAGCGTTGATTTCACGAAGACTGCGATCAACCCGGGCCCGTTTTTGGCAACGTTCACTCTATTAAAACAGCTCAACGCAGAAATCAGAACGATTGAGGGCTTCAAGCCGGATGTTGTCGTTTCAGACTCGCGTGCCACGCCTCTGCTGGCGGGTAGACTTTTGAGGATTCCAGGAATCTGCATACTAAACCAGTTCCAGCCTATAGTTCCACGTAGAAAGCGTCTTCTGCGCTTGTCGAGGTTCGCAGACGCAGTTACGTTGACTGTTGTTGGTAAAATTTGGACGGGCGGAAACACGGTTCTAATTCCGGATTTTCCGCAACCATATACGATATCAATCGGCAACCTCACCATTCCAAAACCCTACCGGAAAAGTGTGAAGCTTATAGGACCGATACTTCCGACGAAGCCGGAAGACTTGTCGGCTAAAGATGAAATATGCGAAAAATTGAATCTGCCCACAGACAGGCCAACAATATTTGCCGCAGTGAGCGGCCCAACGTCAGAGAAGGCTTTCGTAACCGGAGTTCTGAGAAGAATCCTGCTGGAGTTTCCAGAAGATTACGAAGTCATATTGTCCCTTGGCTATCCAAGCGCAGACAGCAAGCCTATACGCCATGGTAACGTTACGATTTACAAGTGGGTTCCTAACCGT
>DASPPK010000076.1:0-25800 GCA_035625495.1 Candidatus Acidiferrales bacterium | reverse complement strand
GCCGAAGCCTTAAGCCACGCTTCTTCGATAAGCTTTTCAGGCTCTTTCTCATAATGTTCTCCGAATCTTGTTCTTCCAGCAGCAACTATTGCTGGGCGGTCCTGCATTACAATGCTCCTCGTCGTCAATTAGCAAATATCCTTTCCATTATGGCTTTTAAGTTTACGGTTTGTCCGCATGAAGCCCCAAAAAATTGGTTCCTTGATGGTCCTCAAGTTAACACATCTATTCTTAGCAACTCATTCTCTTTTCGCTAATCCGTATTCCTCGCTTCTTTAAACTTTCCCAGAACATTCTGAAGACACGGTCTTCCATGCCTAACCTTTCAGGAGGGACCACGCCTTTCTCTTTAATGGCCCCGCTCAGTATCAACTGGGCAACAATCGACATCGGATAGGCCGTTGTCCTAGCCATAGCAGTTACCCCACGCTTTTCATCACAATTGTCCAACATGTGATACGTGTAGTCCATTTCCTCGCCATTCTTGACTCCGCAAACTTCAACCTTCAGCGCCACGAAATCCTTAACCTCAGGCTTCCGCAGCGTCTGCTCAAAAAGCTTTACCGCAAGCTTTCTAGGCGAAACCTCCTCGCCTTCAACTTTAATCTTCTCCTCTTCGAACAAACCCATGGCCTCAAGCAGTCTTACCTTCTCAGCATGCCCAGGATACCTCAGTGTTTTCTCCCACATGTCTCCAACGCCATCCATCGTGTACAGGAGCGTTCTCAGCCCATCGGTGAAAAAGGCTTCGAGCTTTCCGACTTCTGGAAACTCGACGTTTTCCAGCCCACTCAGAGCTTCAACCTGAACCCTGCGGCCTCGCTTGACTATTATCGCTTTTCTCGTGTACTCGTCGATTAGGCTTTCAGGAGACCAAGTGACAATATAGCCCAGAGGCGGAATCGGTTTTTTCGGCAGACCGCCCACCATTACATGAACAGCCTTCGTTTTGTCTAGCTTTCGAAAAGCATGTCCCACGATGAAATTGCTAATGCCAGGAGCCAACCCGCAATCTGGCACAATAATTATGCCAGCACTTGTTGCGGCTTGATGAAGCCTAAACGGGTTCTCGGCCATATAAGAAACATCAACCAGATCCTTTCGTGCTTCGATGCACGCTTCCATCAAACTATACCCAAGATTTCCAGGCAGAAAACCCATGGCCAAGTCACAGTCTTTCAGCGTGCTAAGCAGCTGTCCACGATTTGCTACGTCCAGATGAACCCATGAAACGTTACTTTCGCCGATTCGACCAGCAACATCCTTTGCTCTTCTTGAGTCTTGGTCTGCGATAACGATGTCGGAGGAACTCATGTTCTTGGCCATGTCCCCTGCTGCTGTTGAGCCAATGTTTCCAGAACCCAGAACTAGTACCTTCATGAGCGTACTTTCACTGGAGTTATTGATTAAAGACTTTCGTAACAAACGTTAAAGCTCCACTCAAAATTATGCGTTCTTGAAAGGAACGTGAATTTTTATTCAAAAAAACGGTTTGCCGCATAGAACTAGCTTACAGAGGAATGATTTGAAACTCTTATATACCCCTAAAACAATTGTACAGCTGAGCGAAATGGCTGAAATTTGTTCCACATGCGGGCTGCCGAAGGACTTATGTGCTTGTGGTGAAATCGAAAAGGAACAACTGCGAATCCGTATACGCCTCGAAACACGCAAGTTCGGGAAACCAACGACGATAGTTGACGGCATAGACGAGAAAAACAACAACCTTCCGGAAATTGCCAAAGAGTTGAAAGGCTTCTGCGCATGCGGCGGAACGGCGAAAAATGGTCAGATCATGCTTCAGGGAGACCATCGAGAAAGGGTCCGCCAGTTCTTGATACGCAAGGGATACCCACAGGAGAACATAGAGCTTCAATAACACGGTAGAGGATGCAGGCGCACTATGGGAAAGTTGCGAGACATAGGTGAACTATTCAAGAATGTGAAGCGTCGACCGCCCTCAAAGATATACTGCCCAAGGTGTGGAAGTCCCGAGATCCGCCTGTCCCAAGGCACGGATTACTGGCTAACGCCGAAAAAATATGTTTGTAAAAAATGCGGATACTACGGCCTGCTGATCATGGAACTTGAAAAAGAGGAAGGCTAGCCAAGCCCACGTGCTTCCGGCTAGTCAGGCACTTCTAAGTTTAACTGTTTCTTCAGGCTTTTGTAACGGTTTCTAACTGTGACTTCAGTGACGCCTGCCGCCTCAGCTATGTCCTTCTGCGTCTTCTTTTCGTTGTTTTTCAAGCACGCAATGTACAGTGACGCAGCGGCCAACCCCATCGGGTCTTTTCCCGCAGCAGCTCTCCTCTTCCTAGCTTCCCGCAAGATCTGTATAGCGATTCCCTGGGTCTTGCCAGTTATTCCGGTTCTCTCAGCTATTTTTGAAACGTACGTAAGGGGGTCCGCGATCGGCATGTGTACTTCAAGCTCACGGAGCAGCAACCGATAACATCGCGCAACGTCTTTCTTGTCGACTAGGCTCGCCTCCGCGATTTCACGTAGGGTTCTTGGTGTTCCGCTTCCACGGCATGCCGCGTACAGTGCGGCGGCAGCGATGGCTGCGATTGACCTGCCACGGACCAAGCCTTTATCGAGGGCCTTACGGTAAGTTACAGCTGCCTTTTCCTTTGTCGGCGGTGGAATGTAGACCTTGTCTGACAGTCGGTCAAGTTCTGCCATTGCTTGAGCCAAGTTTCTATCAATCGAAGAGTGTACCCTTGACCTTATCTGCCATTTTCTGAGACGCCACATCTGCAGGCGCGTTGAAAGCGGAAGTTTTCTCCCAAAGGCATCTCGGTCAACCTGGCTTATGGCCGTTGACAAGCCCTTATCATGAACGGAATAGGACGTTGGCACTCCAACGCGGCTTCTGGATGCCTTCTCTTCCTGAGTGAAGGCACGCCATTCTGGTCCCTTGTCCATCATCTGCTCGTACAAAACGAGTCCACAATCACCACACACTGTTTCACCAGTATCATAGTCATGGACAAGGTTTGAGCTACCACACTCCGGGCACTTGTCGATTAGGCGTTGGCGAATTGCGCCTTCTTTCTTACTCAATTCATTTCGCCTCGAACATTTTTCCGTAGAACCGTCGTGATTCTTCATCATTGTTCAGAAAACAGAACGTTCGGTCCCGCGTAGCTATCCACGTGACATGTTTTAATATATAAGCTTTGTGGTCCTCTCAGGAATATTCTGTCCACAGATCTCAAATCCCTACGAAGGCTAATGATTCACAAAAATGAATGAAAAGAGCAAAATTGACTATTGAAGCGTGAAATGTCGGCCGTAGGGCATGATCCAATCTAATGCGCTGAAGAAGCGAATTTAGGAACATGCTAACGCGCATATGAGTTTACGTGCACGTGAAAAGGTTGAAGCCACTTTCATCTTTTGATCATGATATGCTGGGGTCTAAGGCCATCTTCATCGGTGTACTTAACAAAACCTGCGAAAAAGTTAATGGGAGACTTATTAGGAGGATAAAATGTTTATCTGAGTGGCCCGGATAAGCCCGGTGGAGGGAAGAACACCTTTCCGCCGATTGTAGTGGACAAGCATAGCGGGCTTTGGACCCGCCGACGAGAGTTCGAATCTCTCCCGGGCTACCATTATCAAGATATGCATTCTAACTTTTTTGCGTCATTTTCACGGATTTCGTAAGCATCAATCTTCTCGGCGATGCATAGACTAGAAACAGAATTGGGTTCAATTTGTGCAAAACGTTAAATAATGCACAGTTCTTGAGGACGCACTGTGACCCGTGCCATACTGCACGTAAGGGAAGAGTACATGTGGTAGACGAACCTGGATCAAAGGTTGAGGCGAAGTCCGACCATAGTTCTTCGCGCATCTTGGCGGTTGCGTTGCCTGCTGTTTATTTGTTAGTGTTAGGTGCTTTCTGCATAGCATATGGTATTCTTCCAGGGCCCGAGTTGATAGCGTTATGTTTCTTCGTTTACGCTGCATACAACAAGTGGACTCGCCGTTTCGTAAAAGACTGGTTTCCGTTTGTGGCGTTGTTCTTAAGTTATGAAGCCATGGACAGCTTCGTTGGCAGCCTTAAAGGCACAGTGCATTATATCACGCCTCTTGAGTTGCAACTGTTCGGTTCGATCCCGACTCTTGTGCTTCAACAGTTTTGCAGGGCTCCTTTTTTGGACTATCTTTGTGCCTTTTTTTATTCTTTGCATTTTATAGCTCCAGTTGTTTTCGGCTTTTTGCTGTGGAAGTACAGTCCAGGCAACTTTGGGAAGTATGTTCTAGTCCTTGCGATCGGCACCTACAGCGCCTTGATAACGTTTCTCATATATCCGGTTGCGCCACCATGGGAGGCGGTGGCTGGAGTAACCCGAATTCTGTTTCAAGTGGACAAAAGCATCGGTATCCCTTTCTATCGCACGCTCTTCGATTTCGTTTCAGCTAACCCAAATGCAGCATTTCCCAGTCTCCACTCAATGTATCCTTGGATGATTTCACTTTACGCATTTAAGATAAAGAAAGCGAAAGCTTTACCCATACTAGTATTTCCGGTTGGAGTTTGGTTCAGCGCGGTCTATCTTGGCGAGCATTACGTAATAGACGTGATCGGCGGCATCGTCTATGGCACATGCGCTTTCTTGATCGCCGAGAAACTTATTCCTTCTATCATGCAGCGTATTCGTAAAGGAGCAACGATTTCAAACCTGAAAACCCTCAGTGATCGTGAACCTTGAAAGTGATCTTAGTTCTCCCCAGGTGGAATAGGAGTGCATTTCCTCATGAAAAACCACAATTCTTTGATCATCCTGATTCCAATAGATCGATGGAATCATTACGAATTGCGCTCTTAGTATTCGAAGGTTAGGTACAGAAGAACTATTAGCGCAATACACGTGAACAAGTCTGGCAGCATGGCAAACGGGCCCAGACCAGAAGGATAGAAACCAAAAGCTCGGTCCAGCAAAGGAAAGGACACGAAAGAATGCAGAAGAAGGACTGCTGAGAATATCATTAGCCCTATGGTAAACTGAGATCGCGTCCTGTTGTAGATGCTGACGTACAGGAGCAATAGAATGATTGAAAGCGTCACATTGACTGCGGAAACTACTGTTTCCACAGTGTAGAAAAGCTGTATGTCGCCATGAATGCTGTGAGGAGGCGGAGGGCGAGGCTCAAAAGGATAACGTGGAAACCAAGAGACGGATGCAGCCCATAGTGCTGCCCATACGGCTACCACTACCACTATCAACGTTGCAAGTATTAACTCGTTTCTAACGTTTTTTTTCATGCGATTATCCATTTGTTTTACCACCTTTTCTACTTTTTTCAGATTTTCTTCAAAATCTCCTCGAACAAAGCGTAATTCTCCTCCATCGCTGGAGACAAGAAATACGTGGTACCATAGCCATCTCCAGCCGAAGTGATTATTCTGTTTTTCTCAAGCACTCCGAGATGATGCCTTATTGTCCTATAATCCATCCCAAGCTTGTTTGCCAATTGATTTGCGTTTTGCGGAGTCTCCTTCAAGGTCTGTATTATTCTGGCGCGGGTCACCCCGCCTCTGGTGCCTGCGATTAGCCATCCGAGCAAATACTTGAACGGGCGCGCACTTGCAGACGTCAAATCACTCCGTACACGTCGAGGAGTTTTTAGCTAAACCTATTTGAACTAAGGTAATAAATATGTCTTCAAGTCCTTTTCGTCAGATCTACGAACTTAAGGCAGATTAGGGCTAGAATTGGGCGAGAATTGGGTAAAATTCTGAAAAACGCCTTAATAATTCGAAGGCTACGGCTTGTCTGGAGGTTGAGAACAAGTCCGCAAAACCTATTTTTCGAGAAAGACTCGTGAAGGCCCAGAAAAGCTGAATATCGTTTTTCCTTCTCTCCTTTCTCAATTCAGCCTCTCTGGACCTTAGCGAGAACCGAAAAGAAGAACAGACGAGAGAACTAGGAAGGGAGATGAGCACATTGGACAGACGTGAGATATTTGCCTCGTTGTTGAAGGCGACAATAACGGAAGTCGCGCGCGGATTTGGGTATAATTCTGAAAAATGGTTTAATAACCCATCATGCTTCAACAAACATTGCGAGCAAAGTGAGCGCGCGTATAATCAACAGAGGAGGATTATAATTGGAATTGTCTGAAAAACCATCGGAATTGCCTGAAAAATCAAAAACTCGGCGTTTGTCCGCGGTTTTGATCGCGATAGTCATCATAGGTTTGTTGGCTGGAGGAATGATAGGCTATGGCTTGAGTAGCCTTATTACTTCAAGCCAAATCAGCAGCCTACAAAATCAGGTGTCTGCGCTCAAAACAACGGTTTCGAATCTTCAGTTAGCAGGGGGCCAACCCACGCAAAACATAACCTATGAAAACGCTACTGTCAACAACATCACATATGTTCTGGGAGAGAATTTTTCACTATCTGAGTTGTATGACCAAGTCAAAAACTCTGTAGTGGAGGTTGAAACAACACTGCTGGAAGGGTACGACTTCGCTGGTAATCCCGTCTACGGAGGGGCCCTAGGCTCAGGCTTCGTCTCCAACTTGACTGGGCAGTTTGCTGTCATCACAAACTACCACGTTATTCAAGGTGCAATCAACGTTACCGTAACGTTCGCGGACGGAGACACCTACGTAGCCAATGTGACCGGTGAAGACCCCTACGCTGACCTTGCCACACTCTCGACAGAAGCGCCACAGAACGAGTACGAGCCGTTGAATATCATGAGTTCATCAACGTTGCAAGTTGGCGACCCCGTCATAGCCGTTGGCAATCCCCTAGGACTGACTGGGTCCCTGACCTCAGGAGTAGTCAGTGCCTTGGGAAGAGCTGTTCAGGTGCAAGGATTCACGTATGACATGTACGATTGCATACAGACGACGGCGCCGATAAACCCGGGTAACTCGGGAGGACCACTCCTGAACTATCAAGGTGAAGTCGTCGGCATAACCTCCTACACCGCGACTTACGAAGGAGAAGCTGCTGAAGGGCTGGGGTTTGCACAACCTTCGGACACGATACTGAGAGAAGTTCCATCTCTGATCGCAAACAGGTCATATACTAGTCATCCGTGGTTAGGAGCGTCTGGGATCGACATGGATCCTTGGATCTGGGAGGCCATGAACACAACCGTAACCTACGGCTGGTTAATCTCATCAGTCACGAGCGGAGGGCCAGCGGACACAGCTGGCCTCAGAGGAGGCACGACCCAATTCTCGGACCCTAATCCTAACGTCGGCACCTATGTCACGATAGGGGGCGACATCATAACAGCGATCAACGGCACGAGAATCAAGGGTGAAGATGATCTCTCAAGTTACCTAGAAGAGTACACGCTGCCAGGTCAAACGATAAACGTGACAGTCGTTAGAAACAACCAAACAATCACCATAGCAGTAAAGCTAGGAACACGACCTCCACCAACATAAGTGCCGAGCGAGCGGGTCCGATGAACAGGAAATATGAATACAGTGTATACTGTAGCCGTTGCGAACGCTGCATCCTGAGAACAGCTTTGGCATTTGACAGTTCAAATCGTCAAATGAGTCCTCACTGTCACAATGTTGGGACCCTATAGCCTTGTTGCTTCCGTTACATGCTTGCCCTGCGTGGGTTACGGAAATCTTTTAATGCACTTTCCGTAGACCATTATTGAGTTGAATGCATGAAAGCCTTCATTTCAGTAGATCTGGAAGGTATGCCTCACATTGTAATTCCGGGCCATTTGCGTCTGAAAGGAACGCTTTATGATGAAGCAAGGAAGATCGCCACGGAAGTCACGATGGCAGTGGCGGACGAGCTGAACAAGAACGGATTTGAAAGTGTCACGGTGGCTGACAGTCATGGACCTATGGTCAATATTTTCATCGACGACTTACCCGAATACGTTGAGATAATCAGAGGTTTTCCTCGACCGCTGAGCATGGTTGCAGGAGTGGAGGCATGTGACGTTGCGCTTTTTCTTGGTTACCACGCGAAATTCGGAACTGCAAGATCGACATTCGACCACACCTACAGCGGTGCAAGCATTCGTAGCGTGGAAGTGAACGGTGTTGAGGCAAGCGAATTTCTTTTAAATGGCTACGTCGCGGGGGAATTGAAGGTGCCTGTAGCACTAGTTGCAGGTGAGGCTCAGCTTCTGGAGGATGATGTTAAACCGAACGGTCCATGGATTGAAACCGTAGTTTTGAAGCAGTCTTTAAGCCGACTTTCGGCCAAAAGTCCAAGCATGAAAAAAATCGAGACAGAGCTGAGAAACGCCGTTAGAAAAGCGACGGTCAACTTCAAAAAGGGCAAAACTGGGCTGCTCAGGATAAACAAACCAGTAAAGGTCGAACTCACTTTCTTGCAAAGTCAGTTTGCGGACGTTGCTGAGCTCTTGCCGATGGTCGAAAGAGTCGACGGATTGAAAGTTAAGTACTCTGCTAACAGCATGGTCGAAGCGTACAAAACCTTCGAATTGTTAGTTCTCGCGGCAAGCGGCATAACAGCTCTTCTTGAAGGTTTACGATAGGACAGAGCGCTGTCTCGACGGTCAAAATTGTATTTTGAATCCTAATCAGAAGATCACATGACACCTAAGTCAAATTGAAAAATCAACGAAATTAAAGAGCAGGAAAATCAGCATCAGAACAACGAACGAAGTCCTTCAAGGACTAACAGAGAGAAGGAAAGAAGCTAGAGTTTTTGAGAGCCACGGTTATTGTCAAACTGACAAACCTTTTTAGGTTTGGTCGTGGCATCTGAGCAAGGGATATGCTTGCTTTTACTCTTCAACATGTTCATTCCATTTTTCTATCAGGAGCCTTTTCTCTCCCTGCTTGAAAGCAACTCTAACAGGAATGGCGTCAGTTCCCCTCTTGGTCTTCTTGTACTCTTTGAATGGAAACATGCTGTCCTCAGCTAGGTCTACAGGTATGTATAGTAGGTACTTTCCATCTTTTCTTCTGAAAAGGCGACCTTTTCCTTCGCTGACCATTTGTTGTCACCTCGATTAAATTCCAAGTTTAAGAACTAAGCACTACTGGAAGATACTATTTAATTCTTGTTATCATGTAACTGAAGAAAGAAAAGGTTGATTATAAACGCGTTCGGAGAAATTGAATCAGACGCAACGAATTTTAGGTCAGACGGATGGAAAATATAACTGAGAATTTACCTGAAACCCACGTTTTCAGGCTTTTTCACAAACGTTTTCTATTCGTATCGAGTGAGATAGAGCGGTTTACTTGCTTCGCGCTTCTTAGTTTCAAGAGGCGAGTCTTCCGGCAAAACGGTTACTTCCAAGTAGGTCTCCTCTTTTTGTTTGTTGTTCTGGCTCAAAAGAGAAGATGATTCTTTTCGGGCAAGACTGGTTTTCTTCATCTTGGATTCACCTGCTTGAGAGACGCTAAGATATATTAAGACTTAATAAACCTTGTTAATGAAGTGTAGAACTCCAAAACAACCTTCCTGATTTCTTCTTTCGAATTCTGGCATGTTTGACGCGCCGCGTTGAGTTCGTCGATTCCTCAGTCTGCTTGTCACAGACTTCAGACCGTAGGTCAGATGGATCAATAAAGCGAATTTCATTGTCTATCGACTGATCAATAAAGGGAGTGTAAGGGCGAAAGCTTTATTGCGGTTTAAAACCTAGTTTGCCAATGCTTTGGAAAGGATGATGAACAATGAGTTTGCAGAAGGGTGACTTCATACTAATGGAATATGTTGCAAAGGTGAAGGAGACAGGGGAGATCTTTGACACAACGATTGAAGAGACAGCTAAAAAGGAGCATCTTTACAAAGAAGGCGACGTATATGAGTCCAAACTTGTGGTTATAGGCGAAGGATGGGTCCTTAAGACATTGGATGACAACCTGACGACAATGGAGGTTGGCAAGGCCGTTACTGTTGAAATACCACCTGAAAAAGCGTTCGGACAAAGAGACCCGGAGAAAGTCAAACGCGTCGCGCTGAAACAATTACTAGCAAGAGACATTACTCCAAACGTTGGAATGCGAATTGAATACAGCGGCAAGAGTGCCACCGTTCGAGCCATTGGAGCTGGACGAGTTCTGCTTGATTTTAACCCTCCACTGGCAGGAAAAACCTTGCTCTACGAAGTAACACTAAAGAAGAAGCTCGAGACAAAGAAAGAAAAAATCGCGGCCCTAATTCACAGAAGAGTACTCGCTGTGGAAGAGAACAAATTTGGCTTCACACTGAAGACAAATACGGTCAGCATTGAAATGCCTGAGGAAGCATTTTACCTCGAAGGCGTTCAAGTGGCCAAAAGAGGCACAGCCAACGATATACAAAGATTCTTCCCAGAAATAACAGCCGTCAAGTTCACTGAAACCTTCAAGGCCGAACCTAAGAAAGTTGAAGCCAAACCTGAGAAAGCTGAAGCCAAACCTGAGAAAGAAGCAAGACCCAAAAGTGAAGTGAAGGCGACGACATAAACCCACAGGGCTGGTCTTGACAACTGGCTGGAACCCTAGGCCGACTGGCTAAGCGATATGAAAAGCCTGTTGAAAGAACTCTTTCGCGCTGAAAACAGAGGGGCATAGGGTAAATGCGTTATGCGAAGCAAAACCCGAAACGGGGAATAGCTCTCATTATAATTGTCTGAGAACGCAGAGACGTCGAAAATTTGACGTGCGCGATATTATATTACTCCTGTCACTTTCGCAAGGTGCTCATAGGCGTCCCTGTTCAAGCCTAGCTTGTTCAAAATCGTAAACCTTTCAGGTCTTAATGAAGCAGCCAACTCTAAGGCATTCAAAACGTCGTTCCGCTCCACACCAAGTTCTTCAGCATTCGTCGGGGCTCCCAACTTCCTGAGCACTTCTCTGATGCGCTTCCAATTACTACCGTGTAGGTAGGCCATCATCACGGTCCCAACTCCGCAGCATTCACCATGCAAGGCGCAGTTCGGGCTGACAATCCCAAGCGCATGGCTGAAAAGATGCTCTGAGCCGCTGCAAGGGCGGCTACTTCCAGCGATGCTCATAGAAACTCCGCAGCTTATCAAAGCCTCTAGCAGAACTCGCAAACCCTCCTCTTTCTTCTCCTTCACGAGTTGCACGTTGAACATGACGTGCTTTGCGCTCATCAGAGCCAGACTAGCAGCATATCCCCCGAAATATTCGTTCCTTTCCAAGTGGGCCAGCTTCCAATCCTTGACAGCCGTGAATTTTGCAAGAACATCTTCATAGCCGCTTACTGCGAATCGCCAAGGAGCCTGCATTATGATTTTCGTGTCCGCTATAATGGCCAAGGGTGCTTGAGCCATCACTGAATACGGTTTTTCTGAGCCTTTGACTGAAGATAAGGGACTGGCTATTCCATCATGCGATGCTGTAGTTGGAATGCTGATGAACGGAACCTCCGACCGCGCGGAGCTGCATTTGGCGACGTCAATTTTAGTTCCGCCGCCTACTCCGAGGACAATCTGAGGCTTAAAAGCCTTTATGCTCTCTTCAACGCGGTCAACATCTTTGATCGTGGCAGCTTCAACGATTAAAGTCTCGACTGCCATCCCTGCTTGCTCCAGAAGCCCTCTGACTCTCTTTCCTGCAATATCATTCGTCTTTGAACCAGCTATCACGAGCGCCGATAGGTTGAACCCCAATCTTCTAGTGACTTCAGCAATCCGTTCCACTGCGCCGTTTCCAACGATCACCTCTCTAGGAAGCTGCATCCGATGATGTCTTAAGTACACACAAACCACGGTTGGATTCTATTTTTTTCTTTCATAGCGATGTGTTAATCAAGCCTTAAAAAGAGTTGCTTTTCCAAGTTGCAGACGCTTTCTGGATCTTTCAATGGATTTCTTTTAACAATGCACATTGAAAATAAGCCTCATGGGGAGAAGAAGCGAAATTGCCTCAGCATTTGCTAAGGCTTGTGGGTTCAAACAGATCTGAGGCTGTGAACTGTCTAAAGTACTGTCAAATTTACGCTGAGGAGCCGACTGGTTTAAACATTCGCCCGTTCGAGATACCTAAAGGAGAACGGCTTGACTGTCAGCTCTGGCCTGTTCATGCTTAGGATGAAGCTCTGTGCGTCTTTAAGATTAGGCTGCCAATCTTGCCTGAGAGTGGTGATCAACTTCGAAAAGCTAGCATAGTTCTTGTGCACAGATATAATAACGCTGTTCATTCCTAAGCCTTCGCCATCTGACGCAAAAATGACGTCCGGTTGCTTCCTGCACCATTCACGTGCCCTTTCCAGTAGTTGTGGGGTCGATTCCGTAAAGGCAAGAAACGTGAACGCGATGATTTCAAAACCAATTCTCGCAAGGTCAGGCACAATAGTGTACTCTTCTATGAGTCCTTCCATTTCTAGGCGCGTTCTCTTCCGCGTTACTGTTGGCTGGGAGATTTTCAGAGCCTTCGCAAGTTCTCTGTCGCTTCTTCTCGCACCCTTTATCAATTCGAACAGGAGTTTCATCCTCTCCTTTTCTTTCTCAGTCGTTTGACATCCCCCTTTTTATTATTCATTGACCTTGTCTAATAATCCTTGCGATTGAAAGAGTTCATTCAAGCTTCGAAGGGCAAGTCGTTCAATGCATACCTGCGTGAGAAAAATGTCCCCTGAAACATGTCGAAGATGTCCTTCCGTTGATTAAGAATACTATTCCTTCCATTTGACTCATGAACGGGGGAGCAACCATAGTGCCCTTTCCCGAAATTTCGAGGCGCAATGTTAATAAATACCCTAGCAATGATAACATGATACTGCTTCCTCGCGAAGTAATTTGCTGTATCATTGGGTTTTAGGAGAGAAACAAAATGGCAAATATCGATGAGGTAAATCGACTAACACTAAAAGGAACAACGACCGTAGGCGTTGTCTGTAAGGACGGAGTAATAATGGCCTCGGATACGCGTGTTACTATGGGATTTTACGTTGCGCACAAGCATGGGAAAAAAGTGTACCAGATAGATGATCACTTAGCGATGACTATTGCAGGAAGTTTGGCTGATGCTCAAAAAGCTGTTGACATACTAACGACCAATGCCAAGCTTTATAAGGTCGAACTTGGCAGGCCTTTGCCAATCAGCTCAGCGGCAAGATTGCTTTCGAACCTTCTTTTTTCAGCTAGGTATGTGCCTTTGCTGGCTCAGGTTCTCGTCGGAGGCTTAGATGATACAGGTCCTCACATATTTTCAATAGACCCGTTTGGCAGTTTGACGGAGGAGAAATACGTGTCCACAGGTTCGGGTTCACCTGTCGCATATGGCATTCTGGAGGAGAAGTACAAGGAGGATGTTCCTGTTAGAGAGATGCTACCAGTGATAGTCAAGGCGGTTGACGCTGCGATGAAACGGGACGCCGCAAGTGGAGACAGTTTCAACGTTGCGGTCATAGATGCCAAAGGCTACAGAGACCTGACCGACAAAGAGAAAAAGCAACTTTTGGCAGATTGAGGAAGTTAAACGAGTGCCGTCAAATTCTGACAAGGAAAAGGTCGAAATCAGTCAGTACATTCTGCAGCATGTCCCGAAAGAAGCTGAAGTAACTAGGATAGAGTATGAAGGTTCAACGCTTGCGGTATACACCAAGAGACCCGAAGTCTTGGTCGACCAGAGCAGTGTCATAGCCAACATAGTCAACGTCATAAGAAAACGAATCGTCATTCGCTCTGACCCCTCGGTGAGGCTTCACGAAGTTGAGGCCGAGAAGATTGCGAGGGACATAATTCCGGCTGAGGCAGAAGTGACGGACATAAATTTCGACCCAAGTCTGGGCGAAATAATAATTGACGCGAAAAAACCAGGGCTTGTGATCGGAAAGAACGGAACAGTCCTGCAAGAGATAATCAGACAGACAAAGTGGCGTCCTCACGTCTTAAGAAGCCCCCCGTTGCGGTCGAAAATAATAACTCACATGCGACATTATCTTCATTCTGAGAGCAAAGAAAGAGAACGAATACTTCGCACAGTAGGGGAAAGGATATTCAGACCTAAAGCTTTCGAAGTTGGGGACGTTAGGATCACGGCGCTCGGAGGGGTTCAGGAAGTCGGAAGATCTGCTTTTCTGGTTCAAACTCGAGAAAGCAGCGTACTATTGGACTGTGGTGTGAACCCAGGTTCCTCAAGGCCGTTTGAGGCCTTTCCTAGGCTGGACAACCCTGCGTTTGAGCTTGAATCTCTGGACGCTGTAATCATAAGTCATGCTCATCTTGACCATTGTGGTCTCGTGCCTTTCCTTTACAAGTATGGATACGACGGGCCAGTCTACTGCTCCGCTCCCACTTCAAATATGATGACGTTGCTTCAGCTTGACTATTTGGACGTTGCTTCCAAGCAGGGCACGACTCCGTTTTATGATCAGAAAGACGTTCGTGAATGTGTTTTGCACACGATTCCGTCACGGTATGGAGTCGTCACTGACATAGCTCCTGACGTGCGTTTAACTCTCCACAACGCTGGGCACATTCTAGGGTCTTCAATGGTTCACCTTCACATCGGTGAGGGTCTTCACAACGTTGTTTACACTGGTGACTACAAGTATTCAAGGACAATGCTTCTGGAAGCAGCGACGACGGAGTTTCCAAGGGTTGAGACTGTCATAACTGAAAGCACTTATGGAGGGCCCGATGACGTCATGCCCTCACGTGTGGAAGCTGAGGAACGGTTGACATCAGTCGTGAACGAAACATTGGAACGTAAAGGCAAGGTTCTGATTCCAGTCCCGGCTGTTGGCAGGGCTCAGGAGATAATGCTTGTGTTGGACGGTTACATGAGGCGCGGAATGATGAAGGAAGCTCCTGTCTTCATTGAGGGAATGATTTCGGAGGCCACGGCAATTCATACGGCATATCCTGAATACTTAGGCCGAGAAGTTCGCAACAGCATACTTCATGATGGTGTGAACCCGTTTCAGTCAGACTACTTCACGATTGTTGAGCATCCAAGCGTGCGTCAGGAAATAGTTGAGGGCGAACCGTGCATTATCATGGCAACTTCAGGAATGCTTGAAGGCGGCCCAGTAATAGAGTACTTTAAGAGCTTGGCGGAGAACGAGAACAATGCGATTGTTTTTGTGAGCTACCAGATCGAAGGCACCATGGGAAGAAGGGTCCAGAAGGGTCTGAACGAGGTTACACTCATGACTTCAGAAGGCAAAATGGATGTTGTTAAGGCTAGAATGCGCGTGGAGTCGATAGAGGGTTTTTCTGGGCATTCGGATAGACGACAGATATTCAACTACGTAACTCACCTAAGGCCTAAGCCTGAAAGAGTCGTCGTGTGCCATGGTGAAAGAGCGAAGTGTCTTAGCATGGCCAACTTCATAGAAAGAAGATGTGAAGTTCGCTCCTTCGCGCCAGCTTTGATGGAGACCTTTAGGCTGCTGTAGGTATCGGTTCATTCGAGACTGGAACTTTTTCTCGCCAAATCTTCACGTTCGAAGGGCATACGACCACTCTCTCTTCACCTAACCTTGCGATATCTCCTCCGACAGATTCAGCGAATTCGCACAGTTCGTTCACGGCACGCTTAACGTCATCAACACTCTTATTCGCCAGAGGAGTTATCCTTAGAATCAGGATGTTTCCAGATTTGACTTCTGCCTTTACAGAGTCCAAATCAGACAAGTCCCGAAGAGGCATTGCTTTCAAATAGGTCTTGCCAGAATCAGCTTTAATCTTTGACTCCTTCTTTGATTTGCGGAGTATATCCAATCCTGGCAAACTTGTCCTCTCTCACACGTCTATTTGCTCTTCAAGAGTTTAAGTTTTTCTTAATTTCACGTTTGGATCCATGGTGTGAATCGCTTGATTGGAAGATTTTATGAATTCAACGTTCAGATTGAATCTTCCCTCGGCTGGGGGCTATTTCTTTAAGGAGATTCCACGTTTTGTCTCCGACGTAGTACACGTTTCTGACAATAGTGCCTTGGCTGACGCTCTTTGCTTTTTCGGCATCGTAAAGGATTTCCCCTATGGCAATAGGTGTGCCATGCTTCTCATCAACCACGATGACGATGTCGTTCTCGTCGAATTGGCCCTCAAACCGTCTGATTCCAGGTGCCATTACGTTGGCACCATTGCATACGTAAGGAACGGCCCCCATGTCCACGACAACCTTGGGAGCTGTTTTGAGATAATCATCGAACCTTAGCGTTGGATAGATGTTTTTGTCAGCTTTGACCAGTAGCGGTTTTGCGTTGATGAGAAAGATTTCAGTTGATTCTTTCTCAAAGACCTCGACGTTGACTTTGTCTTTGAAAAGCAGTCCTAGGTCAGTTTTGAGCTTTTCCGAGGCCATTGCAAGAAGGGCTTTAGATTCTTTCGTCTTTAGGAAATACCGCTTGTTTTTTTCGGGCATTGTGCCCATCTCTTAGATAGGTTTAAATGTGTAAGCTTAAGTATAAAAGGCATAATAATTTGGGTCCGAGGGTCAAAAATGAGCGAAATGACCACTGAAATCCTTGAGCAAAACCTTGGGAAAATCGTGCTTGTAAGGTTGAAAGGTGGAAAAAGCCTGCGTGGAAGGCTCAAAGGATTTGATCAGCATCTGAACTTGGTTCTAGAGGAAACAGAAGATACAAGCTCTTCAGAAAACGTCAGGAAACTCGGGGTTATAATCGTCCGAGGAGACAACGTCGTTCTGATCTCTCCACCTCCTAGGTGACATCTTTGGGAAAGGGGACGCCCTCATTTGGCAAGCGCCAAGGAAAAACGGTTCACATAAAATGCAGACGGTGTGGAAGAAGGTCATACAACGTGACTAAGAAACGATGTGCCGCCTGCGGTTATGGGGAAACGGCGGTTATGAAAACGTATTCGTGGCGGACCAAAAACCTGCATAGAGAAAGGACTCGATAAGAATCGTCTCGTATTAATGAGTTGATTGATAGTACCCCTTATCGACTTTGACAAAGATCAGCGGGCCCTTGCTTTGGGTCAATTCCCTCGCCTTTGTCAAAGCGTTGTTAACAGCGTTCACGACTTGCTCTTTGTCGTTCGTGTATGTTTTCTTTTCACTGCCCAGCTCCATCTTCAAGAGGTTTTCTGCGAGGATTGACGTTCCACATATCTCGCCGTTCTTGATCAACGTGGAGATCACGATATCTTCCATTTCTTGGTGACAAGAAAGCGCTTGCCATATCGGTTCGGCATTGTTGAGGATTCTTGTGGCGTTGTTCCATCTCTTTGAGTTGTCATTGCCGATTAGAAGTTTGACTCGTTCCTCCCACTTCTTGAGCCAAATGCCCGTCCAAACACTCAAGAATTCTTCCAGCTCTTTTGGGTTTTCTTCGAAGGTTTTCTCAAGCTCTTCTGCAACGTCACATTGGCTCGCTTCCTTTCCGACGAGATCCCAGTGAACTTTGAGGTAGTTCGTCAGGTCTTCGCATGCTATTTGGAGTACCTTGCGATCTGCGACTAATATGTCGATGAGAGGGTTCTTCTCCAACAGTTTTTCTGACAGTAATGTTTCGATGAAGTTCACAGGTACTCCTTCTCGAAGCCTTCTCCACGTATAAAACTAGACCTTTGGCCTTTTAATAAGCTTTATTCGTGATGGCTTCTATAACTCTGTTCACTAATTTTCAGCTATATTTCCTCTCTAGAAATATTCTGAAGGTTTATTTTGGCACTATTCCAGGAAATCTGGCAATTCTGTGACATTTGTGAGGATTAGGTCTGGTTTTTCTTTTTTCAGCTCGTCGCGAGAGAAAATTCCTGACACGACTGCAACCGTCTTGGCTCCGGCACGTCTTCCAGCCTCTATGTCGACGATCGAGTCTCCGACGACTGCGCATTCACTTGTTTTTACGCCGAGTTTTCTTGAACATTCCATAAGGGCGTCGGGAGAAGGCTTTGGACTGAACTTGTCGCATGCTGTTACTACAGTTTGGAAGTATTGTTCTATGCCGAATTCTTTCAGCTGTTGAATAACGACTTTGTTAGGGACTTTACGTTTTGTGGTTAGTGCAAGTTTCGCTTTTTCTGAAAGCTTCTTGAGGCTGTTTGCAATGTCAGGTAATGGTTTCGCCATCACCGCAACTGCTTGGTAAAAAGACTTTAAGTATATTCGGCGGAACTTCTTCACGTCAACCTCTGGCAGCAAGTCATCGAGTGGAATGCCCTGTTCAAACCTTTTGGGGATTTCTATGACCGTCTTGATGTTGATTGTTTGCTGTCCCACTGCTGAAAAAGCTGTTCTTGCCGCTTCTAGGTAGGCTTGTCTTGAATCCACTAGTGTGCCGTCTAAGTCTAAGATTATTCCTTTAACGTGAAGCTTTATGTTTTTCATGGTTTACCTCGTTTTGGCTGGCTCTGCTACCTTTTTTGCTTCGATAAGTTTTTATTTGCGGCTAATTGTCTAAGGTAGATACGCGATAAATCTGTTTGGTAGCAGAGCTCTAGGATTGATGGGCAATGGTTAGGAAAGCGCGCATCCGCTTGACAAGTACGGACTACGGGAAGTTAGAAGGGGTATGTGAGGAGCTGAAGGTCATCGCCCAGAAGACAGGAGTTAAGATCAATGGGCCTGTTCCTTTGCCCACTAAGCGGCTGAGAGTACCTGTTCTGAAGTCTCCCTGCGGTGAGGGGACTTCCACTTGGGACAAGTGGGAAATGAGAATTCATAAGCGGCTCATCGACATAGACGCAGAAGAACGGGTTATGCGCCGAATTATGCGTATACGTGTTCCTGAAGAAGTTCACGTGACCATAGAGCTTCTCTAGCGTGCGCGTTAGTGATTCTCTTTGCACTTCTTGTCTATCTGGGGAGGCTGAGGAGAAGGCGAGGGAAAACGGGTAGACGCTTGTTCTAGTCTACTGTTTGAGGGTGTCTGTTTGCGGGGTAGGACGAGAAGGCAGGCTTTGGCAGAGGGGGTGACTGCGGGAGTTTTCTTCGGAACGGCGGCTGTCTTCATTAGGTATTTGCAGGTTCTGGATTCCTTCTCTATCGTGTTCTGGCGTCTCGTTATAGCCTGCGTTGCTTTGGTTGCGGTGCTGGTGGTGTGTCGTCAAGTGTTCCAGTTTAGGCTTGTGAGGGAAAACTTGAAGGAGCTCTTGGTTCTTGGTGTTTTCTTGGGTCTTCACTTTGTTTTTTTCACTTTTTCCGTGCTGGATACGACGATTCTGAATGCGACCGTTCTGGTGAGTACTGCACCGATTTTTTCGATGTTTGTTTCAACTCTTGTTTTCAGGGTTAAACCATCTCGCTTTGCGCTTGTTGGTTTGGTGGTCTCTTTCATAGGTGTCTGCGTCATAGCCTTGGGCGAGGCTACGGTTGTGAGGACGAGTGGTCAGAGTGTTTCGCCAACGTTGAAGGGCGACCTGGAAGGCGTGGCTGCGGGTGCGCTTGAGGCTTTCTACCTGAACTACGGTGGGAGGGTGAGGAAGGAGATGGGTCTGTTGTCAGCGATGCTGCCTATCTACTTTTTTTCAGCGGTTATCGTGGCTGTGCTAAGTGTGCCTGCTGGAAGCCTGATTTCACCGTTTCCACTTGTTGCAGAAACTGCTCTTTTGCTGGTCGGGCTTGGATTGGTTCCGACGGCGATCGCTCATACGCTTTATTTTTCTTCTTTGTCGCACCTTAAATCGTTTGAGACGGCGTCTCTTGCCTTATTAGAACCAGTAGGTGCAACGCTTCTAGGCATAGCTATTTTTCGGGAGGTGCCTGCTCCAGTTTTCGCGTTCGGTGCTGCCATGGTCTTAGCGGGCATATTCTTCGTTATTCAGAACAGCCGTCGTTAAAGGGCGAATGTTCTGGAGAGGTTGATAAAGTCGGGAAACATGACTGATGCACACTCTTTGGAACCGTATGGCGGACGCTACATCCCTGTATTCGCGTTTTTCCCCTTCTATTTGACCCCCCTCCCCCTAGGGTGTTAGTACTGCACGTGGGTGCTGATGAAGGCCCTTGCGCGCGCTTTCAGGAGATGAGGAGCTACTCTTCCTTTTCGTATACCCTCTTACCCTTGACGATCAGCGTGTTTTCGCTGCCGCCTATGACTCTGAAAGAGTCTTTGAGCTCCTTCTTGTGAAGGAACTTTCTTAGGAGAACTCGTAGGTATGTTCTTGAAACTCTTGCTTCTTCTCCTTTAACGACTAGGTCGTCAGTTTCAGCTTCCACCTCAACTTTGGTTTTTTCTTTCAAGAATGTCGTCAGTTCTTTAATCAGGTCGCCATCTTCGCCTTTGAGTTCATTTATGTTTATTCTTGTTTCTGCCATGTGTTTTCACCTCATTTCTGATTATTTTCTGACTATTATCACTCTGACTTGGTCACATGCGTCCTCGCATGAGTCGGCGATCATCTCTAAGGCTTCAAAAAGCTGGCTCACTAACACCGCTATGCCGGCCTTCGGCAACTCTTCTTTTCCAAGGAGGATTCGGGCTTTCTCGTGTATGTCGTCGACTTTTTCCTCTTCCCTTTCCACTGCATCTGCAGCTTGAAGAGCTTCCTCTGTTCTTTTCATCATTCTGTTCACGCAAGTCTGAAGGGAAACGGCACACTGTTCAACGCTTAGAACCATCTCTATTAACTCATCTTTAATTGAAGCTGGAACGTGTTCCATTGGTATAGCGCCGAGGATGCGGGTTGATTCTCTGCTCCAGTCGGCGACCATGTCCACTTTCTTCACGAGGTCCATCAAGTCTTCTCGATCATTAGGTGAGAGTTCCCCCGTTGATATTTCGGACATAACTTTTCTGCGCAGCGCGTCAGCCTCTTTTTCTCTGCTCGCCACTCTGTCGATGCACGTCTTCATCTCCTTCAAGTCAGCGTTGATGGCCGCTCTTATCGCCTTCTCTAAGTCTTCCACTATGCCCGTTGTCAAGGCTAGATGATGTTGAACTACAGATAGAGCCTTTGTTTCCTGTCGCTTCGCGAACCACTTTATTAAGTCACTCAACAGCCAATTCCTCTTTAAGTCCCGTTTCTGGATACTGGAACATGTGAGCCTTCTCGGGGGGGAAGCTGACGGTCACCTCTTCATCAACCTTGAACCATCGTCCCATCATTGAAGGCCTAACTATGACGATGTGGTCCTCGTTCTCAAGCATGATGTCGTACCGTATGTTTGTTCCCTCAAAAGTCACCCTTTCAACCTTGCCCTTCATCGAGTTTGTGTCGTTTCTTGTTCCTTCTTCGAGGCTGAAGGCTTCAGGTCTTATCGCCAGAACCACTCTTTCACCTTTTTTCACTTTGTTGCTGACGGCTTGAACCCTTATACCGCCACGAAGCTCTATTAACGTTTTTTTGTTTTCAGGCTCAGCCATGTATCCTTCTAGGAAGTCTGATTCTCCTATGAAGTTGGCGACGAACAGGTTTTCTGGGGACATGTAAAGCTCACTAGGCGTACCCACCTGTTTGATGCTTCCCTTTTTCATGACGGCAATTCTGTCGGAGATCGCCATGGCCTCAGACTGATCGTGCGTCACGTGAATAGCCGTCAACTCCAAATCCTTGGTCATCTTTCTGATCTCGTACCTAAGGTCGTTCCTCACCTTTGCATCCAACTGCCCCAGCGGTTCATCCAGAAGCAGCAGCTTGGCGCCTGCTGCCAGCGCCCTCGCGACGGCTATTCTCTGCATCATTCCTCCGCTCAGCTCGCTTGGGAAAGCGTTCAGCCTTTCATGCAGCCTGACCATTTCAAGCACTTCATGTCCAATTGTATCTGCTTTCTTCATGTCGAAGCCCTTTACTTTTGGGCCGTAGGTCACGTTGTTCCAAGCATCCATGTGTGGGAACAGAGCGAACGTTTGAAAGACGAAGCCTATGTCTCGGTCTTCCGGCGGGACATCGTTGACGAGTCTGTCCCCGATGTATATTTTTCCGCTGTCCGGCTTAATCAGTCCTGCAATAAGCCTTAGAAGCGTTGTTTTTCCGCATCCGCTTGGTCCGAGTAGAGCGAAGTATTCTTTTTCATGAACGTGAAGGCTCACGTTGTTTACAGCTAAGAGTTTCCCAAATTTTTTAGTGACGTTCTCTATGCGGACATCCGGCATTCGTCAGGTACCCTCCTCTTTAGACGTACTATTGCCTGATTGACCGTGATAGGCCAAAGTTTGTTTATTAAGCATTCTAGTATCTTCCTTTCTCCTTCACGACAAGCCTCAATGCTAGAAGCATGATGAAAGAGAACAATATTAGATAACCGCTTCCTAACCCTATCTGCAAGGCTGTGGGGTGCGGCGCACCAGCTGGAGGCCTTATCCAGTTAACGAGCACCAACGGCACAGTTTTGAGAGTCGTCGCCACTGCCAAAGTCGCACCGGTTTCGCTTAAGCTTCTCGTGAAGACGAGAATTGCACCTGAAAGTATAGAGTACTTAGTCAAAGGCAGAGTGATGGTCCTGAAGACTCCTAACGGTTTGGCTCCGAGAGTTCTTGAAGCCTCTTCCTGGTCCATGTTTATCCTTTCAACAGCAGCGGACATTGATCTTACGAAGTATGGGTACGTGATCGCAAGGTGAGCAAAGATCAGTAGCAGAAGCTGCGGTATTGACGTGAAAATCTGTGTCCAAAAAATGCCCAAGGAAAAACCCAGTGCTATGGAGGGCACTACGAGGGGAATGTTGACGAGGATGTCCAAAATCCCTGATTGGAACTTGCCAACTTTTCTTCTAGCGATTAAGATAGCCATAGGCAATCCTAAGACTATGTTAAGCACAGTGACTATTGCGGCGAGGCCGTAGGAAAGAAGCAAAGCCTGCCAATATTCTGCCCAGATGCCTGCCCCTCGTATGGACTCACTTAGCGTATTAGTGAATATCGCTTGGAACGCTGGAAGCGCAACGAAAAGAGAAGGGACTAGGACGATGAACAAAAAGACAGCCAGTGTAACGGCGTTCCTTGAATTTTCTGCTTTTGAATAGCTGAGTTTTCTTTCAAAAGACGGCCAAATTCGGTTGACAGGCAGTTTCAACCTTGGACCTACCGCTCGAATTATTAAGAAGATTGCTACGGAAACTGCGATGAGAACAAAACTTGCAAAAACGATGGCCCCGTAATAAGTGGGATTCGTGGGTCCGAACGTGTTTTTTATGTTCTGCAGGAAGACTGCGCCGTTCTCGAAAACTCCTGCAACGATAAAAGTTGCGCCTGTCTCCGAGACTGACCTTGAAAAAGCAAGTATGAAGGCGGCGATTAATGATGGCTTTATTATCGGAAACGTAACGGTTCTTGCCGCAGTAAACGGCGGGGCACCCAGTGTTCTGGAGGCGTTCTCGAACTCTCGCTTGTAGTCAAGCAAAGCTCCTACCACGACTCTGACGACGACAGGAAACGAAAAAGTAAAGTGGAGCAGTATTATGAGGAGCCATCCCTCTGAAATGAGAGGTCCAGTGAAAAGTGCGGATATTCCTGTGGGCCCGTTCCAGAAAAGCAGAAGTGAGTAACCAAGCACTGCAGTCGGAACAATAAACGGTATATCAGACAGCGTGTCAAGAATGTTCGACGCTCTTGATCTTTTCCGCGCTATGAACCATGCCATAGGAATTCCCGCTATAAGATCGATTGACGCAACGAACAAGGCTATTATGAAACTGTTTGCAATCGCGGTCAAAGCACGATTCATGAGAGGTTTATCGTTGAAAACTACTCCGATTGAGCCCCATTTGAGGGCTATTCCAAGTATGGGGGGAAGCAGAATCAACGCAAAAAAAAGGATTATCGCAATAAAATAAACTGCATATTTTACCATTCTCTTCGATGATGCGGCGTCTAGAACTTCAATGATTCTCTTTCTCGACAAATCTTCCTTTTTCCCCGCTGCGAGTCACATCAGTGCATCGTAATTTTCCTTTCAGCAGCGGTTTCTGTTCATAATTTTTTCTATAAGAAAGTGTCAGTTCGCCCGTCGAGTCACATCACAGCATAAGCTCTGTTGACTCTCAGACTCATCATCCAAAAACACGTGATGCATGAAAAGACTTAAGGCTTTTGTACTGTGAGGACCTCTGCAAGCTGAAGGGAGAGTCGAAATCGTGGAAGTTTTTGAAGCTATCAAAGGAAGAAGAAGCATAAGGGCCTTTGAGGAACGCGATGTCTCAGGTGAAGAGGTTGCAAAGCTTGTCGAAGCGGCAATCTGGGCTCCTTCTGCTGGAAACATTCAACCGTGGGAATTCGTGATTATCCGAAAGCCAGATGGCAAGAAAAGACTTGCGGAAGCTGCTTGGGAACAGTCTTTCATCGAGGAAGCTGCTGTTGTGATCGTTGTGTGCGCAAACGAGAATCGTTCTTCGGAACGCTACGGTGACAGGGGCAAATCGTTGTACTGTATACAAGATACGGCTGCGGCCATCCAGAACATTCACTTAGCAGCCTACTCTCTCGGTCTGGGCACCTGCTGGGTTGGTGCGTTCAAGGAGCAAGAGGTAAGTGAGATACTGAACGTTCCGCAGGGAATAAGGCCAGTAGCCATAGTCCCCGTTGGTTATGCCGCCGAGCCCGCTTCACCTAGAAGCAAGCGGCCGATGGACCAGATCGTTCACGACGAAACCTTCTAGAGAAAGAAAACTTGAAATTGCAAGCTCACAGTCAAACATGCTGCAAATTTGCCACCTAACTGTTTGGATGAAGTCTTAATACCTTCCTAATTGCACCTTAAAGTGGGGCTCGACGATTGAAGTACAGCACGATTGCCGAGGCTTATGAACAGATTGAGGCAACGACGAAACGGTTAGAGATGACAGATCTACTCGTTGACCTTCTCAGAAGCACTCCTGGAGAAGTCATAGACAAGGTTGCATACCTCACTCAGGGCAGGATATACCCGGATTTTGTAGGAACAGAGATCGGAGTGGCTGAAAAGCTCGCGGTGAAGGCTCTGGCGAGAGCTACCGGGAGCAAGGAAAGCCAGATCGAAGAGGACGTGAAGAAGAGTGGAGACGTCGGTGAAACAGGCAGAAAGTTCATAGTCAACAAGAAGCAAGTGACCTTTTTTCAACAAGCATTAACTGTTGAAAAAGTCTATGAAACTCTTGACAAAATGGCTAAAGCATCTGGGACGGGTGCCGTTGACACGAAGATGGCGCTTTTGGCCGGCTTGTTAGCTGCGGCGTCTCCGAGTGAAGCGAAGTACATTTTGAGGACAGTAACTGGGAACCTGCGCTTAGGCATAGCAGACATGACGGTTCTCGATGCTCTGGCCATAGCCTACGGCGGTGGCAAGGAAGCCCGAGGATTCGTCGAACGTGCTTATAACATCTGTTCTGACCTTGGAAGAGTCGCTAAGACCCTCGTTGAAAAAGGTCTTGAAGGCATCAAGAGTTTTCAGGTTTCTGTCGGCGAGCCTATTAGGCCCATGCTGGCTGAACGACTTTCGTCCCCTGAGGAGATCCTTGAGAAACTCGGAGGAAAATGCGTGGCTGAGTACAAGTACGACGGCGAGCGTCTCGAGGCTCATAAGCGGGGGGACGATGTGACGCTTTTTTCCCGTCGTCTGGAGAACATATCGGGTCAGTATCCTGACGCTGTTAAGCTGTTTAGGCAGTTCGTTAAGGCCAAGGAGGCTATTCTTGAGTGTGAATGCGTTGCGGTTGACCCTGACACTGGTGAGATGAGGCCTTTCCAGGAGCTTATGCATCGTAGACGCAAGTACGGGATTGATAAGGCCATCGAGGATTATCCTGTTTCGCTCTTCATGTTTGAGGCGCTTTATGTTGATGGAAAAGACTTGACTCTGGAACCATACCCTTCGAGGAGGAAGACACTGGAAAAAACCATAAGAGAAAGCGACCATGTGAAGCTAGCGGACCGCACGATAACCGATAACGCGGCTGACCTTGAAAAGTTCTTTTTAGAAGCTATTCAGTACGGTTGCGAGGGTTTAATGTGCAAGTCTATCGCGAAGA
>DASPPK010000075.1:0-12974 GCA_035625495.1 Candidatus Acidiferrales bacterium | reverse complement strand
TCACGTCCAACACGTCTTTCATAAACTCTCTGAACAAGTCACTCATGCTGTTGGCGATCTGACTTTCTTTGCCAAGGGCTCGCTGAAGAACCAACTCGCCCGTCCCCGTGACCTTGTATGTTTTTCGTCTTCTCTTTTTTTGAACATCCCATTCCCCCTCTACGTACCCTGACTTTTCCAAGTTTTGAAGAATGGGATAGATGCCGCCAGCCGTCGGTCTCCAGAAGCCCCCAGTCCTCTCCTTAATCTCTCTCATTATTTCGTAGCCATGATACGGCTTCTTGCTTAAAAGAATCAGAACCGCAATTCGGATGTAGCCCTTCTGGGTCTCCTTAAGCCAATGTGCAGCCGTTTTTTCTTCTTCTGAAATCATCATCTTTCAGCCTTATTGCATGTAATCGGAATATTTATATTTTACTTCGATATATTGCGTTCCAGAATATAGAGAAATCATTTCACACTAGGGAGGATGCATAGTATGGTAAACGACCTGCCTGCAGAAAAGCTGAGAAGAGAATGTGACCCCAATCTTTTGCGTTGCAAGACGACGCAGGAGTTAGTCCCCATTCAAGAGATCATCGGCCAAGAAAGGGCTGTCAGAGCGCTCAAGTTTGGGTTAGGCATCAGGGAACGCGGATTTAACATCTACGTTGCGGGTTTTCCTGGAACAGGCAGGAAAACGGCTGTTAGAAACTTCTTGGAAGAAACGGCTCGAACCAAGCCTGTGCCCCCAGACTGCTGTTACGTGTACAACTTTCGCAACTCGTACGAGCCTAAAGCAATAAGGCTCCCTCCGGGTAAAGGGAAACACTTTCGAGACGATATGGCCACTTTCATTAATGAAGCATTGAGAATTCTGCCAAAATCCTTTGAAAGCGAGGATTACGGCGTAAGAAGAGCGAACACCGTTAAAGCTGTTGAAGAGGAAAGACAGAAACTCATCGGACAGCTTACGAAACGGGCCCAAGAGGAAGGCTTCATCCTGCAAGCGTCACCTGTGGGTTGGCTCATGATTCCGGTAATCAAAGGAAAACCCGTGAATGACGAGGAATTCATGAAATTAGACCAGAAAACTCGAGATGGAATCGAGAAGAAGAGAGACCAGCTGAGCGAGCAATTCCTAAACGCTATGAGACAACTCAGAGAATTAGAGGGGAAAGCTGACGCAGAGCTCAAAAAATTAAATCGCGAGGTTGCCCTCTTCGCCATCGGGCACGTAGTGGCTGATTTGAAAGAAGAATTCAAGGATTTCCCTGAAGTCGTCGCTCACGTAGACGACGTGCAGAATGACATCCTTGAAAACCTATCCAGGTTCATAAAGGGACCGGAAGAGCAACCACAGACTCCTTTCCCAGTTCCTTGGATGAAAGAGACTCCATTCAAAAAGTACGAGGTAAACGTTCTCGTTGACAACTCAGACGTTAAAGGAGCTCCCGTAATAATGGAATCCAACCCTACTTACCAGAACCTTTTTGGTCGAGTGGAAAAAGAGGCTCAGTTTGGGGCGCTTGTGACGGACTTTACCATGATCCGAGGGGGTTCCCTGCACAAGGCTAACGGCGGCTATCTGATCCTTCCAGTTGAAGAGTTATTGCGCAACCCTTTTTCCTATGACAGTTTGAAAAGAGCGCTTAAGAACGAGCATATTGTCATCGAAGAGGTGGAAGAACGTCTAGGTTTCATGAGTACAAAGAGCTTGAAACCTCAGCCTATTTCCTTGGACGTCAAGGTGATTCTCATCGGAGACCCTTACCTTTACCAAGAATTGTACGTCTTAGACATGGAGTTTAACCAGCTCTTCAAGGTTAAGGCAGATTTTGATACGACGATGGACCGGACAGAAGAGAACATACAGCGATATGCAGCCTTCGTCTGCTCGGTGTGCCAGAAGGAGAATCTGAAACACCTTGACGGCTCAGGCTTGGCCAAATTGGTTGAACACAGCTCAAGACTGGCTGAAGACCAGGAAAAACTCTCCACCAAGTTTGCTGAGGTCGCCGACATCATTCGCGAAGCCAACTTCTACGCGACTCAAGATAACTCGGATTTCTTAACTGGAACTCACGTGAAAAAAGCTATCGAAGAAAAGGTCTACCGTTCAAAACTCATTCAAGAAAAGATTGAGGAGATGATCAAGAGAGGGTTCCTTCTCATCAATACTGACGCAGAGAACGTGGGTCAAGTCAACGGCCTTTCGGTGATAGGTCTCGGTGACTTCGCCTTTGGCAGTCCTTCCCGAGTAACGACCAGTGTAGGCCTGGGTCGAGAAGGCGTCGTCGACATCGAAAGGGAAGCTAAGATGGGAGGACCGATTCACACAAAAGGAGTCCTTATTCTAAGCGGCTACCTCAATGAGAAGTACGCGCAGGACAAGCCTCTCAACCTCTCGGCCCGTGTTGTTTTTGAACAGAACTATGAAGGAGTGGAGGGTGACAGCGCCTCAAGCACCGAACTCTACGCTATCCTTTCGGCCTTGTCTGACCTGCCGATAAGGCAAAACGTTGCGGTCACTGGCTCAGTGAACCAGAAGGGCGAGGTTCAAGCCATCGGCGGAGTGAACGAAAAAATCGAAGGCTTCTTCGAAGTCTGCAAGGCTAAAGGATTCACCGGTAAACAGGGAGTGATGATACCGGAAAGCAACGTGCAGAACCTGATGCTGAAAGAGGAAGTAGTGCAAGCAGCTCAACAGGGGAAGTTCCACGTATACCCCGTTAAAACTATCGATGAAGGAATAGAAATTCTAACAGGAGTCAAAGCCGGCCAAAGACAAGATGATGGATCCTTCGAGAAAGAAACAGTTAACTTCAGAGTAGATAAACGACTTAAAGAAATGACCGAAAAACTCAGAGAATTCCCACAGTATTTCACGGAAGAAGGGAAAAAAACTGAGAGTTAACCGCAGAAATAAAGAATCGCTCCTGCGAAGAATTTGCTGGCGAAGGCAACAACAACGACAAAAGACCATCTCGTCATAGTTAATTCGGCAAATATACGCATAGTTCAGGTTCTCGGTTCGGGAACTATAAGTGTCTCAAGGTCAAAGCATCTGAGACTCTGTGTTTTTGACCCGATATGTTTAAATATCACTTTTGATATCATGGGTGAGCTCAATGGTGATACGGTTTGTATGAATTTCGCAAACATTGGGCGAAACACACGGCAATGGTTCCGAAGGGCTTCATCCGTTACCAGGTTCTTGAGTCTCTGGGTGAGAAGCCCATGTCTGGTTCCGAAATAATAGATGAAATAGAAAGCAGAACGAACGGTCGATGGAAACCAAGCCCAGGCTCAATTTATCCGCTCTTGGCGTGGCTACAGGACAATGGCCACGTCAAAGAGTTGCCCGTTGAACAGAGTGGGATGAAAAGATACGAGCTGACTGAAAGCGGCAGGGCTCTGCTTGCGGAGCAGAAGAAGATTATGGCAGAGCAAAGGAAAAAGATGAAAGAGTATACTAAAAACCACTTGGGATTCAGGAGAGAAAGGTTCTTTGGTCCCCCTTTCATAGGCGCGTTTCTGTCGGGTTTGCCTGAGGAAAAGCAAGTTGAGGCAAGAAAGACTATGCACAAGCTTGTGGCTGCTTTCTTTGAGTTGGGGCGCAGTTTAGATGAGCACGTGTCTAATGAAGCCTTTGATGAAGCGTTGAAACTTTTGAATAGCACAGCTGAAAAGCTTGAGGAAATAAATAAGAAATTGAAGAGTGCGAGAGATGAGTGAAGACATCATCAAGGCTGAAGGGCTTACCAAGGTGTTTAATCATCAGTTGGTAGCCGTTGACCACGTGAACTTCGAGATCAAAAGAGGAGAAATATACGGTTTCCTAGGGCCTAATGGCGCTGGTAAGACGACGACGATCAACATGTTGATTACCATTTTGAAGCCCACAGACGGAAAAGCCACTGTCTTGGGGCTCGATATTCTGAAGCAAAGCAACGAGGTTAGAAACGTGATCGGCGTCGTGCCCCAAGAATACACGGCAGATGAAGACCTGACCGGCTTAGAGAACATTCTCTTGTGCGCTGATATGTACGGGATCCCAAGGAAAATCGCGAATGAGCGTGCGTTGGATCTGCTGAAGCTCGTTGAACTAACCGATTTCAAGGATAAGCAAGTTCAGACCTTTTCAGGTGGAATGCGTCGCAGACTCGAGCTAGCATGCGGATTAATCAACAGACCAAGAATACTGTTCCTAGACGAGCCCACTCTGGGCTTGGATGTTCAAACGAGGACAGCTACTTGGAACTATATCAGAAAACTGAAAAAGGAATATGGCATGACACTTTTCATGACGACACACTATCTTGAAGAGGCTGATGCGCTCTGCGACCGCGTCGCGATAATTGACCATGGAAAAATAGTCGTCGTCGGCACGCCTGAAGACCTCAAACACAGCCTGGGCGGCGACATCATAACCATAGGCATCAAAGAAGACGCTGACGTGACTGAGCTCATCAGCAAAGTTGAGAACGTCAAAGAAGTCAAGAAGGAAAATGGCACGTATCGAATCAAAGCAGAGTATGGAGAAGTAACAGCTCCCTCCATTATTGAAACGCTACGGAAGAAAGGGTACACGGTAGCGAAACTTTCGCTAACAGAACCAACATTGAACGAAGTCTACCTGGAATACACCGGGAAATCGTTACGCGACGCAGAGGAGTCCAGGGAAGCTTTTGCTGCGCAAAGAATGACGATGAGGAGGGCCCGGCAATGAGCGAAAACAACGGAAATTCCAAAAACAAATTACACGGCCTCTGGGCCTTAACCAACAGAGAACTCAAGAAATGGTACAAAGCCCCCGTAATATTCACACTTTCCATAGTTCAGCCAATTATCTGGATGGGTCTCCTAGGAAAAGCTATGAACATTGGCGCCTTATTCGGAGGCTCATCATTCACGCAATCAATAATGAAACAGCCCGGCATACTCACCCAGTTTACGAATGCTCTATCAACTTACGGTATGCCGGCAGCTAACATTCAAGGTTTTTTGGCAAACCCAAACGGGATTAGCAGCGTTTTTTCAGGATTGGGCAATGCTGTGCTGCTCAGCACTTTCAACACGACTAGCTATTTCTCTTTCATGGCCGTAGGCATGATTGCCTTCACAGCGCTTTTCACAACGGCGTTCAGCGGCATGTCCGTCGTCTGGGACAGACGTTTGGGCTTTCTAAACAAAGCTCTGAGCACGCCTGTATCAAGAGCGGTGATAGTGTTCTCCAAAGTTCTTTCTGCAACTCTGCGGTCAATGTTTCAGGCAGGCATAGTAATACTCATCGCCCTTGCATTCGGTCTCGAGTTTGGCGCTAGCTTCAACCCAGTGTTCATACTAGGCGTCTTCGCGATCCTGTTCCTAATATGCGTAGGCTTGTCTTCAATGTTCATCGCGATCACGATAAGGTCAACAAGAATAGAGACTCCAATGGCCGTCATGAACCTGATAACGCTGCCGCTGATGTTTGCAAGCAACACCTTCTTCCCGACGAGCATCATGCCTTCCTGGCTTCAAACAGTGGCATCGTTCAACCCGATGACGTACACGACAGATGCAGTTAGACAATTCTTGATATACAACACAACTAACTTCGGGCAAGTTGGATTAGACTTCTTGTACGTTGGAATCTTCGCAATCATAGTCGCAACGATAGGCATAGCTCTATCATGGAGATTTCTCAGCAAGTAGCCAAGGATGGACGAGGACACGGAAAGAACACATGCGACGACAATAGTTGAAGCAGTCAACCTGAAGAAAACTTTCGTGCTTGGAAGGGTTCCAGTCAACGCCTTAGAACGGCGTGAACCTGAAGGTTGACAGCGGCGATTTCCTGGTGCTCCAAAGCTTAAAACATTAGAAGTCCTTAGGTACGAATAGGACCGGCCCAAACCGACCTGAGCATGCACACGAGTTGTTGAAAATGCCTAAAATAGAAAACACCAGTTGTTCCGTGAAAAGAGAAAATCAAGTTGACGAAAGCCGACTTTCGCAAAGCGTGGGCAGCAAAGGCAAACGCGAGCCTAAGGAAAGGAAATTGGAGGATCTCGAGCTCACGTACGTTGGAGTGATCGCCATATTGTTCGTGGCCGTGTATAGTCAATATCTGCTTGAGTATTTGGGGGTGCATCTTGGAGCGGTTCTCGGGCTGATTGCTGGGACTCTACTTGTTTACGGAGCGCCGATATTGGCTATCACCCTGCTTTGGGGAACAGGGATAATCAGAAAATTCTTCAAGAACACGTATTCCGCGTTAAAGGTGGGTTTAGGGTTATTTGGGGTTTTCACGGTCTTGGGAACGGTTTTGGCTTTGGTCATTCTTGTTTTCTTGATTGCATTTAACCCTTCCACGGTAAACCTGCTGAGTAAACCCAATCCTGTGCTGAACGTTTCTCCCGGTTTTGCTTGGATCATGGTGGGCTTTTCCTTTCTCGTGACGGGGCCAGCTGAAGAGTATATCTTCAGAGGTTTCGTGTTCGGGGGATTACTGGACATTTTCAAGAATCGCCACTGGATGATCCTCGCCTTCGTTTCCTCTCTCCTGTTCGGTGCCGCGCATCTGTACTATGCTTTCACGTATGGGCCGGCTTCGTTGATTCAATTTACTGAACTTGTTACTTTCGGGTTGGCTATGTCGGGAACGTATTATCTTTCAGGTGGTAATCTGTTTGCCCCAGCGTTGATCCACGGAGCTTTTGATGCGACAGCATTCGTCGGCGTGGCAACTTCTACGAGCGTTGGCAATGGTCTCAGAGCATTCATGATTCTGCTGGGAATAATCTTTGCATTCTTGCTGTACATTCAGAGAGAAAACAGAAAAAATCAAATTCCAAGTAAAGTGCCTCAGGAAACCACGCACGTGACGGGTTTCCTCGGCAGAGCTGACCTATCTAAGACCGCATCAGCTAACGATGTCTCCCGTAAGTAAGCCGCGCAGACGAAACCTAAGAACATTTCTTGTTAGAGAATTCGCACTAGTTCGGCAGTTGTTTTAACTTTTAAGAACACGTCTTTTGCCAGCCTTACAACCGCATCGTGATTCTCTTTGGTGGTTCCAGTGCATGCATCCTCAACTAAGAGGACGTCGTACCCTATGTCTCCGCCGCAGATTGCTGTCGCAAGAACGCACTGATCAGTTAGGAATCCCGTTACGATGATACCGCCAATATCCATGTTCCTCAGAACGAAGTCCAGATTGGTCCCCGTAAACGCTCCCCCATTTGTCTTTGGGAAAATCAACTCTCCTTTTGCTGGTTTCACTTCATCCAAGAATCCAGCTTTCTCAGCGTCCATAGGCACGATGAAATCAGCTTTTCTGTTAATCTTCGCTGTATGTCTGGGATTGCTGGTCTGTGCTCCTAACTTGATGTGCACTATGTCATAGCCTTTCTTCCTGCAGACTTGCAGTATCCTACCGGCGTTTCTCACCGCTTTTTTGACCCTTTCATCATATTCTCGCAAAGCTTCTCGCACTTCTCTTTCAGGCAGCCCTGCGGCCAAGGCTTCTTGAAGCAGCGGTTTTGAGCTCACGAGGTTTTGAATGTCGATAAGGAGTAAAGCTGTCTTCCCAGGCTTTATTTCGAAGTCAGGAAGCGGTTTCGTCAAGGCTTTAAAGACATCGTCCATACTTAATTTTGCCATCGGATAACCTCGCATCTATTTTGGCTACGTCACTAGACGATGATTGCAATTATGTGCAGCGCATATTTATAACTTGAAGAACCTGCACTTGCCTTGAGTTTTAAGTCTGTCGCGGTTACCTTAATCACTGACTTCCTGGCATTGGCTCGTTTAGAAAGTTGGTTATGATTTCTGGGTTTAGGACTTCTGGGTGGAATAAACATCCGTAGAATCTTCTGTGCTTGTGTTTGATTATGCACTTTAAGTTGCCAGATTCGCCTAGGGTCTCAAAGTCTTTGGTCGGTTCCACCGCCCTAGAATTCAAGAAATAGGAATAGAATTCATCCTTGGAGGCAACAATGCTTTTTCGGATGATCTTCACTTTGTATCTGCCGATTTTTGTTCTTTCAACGATGTGACAATTGAAGACTTTCGCAAGGATCTGCATTCCCGCGCAGATGCCAAGGATCGGTTTGTACGATTCATTTATCCATGTGAATTTTTTTGTGCTATCTAAATACTTGAAGTCCTTCAAGGCTGTTCCGCATATGATCACTTTTTGTGCTTCGCTCATGTCATGATGATTCAGACTGAGGAAGTGCCTTGTGAAGGATTCTGTTCCAGCCTTTTTCAGAATGTCTTCGACCGGTTTAACAAACTCCAGATAGCTGAGCCTGTCTGCGCACACATTTACTATCAAGATCATTTGTCGATTAACCTCAGCTTTTTTATCCTGAACACCCCTGAGTAATCCTTGTAAGAGACCTCAGAATCTAGGATTTCTAGCCTTTTCTTGAAAAAAGGGGCATCTGTCACGGTTGTCTCTATTTCCCCACCTTCTCCAGCAGGGCTTAAACCATACTCTTCATTCAATCTTGCAAGCTTCCGAATAAGTTCGTCGTCCAAGCTTTTTCCCAAGAATTCTCTGTCTAAAGGAAAAGCGAATACGCCAGATATGATAACTTCATACTTACTCTTGACGACCTCGTTCAGAAGCTCTATCTCATCCTTCAGCCACAAGGGGTTGAAACACCACAAACCGAGCTGTTTACAGATTCTTTGCACGCGCGTCGACTGATAGATTGACCTTACGGCGCCCGTCACTATCCCTTCCAAATCGAAATCAGCCTTGGCCGTGCATATGGCTCTTTTCAGATCTTCAAGTTCTTTCTCTTTCCTGCCTTCCGTTCTTCTCTGAACCAGCGGCAACCCGATGGCCTCAGCCTGTTTTCCAGTCAATTCTATGTTGGGAACATGAAACATGTAGCTCTCCTCATTTTCGGAGATCAAGCTTATCAGACAAACTGCGTCATGAAAACTCTGAGATTTGTGCAAAGCTAAACACGAGTCTTTTCCCCCTGAGAAAAGCACTCCGACTCTCATGATAAGTGACTAAAACGCCTCGTTTTATAAAGACATCTTCCTCGTCAGACTCCACGCCATCTTCACGGTTTTCTTTGGGAAGCCGGCGCTTTGCCTTGAAGTTCGTCTTCAAATGACCGTTTTCTTCTAATTATAGAAGAGTCAAAATGACTTTAGAAGACTTTAGAAGCGCGCGCTTTAAACTACACGACAGGCAAAGCGCGCTGCGCGCGCCCTGATTCTCTTTATGGCTAGACAGTCTAATGGCGAAACCAACTCGTTTATATTTGGCGAATTGTCTTATGGAGTTTGGTTCTGATTGTTATGCAATATCATGAATTTGGGAAGACAGGAGTACAGGTTTCAGATATAGGCATGGGAACTTGGTATGATACGCCTTTCATTGCGACGTCGTTTCTAACTCGTCATCAAATGGGCAGAGATGAAAAGTTAGCGGCTCTAAGGAAAGGTTTGGATTTAGGCATAAACCTCATAGACACCGCCGAGTTGTATCGGACTGAGAGTATTGTGGCAGATGCTATCAAGGGTCATGATAGAGAAAAACTTTTTATCGCCACCAAAGTCTGGCCAAATCATCTAAGGTACAACAGTCTTTTGAAAGCGGCCGAAAGAAGCCTTAAAGCGCTAAAATGCTCGTACATTGATCTCTATCAAATTCATGTTCCCAACCCTCGGGTTCCTATCGAGGAAACGATGAAGGCTATGGAAAAACTTGTGGAGGATGCAAAAGTAAGATTCATTGGCGTAAGCAATTTCAATTTGGAACAAATGAAAAAGGCTCAGGCCGCACTCTCAAGAAACAAACTTGCATCTAATCAGGTCGAGTACAACCTTTCCAAGAGAAAGACAGAAAACGAGCTTTTACCTTACTGCGAAATGAGCGGAATAGTCATCTTACCCTACAGGCCACTTGCTCATGGAGACTTGACCAAACCAAGCGGAAAGCTGAAAATGGTGACGGATGAAATTTCGAAAGCCCACGGGGGTAAAACTCCATCTCAGATAGCACTCAACTGGCTCATAAGCAAAAGTAGGATTATCTTTCCAATCCCCAGAGCTTCAAGGCCTGAAAGAGTAATTGAAAACATCGGCGCTTTGGGTTGGAATCTCACCAATGATGAAATGAAGAAACTGGAAGAAGCAGTGTAACCAAACCCGAATCTATGAGGCAGTCTTCGGACCTTCTAGGCGCGTGCTATGGGAGCTCAGTTTCCACAAGGAAGTGGGAAAATGATGGAACGCTACTATCTCTTCCTCACTTCCACTCGTTGCCTGTGTCGCTCCCTTCCATTGTCTTGGGGTCATCAATGCCTTCGAGAGCATGGATGGTTCCGTTCAACCAGGCGATTTTTTTAGAGGTGGTCCAGAACTTTAGGATGCCGAAGCTCTTATCCCTGCCCTTTTCTCGTTTGCCAAAGAGGTGTATCTTCCAAGTGACAGCTTCCCCGTCTTTAGATGTGAATATTCCTTGACCGCTTCCGCTGGAGCTTTCGTCGGGCGCCACGACAAAGTCGATAGCTCCCATGTTTGTGCCTGATGGGAATCGGCCAAAACCCTTTATTGTACCTGTAAAGGTATGTTCGATGCGTACGCCTTCAGGCCCTATGGATTTGACCGCTATCGAAGCTTTTGCGGTACGTCTCAAAGGTAAACCAATGGCCATTAAGGATCCGATTCCAACGCAAAGTATCATTGCCCAGAAGTAAAGCACTTGGGCAGTGACTGCTTTGTCAACCAAAGTAGGAGAATACAGCAAAAGCGCCAAACCTATGACAAACAATGAGAGCCCAACAAGCCTGCTTAGCGTCAATCTGCCCTTTCCAAGTCATGAAATTGCCCCTAAATCGTGAAGCCTTTCGCGCGCGCTATCCATGCAATTCCTCATTTGGAAGAAACCCATCAACTGCCAATAAAGGAACCTATCCGTCGCAATGTGTGCTCTGTCAGAATTGGTTATGTGTCAAAAGCGATTTCTTAAATTGAGACTTTTTTTCTTTGACCAGGGGTCGCAACTATGGAGCTTACCGTGTTCCTAACACCTTTGATCTTCATCACCCTGTTCTTGAGAATGTCCCTCAATTCTTCGATGTCAGAGGCTGAAAACACGGTGACAATGTCAAACTCGCCCGTTACCTCGTACAGCTCCTCGAGATTGTCAAGTTTAGACAGTGCCGCTACTACGTTGTCCATTTCTGGTGACTCTACGAAGATGTCGACGAACGCGAGTAGGCGGGACATGTATGGTCATCTTTCTCACAGGGACACGCGCCGTGTCCCTTTAAACGTTTCGGTAAAATGGACTAGTGGCACGTTGATTATCGGTGGAGATGAAATCTGCTTTGATGGAAAAGGATGTTGCCAAAATGGTCTATGGCTTTGATGCATGTTTCTGGTTCAGGGGAAGCCTTTGTAGATTGAAGGATATTCTTTTATGAGCACTAGATTGATTTGCAAGACGTTTACGTATGGGCTGCCGAATATCCAGAGCCTTCCTTCCTGATTCTGGTTCACTATGTTCAGCAACGAATCGGCAGCAATCCCGGTTGCGTTGCTTATTCGAGGTATCTGTGAATATGCTTGCTGAAGGGTAATGTCAGGGTCCACTCCTGATGCTGACTGTGACTCGTTTCTTTCCTGGAAGAAAATGGGTAAGGTAAAGTTTTGTGCTATAAGATTTGATCCGATAGCTTGTCCGTTGACCTGGACGATTTCGCCGTTCGCTTGGTATGGAAAGAGAACTTGACCTATGCCTGCTATTAATAGTGGGAAAAGTAGTCCGCAAATTAAGAGCGAAATCAGTGCTAATCCTATAATAGGTTGGAGGTTCTTCAGGTTCCATTTTTCTTTTTGTTCTGTTGTCATAGTCATTCTTTCCTAAACGTGGAAAACTCCTACGAGGAGCAGGTCTATCAGTTTGATTCCTATGAATGGTACGATGACGCCGCCTACACCGTAAATTAAGGTGTTCTTAAGAAAAAGCGTCATGGTGCTGGTAGGTTTGAAAGCGATTCCCCTCATGGCCAAAGGAATTAAAAGTGGTATGATAATAGCGTTGAATATTAAAGCTGACAAGACTGCACTTTTCAAGCCCCCAAGCTGTAGAATGTTCAAAGCTGCCAGCTGCGAACTTTCCGCGGCGAACAGCACGGGCATGATAGCGAAGTATTTGGCGACATCGTTGGCTATGCTGAAAGCAGTAACTGCGCCTCGAGTCATGAGCAACTGTTTGCCAAGCATGACGACTTCGATTATTTTCGCGGGGTTTGATTCAAGGTCAACCATGTTCGCCGCTTCCTTAGCAGCCTCGGTGCCTGAATTCATTGCCAGACCTACATCAGCAACAGAAAGCGCCGGGGCATCATTAGTTCCATCGCCTATCATTGCGACAATTCTGCTTTCAGCTTGCTCTTTCTTGGCGATGTTGAACTTATCCTCGGGCTTGGCCTGCGCAACATATTCTTCAATTCCGACCTCTGATGCAATACTTTTTGCAGTCAGTGGTTGGTCTCCAGTTATCATGACTGGGCGTATTCCCATGACCTTAAGAGCCTGAATTTTTTCTCTTATGCCTTCTTTGAGGACGTCTTTTAATCTGATTATTCCAATGGCTTTGCGGTTTCTTGCGATGGCTATAGGTGTTTCGCCCTGCGCCGATATTCCTTCTACGATACGGTCATAGTTTGGAGGAACGGAAGCTACAGTTTTTTTGACGGCTTCTGGAGCGCCTTTGACGATTTCGATTTCAGGTTCGATTCTTTCGGCAGGTTCTTGTTCGGATAACGCTGAGACTTTTCTTCTAATTCTCAGTCGGCCTCGTCCTGATTTGTCGCCTTTAGGAAGCTTTAAGCCCACGTGAGTGATTTTCACTCCGCTCGTGCGGGTGCTGGCTGAGAACGGGTAAGTTTCTGAAAGTGCAAGAGAGTTCAGTTCTTTTGGCACGAAACCTTTCTCGTATGCTAGGCCTAGTATGCTGCGTCCTTCTG
>DASPPK010000074.1:0-5045 GCA_035625495.1 Candidatus Acidiferrales bacterium | reverse complement strand
ACAGGACCTTAAGGCAGGCCAAAGAAAATGTCACAAAATCAATCTATACGGTAATCCTGCTAGGGTATCTGGGACTATTTGAGACGACAACTCTCGACCCATACCTTGAGGTTGCAAGCCAACTGCACAAGTATCTAGATGTGTACAAGAATGCAGTTAGCGAAGAGACAAGCATGAGTGAGCGATTAAAGATCATGAGTTTACTCCGCCAACAGCTCGAAACAAGCCTCAAAGAACTATCTAATCATTCAGCGAGGCGGATGTGACGTCACAAATCACGCTCGATAAATGCGCGTTCATGCTGGTAACCGCAGCTTCTCGCAAAAGACAGAATCGCGTCGCAAATCTGGATTAGAACGCACAACAGCCTTCTTCCTAAGAGAGCTTTTACAAGACACTAAGCACGTCGATTTAACTTGAAAGCGTGACGTGTGATGTCATGCATGCTCGTAACAATGGCAGGACCATAAGTCTTAAATGTTGCATGGCTTAGTGTGATGTGTGATGCAACGTGCTCAGGTCACGCACAATCACGTTTGAATCACAGGCGGATTTCCATTGGATTATCTATTGTTCGGCCTCGTAAGTTGTCTGGCCGTAACCACTGGGGTTTCAGCATTGGAATATTACCGTAGGTTGCGTCAGTCCAAAGCGGAATATGAAGAAGCTCGAGGAGCAGTCGAGGATATTGTCTTGAGCTTCAATAGGCAGTTTAAGCGCGAAAGCGAGAAGCTGGAGACCCTTGCTTACAAAGTGGAGGCTGTCGATTCAAAAAGCAATAGAATGCTCGACAAGATGGGGGAAGTAGAAAGAAGGATGAGCACTGCGGAGGCGAAGGTCAGTGCTGATTCTGAGGGCAGAGTGGCGTTGGCAGACCGGGTAGCTGAAATTGAAAACAAAACACGTGATATAGCAGCATCACAAGAAGCATTCACAGCGAAAATTGTAAACTTGGAACAGCAGGCCAGGCAATTCTCGACCTTTCCTGAAGCCAGCCTCGAAGCGGTGATACCAATAAGGAGAGACAAGGCCTTGGCGCAGTTGACTACAACAGAGGTTGGCGTCTTGGAGATGCTGGCATCGGAGGGGCCAAAGACGGCACCACAGATAAAGGAGAAAGTCAACCTTAGTAGGGAACACACTGCAAGGTTGATGAAGAAGCTCTATGAGGAAGGATACCTGGAGAGGGAGACGAGTAAGATCCCGTTCAACTATAGCATTAAGACGGAGATGGAGAAACTTCTGAGGAAACCAGAGGACCAAACTGCCTAGTTTTCCTGTCCGAACAAAAAACCTGTGGCCGTAAGGAAATTCACTCTTTCACTGCAATATCTGTGGCTCTCGCTGTGACCTGTGGTGCGTTTGTCGCCATCTTGTACTTCAAGCTGTTGGAAGGCCCCGCTTTTATAAGGAACCTTTTTCCTGCCATCCGCGCGAGGTATGTTGCCACAGTACTCTGGCCTATCGGTTCTCCGAACTCCTGCTCAAATACAGTTTGTACCTCTCTGGAGCAGAACCAAACCAAAGGGAAGTGCTTTTGAACTATTGTTCTAACGTTGTCATACTTTGACGGTTCTCTGGCCAACACTGGATTGAAATCTTGATTTCCCCCACCTCCAGGTACTCCACCAAGAAGTTCCACCAAGTCGAGCAGCCGCACTGCCTTGTCGCGTGTGACCTGTCCCTCAAAGCTTATCGAATAACGGTTTCCCTCGCTGTCGAAAAGTTCGACGCGCATTTTTCTTGCCGGCATTGGCATGGTACACCTAGCAGATATGTTCACAAATTCACAGTTCACAAGCTATAGGTGTTACGGTGAAATCCGTGCCACCAAAGGGAAAGAAAAGAACTCTAAACTGAGAACGAGGCGATATCTCCAGCTTTACTGGCGTTGTGCGCATAACAGGCTTCCAGAAACACAAAATGAGAATAGGTGCGGTTTGAAACGCGTTTTCCAGTGGAAGACCAGGGGTGAGCTATTCACAGAAAAGAAGCATAGAGGACTCAATTGGACCTAATGTGAGGCCGTAGAAACGACATTGGCAAATAAACTTTACAAGGGCTTCACGGAAAGTGAATAGAAAACGTCAAAAGGGTATCCAAAGGCGTGAGGCAAAGTTTGGACAATCTGTAATAAGGTGGCATGAAATAAGGAAACGATTGTGATTTACAGTTTATAAGATAAGCAGTGTATTGGGAAGAAGTCACACCCCTTCATTTCCATTGGAAAAGTTGCAACTTTTGTGTTGCCTGTGATTAAGTTTAAAATGTTTTTTAGTAGATGTCTAAAATTCTCGTTAAGAGGAAATATAATCTTAAGCCATAGATTACCTAGAGAAGTATTTTTACTATAAAGATAAGCTAAGGTCATGTTAGATGAAGTTCAATTTGCTCCACCAGAAGCTAGGGGGTGTGTCTGCCCATCCTGAGGGCTGCTTGGTGTTGCGGTTGTACTCCTTTTTTAGGATTATCGTGTTCGGTATTTAGATTTCTGTACGGTATGGCTTATGTTTTCCACAGGAAGAACGCTTGTTACTACTGGATTATCTGAGCTGATGGAATGAATAATACTGATATTCTTGACGAACTCTTCGAGAGCTTCGCAAGCAACGCCACTATTTTTAGAGATCGAGAGGTGCTCCGGCATGATTATCTTCCCGGCAGGCTTCCTCACCGGGAAGGGCAGATTAGACAATTGGGAGAGATTGTTGCTCCCTTGCTCAAAGGTGCAAGAAGCTCCAACATCTTTATTTATGGGAACACAGGGACTGGAAAAACCGCTGTGGTCAAGTATGTTCTGACCCGCCTTGAGTTTAAGGCTAAAGAATTTAATGCGCCTGTCAAGTTCTGTTACGTCAACTGTAGGGTAGCTGGGTCCGAGTATCGGGTCTTTGCTAGTATGTGTCAGAGTTTGGGTGTTCAAGTTCCGTTCACAGGACTATCTGTCGGTGAAGTCTATGATAGGTTCATTGCAAGTTTGGACCTTTCAAGCATGATTTTTCTGGTTGTGTTGGATGAGGCCGACGCGTTGACGAAGATGCGCGGGGACACATTTCTGTACGAGCTGACTAGGATGAACGAAGTTCTGAAGCACAGCAAGATAGCCCTTGTTGGGATATCTAACGACCTACGCTTTAAAGAGTTCTTGGACCCGCGTGTCCTAAGTTCACTCAGCGAGGAGGAGATTGTTTTTAGGCCCTACGACGCGGGTGAGTTGAGAAACATACTTGCTGAACGCGCGCAGACAGCCTTCACCGACAAAGCATTGTCCGATGCTGCGCTTGGCCTGTGCGCTGCTTTGGCTGCAGCGGAACATGGGGATGCACGCCGAGCCCTAGACCTCTTGCGTGTTGCCGGCGAGGTGGCCGAGCGAAAAGGGCTAACCACAGTGTCTGAAGAGCACGTTCGCGAGGCTGAGAAGCACATTGAGCACAACCGCGTTGTTGAAGCTTTGAGCAATTTGCCTTTGCATTCAAAGCTTGTGACGCTGAGCATCTATCACTTGGGCAAGAGAGATGCTCGGGGCGCCATTACGGGTGAGATCTCTGAGGTTTACGATGAGCTTAGTGGGGAGTTGGGTGTTGCGCCTCTGACGCAGCGGCGTTTGAGCACGTTGATAAATGAGTTGGACGCGATGGGGTTGTTGAACGCGAGGGTTGTTAGCATGGGAAGGTACGGTCGGACGAAGAAGATACGGCTGGAGATCGCTCGCAGTCTTATCCGAAGCGTGTTTGCTGAGGATAGTAGGCTTGGTCGTCTGGTTGATTATGAAGTACGGTGCATTTCGAAGTGCAGCAATGGCAAAAGCTAAGGCTTGGGCCCTCCTTGTATTCCCTATATAGCCTAATGGCTAACAACTGTTGATGTTTTCAGTCAAACGGGATGACGGTGACCTCTAGGGTTTGAAGGTTTACAACTGGAACCTTTGCGGGTGTCGGCATAAAGCCGTTCCTGCGCATGTAGCTCGTCTGCCTTTGCCAACAGCCTGAGTTTACGATTAGCACTCCGCGATAGTTGCCGTATTCGAGCGCGTGTACGTGGCCAGCGTGGAAGATGTCTGGGACGTGGTCGATGACGAGGAAGTCTTTGCTCTCAGGCGAAAGCGGTGTTTTACCGCCGTACAGCGGTGCTAGGTGTCGGCCTTGGAGTAGTAGCTGCATGGCTTTTTCAGGATGGCTGTGGCTCATGCCTGGGACGGTAGAGATTATGTCGTCGAGGCTGCGTCCGTGGAACATGAGCACTTCTACGCCGTGGAGGCTTATGGTGCAGGGGCTGCCTAGGGATTGGACCTTTCTCGATTCTTGGAGTGTTTCTAGGAAGGAACTGGATATTGCTGGCTGCGGTAGGGCTTTTCTAGGGGCGTCATGGTTGCCGGGCGTGATTATGACTTCCACGTAGTCGGGGATTTGTTCGATGTATTTTGAGGCAAACTTGTACTGCTTGTTCACATCCCTTATTACGAGTTCTTTTGCTTGGTTTGGGTAGACTCCGATTCCGTCGACGATGTCTCCTGCGATGAGTACATATTTGACGTGGCTTGCTACGTCCTTCATCTTATCGTCGCCGTATTTGCCGTTCAGCCACAGCGTGAAGCGGTTTAACGCTTCTTTCGTGAACTGTGTGCTGCCTACGTGCATGTCTGATGTGAGGACTGCGTAGACTGGTTCCGTTGCTTTGTGTTGGGGTCTCTGGGCAACGTCTGGTAGGATTATGTCTTCGGCAACGAGCAGGCTGCTTCTGGTTTTGACGACGCTGAGGCAGATGACTTGGTCGAGCAGGAGCGTCCGCACTTTTTTCTGGAGGTCTTGCGAAGCGTTCTGTGTCACGAGGACGATGGCGCTTGCCTTGAGGTCTTCAACGGTTAGCACCGTTTTCTGTTTGGACTCTCTCTTCTCCGTAACCATGGCTATTATCTTGAGTCGCGTGTTTGATGGGGACTTCACTGCGTCCAAGACTGAGGCTGCGCTTTTGACGTCCATCCTTTGTCTGAGTAGTCTTTCTAGCTGTTTGAACCTGTCTTGAAAGTAGCCTAGGTAGTCTTCGAT
>DASPPK010000073.1:0-5069 GCA_035625495.1 Candidatus Acidiferrales bacterium | reverse complement strand
GAAGGAGAAGTGGGTTGTGTTGCCGTAGATGATGTTGTTTGTGGTGTCGACGTAGAGTGTGATGTTTGTCCAGTTGGCGGTTTTTCCGAAGTTTAGGAGGGCGATGACGACGTCGCCCATGTCGATTTTGCCGTTGCCTTCTAGGTTGCAAGCTGGGTTCCAGTTTGGTTTGCCCGGCGTTGAGCCGAAGGCGTAGAGTATGGTGATTATGTCGCTCATGTCAACTCGGCCGTAGGGCGCGGCCACATCGCCAAGTATAGGCGTGTACTGCATCATCGTCAAGTTGCCCTTCTCTAGCTGCGTCATGTTCGACCCGTCAAACGTCACGGTCACCGTCACGTTGCCAACGAAGCTGGCCGTCACATTGACGTCGTAGTAATCTCCGACCAGATCCAAGGTGGGCGCTGGAACCGTTGGAGTTTCGTTTACAATCACGATGCCCGCAGCTGTAACGTTGGCGAAGGTCAGTTCAAGGTTGTTTGTTGGATATATTGTCACGTTTGTTCCTGTTGCGATGTCAACGAAAACGGTCAGAACGGCACTGCTGCTACTCGGCGCGTTGTACGCGTCTCCGCTGTAGCTTGCTGTGATGGTCACGTAACCAGTATTGTTGTCGACGTAAGTGGTTGAACAAATTCCAAAGGAGATGGCTTCAACGGAAGAACCGAATAAGCCTGTGTTGCTACTCGTGGTCCAAGTGACCGTGCCTGTTGGGTTTGATCCCGTCACGGTGGCGGTACAGTTGATAGCTGAACCGACAGCAGTAGAGGTTGGTGAAATGACAACTAATGTCAAAGAGCTGGCTATCGCGAACTCATAAACAAAATTCGCGGTGTCTAACGTTGGAACTTCTGTCCCTGTTGGATAGAAGTAAACACTCGTCCAAGCTGGGTCGAACGTGAACGATGAATTTACCTGTGTGTTTGTGCTGTTCACCTCTGCTAATATTTGAAACTCTACTTGAGCTAACGTGCCTGTGCCGTTGAAGGTCCAAGCAGGCGTAGGCTGCGTAAAAGAGGCGCCCCATTGTATTTCTTGGTGACTGGAATCGATGGGCGCAATTATTGGCGAAGGCGATATCAAACTTCCACCCGCGTTCACAGCACCAGCAAATACGTTGTCGGTTGGAAGCCAAGCTGTGACATACTGTAGCGTCGTGTTGTCGTAGATTATGCCTATGCCCCATCCATAGAGGTTTGTCACGTTTGTTACTGTGACGTTTATGAAGAATGTTGAGTCGAAGGCGGTTTCATTGCTGTAGAAGATGAAGTTGTTCGTGTTCAAGTTGCGCACAGTTGATGATGCGTTCCACCTTGACGGGTAACTGCTGGGCCCCGGGTTCATGATGGAAAACTGCTCAGCTGACGGTGATTGACTGTTAGTGATAAGCATAAGCGAAGTTGTCTGAACCAAAAAGATGAGCAAAATTAACATCGCTGACGCGCAAGCTGACAATGCTTTCTTATGTTTCCACGTTTCCTCCTTCCTCCCACTATAAATATAGCAGCAATTAAGCTTAAAGTTTCCGCAGCGAGTTTAGCGTGCGCTACGAATCATTTGAATCGTTTAGGGCGGCGCTACAGTTGACATTGAAGTGCATTTCAATTCGTTGCTAGACTAATCGCGGGTCCAAGATTAGAATGGTGCCGAGTGCGCTACTAAAAAAATATTGATTATTGTAGAAGTGTAATTTGGAGAAGCTACAACTAAACCGAAGTAACTGCTTGGCTGATACGAATATTGTACATATTACACCTCTCCAGCAAAAGGGCTTTTCGATTACCATGGGCGACTCTTATCCATGAGAAACCACAAGAGTTAACAGTACTAGGTTTGGAAAACTATAAAGCACAGGTCAGAAGTCTACCTCATCCCTAACTACTTGCTATCTAGGTGAACGGCATGGAAAAATTCACTCACGACGTAGTCATAATCGGAGCCGGCCTGGCCGGTCTTAGAGCCGCGGTGGCTGCCGCTGAGGTCAGCGACAAGCTGGACATAGCGGTAATCTCAAAACACCACCCGATACGTTCACACTCAGTGTGTGCACAAGGTGGAACCGCAGCCGCGATGCGTGAAAAGGACTCATTTGACCTGCACGCTTTCGACACGGTGAAAGGCGCTGATTACCTAGCAGATCAAGATGTCGTAGAATTCTTCGTAAAACAGGCTCCAAGAGAAATAGTCTTCACTGAACACTGGGGATGCCCCTGGAGCCGAACGCCAGACGGAAAGATAGACCAAAGAGCGTTCGGAGGTCACACGTTTCCGCGGGCATGCTTTGCAGCGGACATGACTGGATTCCACGAGATGCACGCGTTATACGGAAAAGCAACATCATATCCGAACGTTAAGTTCTACGACGAGTGGTTCGCCACATCGCTGATAGTCGAGAACGACAGGGCAGCTGGGTTGACGGCTATAGAGATGAAAAGCGGGGAAATGCATGCATTCAGTGCCAAATCGATTGTGATGGCAACCGGAGGTCATGAGCGCATTTACGAGTTTACCACTTTTTCACACACAACAACCGGCGACGGAATGGCAATGGCCTATCGTGCCGGAGCACCGTTGGAAGACATGGAATTTGTGCAGTTTCATCCAACAGGCTTGGTTCCCTCCGGAGTGCTGATAACCGAAGGAGCCCGTGGCGAAGGAGGCTACTTGGTCAACTCGAACGGTGAGCGTTTCATGAAACGCTACGCGCCTGAAAAGATGGAACTCGCCCCACGCGACGTTGTTTCAAGGGCTGAACAGACTGAAATCCTAGAAGGAAGAGGTCTGCAAGGACCTTACGGGCCCTACATAGCAATAGACTTGAGACACTTGGGTGAAGAAAAAATCAATTTAAGATTGCCGCTGATTCGAGACGTTGCAATGAAACTCGGCGGCGTAGACCCTGTAAAAGAGTTGATACCCATTAGACCCGCGGCTCACTACTCGATGGGAGGAATCAAAGCTAACGTAAGAAGTGAAACGCCGATTTCTGGATTGTACGCTTCCGGAGAATGCTCCTGTTTGAGCATCCACGGGGCAAACAGGCTGGGAACGAACTCGACGAGTGAATGCCTAGTCTTCGGAGCAGTGTCAGGCGAGGAAGCCGCCAAGCATGCCCTGAGAAACGGTGTACTGGAGATCAAACATGAAAGGCTCATGGCAGAAGAAAAACGGATTTTTGACGGCATATTGGGAGGCGAGGGCAGTGAAAGTGTACCCAAAATAAGGGATGAGATGAGGCGCACGATGAATGAGAAAGCCTGGATCTACCGAAGAGGCGACCAGCTTGAAAACGGCCTGAAAGAAATAAGGCAGCTGAAGCAGAGATTCAAAAGAATAAAGGTGAAAGACAAGGGCAGACAATTTAACACTGGCATGCTGAATGCCCTGCAGCTGGACTTCATGCTGGAACTAGCCGAGGTCACTTTTGTCGGAGCGCTTCCGAGAAACGAGTCGCGCGGAGCCCACTCGAGGACTGATTATCCAAAACGTGACGACGAAAACTGGCTGAAACACACGCTGGCTTATTGCACGAAAGATGGACCGAGACTAGAGTACTCGCAAGTCACAATCACAAGATGGCCGCCCGCGGCCAGAACCTACTAGAAGGTGAGTTTAATGAGCACACTCGTTGAGAAAACAGTCGAGTTCAAGATAAACCGTTTCGATCCCGCGCAAAAGAGAGGGTACACTTCAACTTTCAAGGTTCCAGTTCGAAAAGGAACAACGCTGCTGGACGCTCTTCTCTACATCAAGGACAACCTGGACGAATCACTCACTTTCAGGCAGTCGTGCAGAATGGGCATATGCGGAGACTGCGCCATCAACGTCAACGGAAAACCAATGCTGGCATGCTACACGCAAATTCTCGACCTAGGTGAATACTCATTACTTATCGAACCGCTTTCGAACGCGCCGGTTATAAAAGACTTGGTAGTTGATATGCGGCCTTTCTTTGACACGTACAAGAGGATAAAGCCTTACCTGATCAAACCAGGAGATGAGCTGAAAAAACCAGAAGAATTTGTCCAGTCTCCAGCCGACCTCAAGAAGTACTGGGACCTAACGCTCTGCATAAAATGCTCCATCTGCAACTCGGCATGCCCCGCGATCATAGACGAAAAGTTTTTAGGCCCCTCAGCTTTGACCGCGACTTATCGGTTCGTAGCAGATTCGAGGGATCGAGGCAAAGACGAACGCTTGAGGCCGATGGCAGACAACGTTTGGCTTTGCACACAGTGCAATTCATGCACGCTTTTTTGTCCCAAGAAACTAAGCTGCGCCGACGCGATAGTCGATGACCACAGTCTTCTCGTTGAGAACAGCAACATACCTAGAACTGCCAAAGACGTACTCGAGAGCGTTTACAAATACCATAACCCGATGAGCACACCGCAGACGAAAAGAATGGATTGGGCAAAAGACCTGAACGTAAAAACCTACCCGACGGCCACGAAAGCCGATGTGCTCTTCTTCGTCTGCTGCTCAAATGTCTACGACTTGAGAAACCAACAGGCCGCCAGAAACATGGCCGAAGTATTTAACAGCATGGGCGTGTCCTTCGCAACCTTAGGTGCCGAAGAGTGGTGCTGCGGAGACCACATGCTGAGATTGGGCGAGAAAGGACTCTTCGAAGAACTGGCCGAACACAACATCTCGATGTTCAAGAAACTCGACGCTGAAAAGATTGTGACGCTATCGCCGCATTGCTTTAACACTTTCAAGAACGACAAACCATACAAAGACGCCAACCTCAACGTTCAGCACTACACACAATTCTTGGCTGAGGCAATAAACAACGGCAAAATCAAACTGGGCAAACCAGTGAAGAAAACAGTTGCCTACCATGACCCATGCTTCTTGGGCAAGCGCAACGACGTGTTCGACGCTCCAAGGCAGATCTTGCAATCAATAGACGGTATTAAGCTTGTTGAGATGAAGAGAACAAGACAAAGCAGCTTCTGCTGCGGCGGAGGAGCAGGGAGAGTCTGGACAGAAGACGCGGTGACTGAGAAGAGGCCGAGCACGAATAGACTTCGGGAAGCCCTTGAACTCGGCGTTGACACCGTGGC
>DASPPK010000072.1:0-22194 GCA_035625495.1 Candidatus Acidiferrales bacterium | reverse complement strand
ACTCGCAGGAAGGAAGGCTATTGCCGCAGGTGGAGAATAGCTGAACCCGATTGGTGAGATCTGTTGTAGGAGGAAATAATTCGACACTGTAGTAATCGCAACGCGGAATGTGATTCCAAGCGCAGTGGTGGATATGGTTAGTCCTTTTGCGTGTTGCCGCAAGAACTTGCCAATTTCTTCTGCTGGACACCCGCGCGTGTATATATTATAGGCTACGTATATGCCGAAAAGCATTGATGCCACGGCAATGAGGTTATAAAAGGGTCCTGTTGGTAGGGCACCCGGGAAAACCGCTAGCAAGATCAAGGTATTAAGGACCGCTATACTTGCTCCCGCTTTGGGGCCAATAAGCAGGAAAACCACGACTATGGGTATCTCCCATATTTGGTACCAGAGGACTCCCGGCGCAAACGGGGCTGAGATTTTAGGTCCCCCAAGATTCAATGCTATTGTTAACGCTGCGAAGACGACGATAAGTGCAAGTGTTTTTGTGTTCATTCCAAGCATCTCGCAACGCTATTCTTGCAGGCTTACTTATTTAAAAGTAGCTACTCAAAAAAGCCACGCGAGTAGCCATCAGATGGTAAGAATATAACATCTTGCTTCGGAACAATCAAGTAAGTCGCTCTGATACTTGCTCACTTCAAGAACCCAAGAGAACTTCCAAGAATCTTGGCGTCAACTTTTCCGTTTTTGAATATGTTACCAGTCTTTACGTTGTTGATGGTAATAAGCGCGGGCGCAAACAGATCAGGGTCTATTTTATAGAAGTCATAGTCGGCTTCTTTGAAAACCTCTATGAAAGGTCTTCCGTAGGATTTGGATGCTATGGAAGGTGCGTTCATTGCTATCTCCTTGAGTTCCGCTTCATCGTCATATTCAACGGCATAATGCGCCGTTCCGCCATAAAGAATTACATCGTTCGCCCTAGCCATCGCCTCAGCGAACTTAGGATGCACTGACGGGATGGGTGCGCATCCCCAGGCGTAGAGAATTGTGTTGGGGTCCAGTCCTAGCCTTCTTAGTTTGTGTACTCCCGTTTCAACGATTCTTCCTGAAACTTGAGTTGCTCCCGCCAGGCTGGTTGTTGGGGTGAGAATTACTGCCACGTTCTCCGGCGATACTCCGCAGTCTCTAGCAAGACGATCTATCAATTTCGGCGGTGGAAATTTCTGGGTTTCCAGAATGACAACGGCCTTGTCGCATTCGTCTTTGTACTGGATCTCTTTATAGATTTCTTTCGGTTTCAAAGCTAATGCTCTTGCTGGTCCAGATCCTATTGCGAAGCATCCTTCCTCGCTTATCTGCCAACCAGCATACTGCGAGCCTAGAGTCGCGATTGCCGGGTGGTCAGTGTAAACGAATATCGATAGAAGTTCCAAGTCGCCGTATTCTCTGGAGCATATTTGGGCTTTTCCAAGGCCGCCCATGCAGATCTCCGTGATGAGTCTGCCAGCTTCAAAGCCGCATCTTACCCGTACGCCCGCATCCACAATCGTCGTCCCCTCGCTCGTCGTTTCCACTTTGATGCCGTAGAAGCTTGGACTTTTGAGCAGTTCTTCCAGAAGGTTCCAAGCCAAGCGGTTTACACTTAAAGCGTTTTTCAAAGACTACTTCTCCTCAGAGTAACTTCTCATAACAGGTCAGATGTGGGTTCTTGGCCTTAGAAACGTACAGTTTGCCTTTTCCACCTTCAGCAAGGTCTCCCAAAAAAAGATAGAGGGGCCCTTCAACCGTTTCGTTTTCTTCAATCTTGACTCTAGGTTTAACGCTGTCTATCGTGAAGCTGGGCAAAACGGATTGTAAACAGCCACCTGCAACAATTTTCCCATCCGTCATGCATGCGCCAGCTCTTGCTTCGCAATCGTTTTGAACGTAGATTGTACCATCACGCATGCGGAAACCGACGAATTGGCGTGCATTTCCGTACACTTTAATCGTGCCCTTTTTCATCCACGCTCCAGCCTCGTTTCCCACGTTTCCACGTATGGTTATCTTGCCTCCATGCATGCCTTTGGTGCTTCCACGGTACGGTGCGCCGACGTAGTCGCTCGCATTTCCATGAATCTCGATAGCGCCCCCACTCATCATTGAGCCTAGCCAAGCCCCGACGTTTCCATGAACAGTTATTTTGCCTCCCTTCATTTCTTCGCCTAAGTGCATGCCAACGTCTCCGTTGATCCGGATTTCCCCGCTTTTCATACATGACCCAATTCTTCGAACTTTGCTAACGTCTCCATCGATTGCTACTGCAACACTTTGCGGTTTGCTTTCGTCTCTGACCTCGTCAACTGTGAAGAGTTCACGCAGTTTTTTCTGTCTGTTTCCTTCCCAGATCTTCAATTCTTCAATTTCGCCAGTGCTCTTGTCTTCAAGAACATCTGGGTTTATACACTCTGCAATTATTGGAAACCTGAATTCTCTCGTTGGACGGAGCTTTATCATCTAAACGCCAGCCTTCACAGCGATCGGTCTTGAAGCCTTAAGGCACTCTTCATCGACAGAATAATTCTCATACTCAACTGTCCAGTATTCCTTGAACCTTTTCTTCATGTCATCAGTCAACCTGATGGGTTCAGACACGTGAACATCAAGCCACATCGTAGCACCGTCAGCACATCTCACTATCTCTCCATTCTTGACGACTATTCTTCCGCCTTTGACCGTGTATGCTGCCCTCTTGAACGCTTTTCTTACGCTCCTGAACTTTCTTGAAGGATCGGCTGTTTCTGGGTTCACTGCATAGATTGCCAGGTCAGCGTCTGCTCCTACGCCCAAATGCCCCTTATCCCTGAGGCCCAACGCCCTGGCTTGTCCAGCCCTCGTCATCACTGCGATCTCGTAGAAGTTTAGCTCACGGTCTATTGAGGGAAGGAGACTTCTGCTTCTCGAACGCGCGTTGATCCTTTTCATCGTTGCCTCCCTTGCTTTTCCACTCATGAGCCAAGCGATGATTCTGGGATACGCTGTAAAGGGTCCGCCGTTCGGATGGTCCGTAGTCATGAATATTTTCCAAGGATCTTTGATCAGTAAGGCCAGCTCGAGGCCTATTGACCATTGTGTTGCGTGAACGTAGCTCTTGCGGCGGTAACGGAAGGGAACGATGCCTGCGCTTGTTTCTGTTTCAACATCATGGTTCACCCATTTGTTGCCTGTGAGCCCGTAGAGGTCGTACTGGAACGGACCGTCCGCCGTCATAGTTGTCGTGTCTGTAAATATTACTTGGCCCATGTCCATGGTGACATGATGGTGGCCGTTAACGTATTTTGCGATGTCCTCCGCACCAGATTCGAGTGTCGTCCAGTCGTCGCCCTTGAAGGCGCTGAACTGACAGTGCGTTATGTGGATTACAGGCTTGTTTTCAACGGCCAAGTCTTCAACACACTTCATCGTTTCTAACGCCGTGAGATAGTTTGCTGGTTTTCCAAGGTTGTTCGTGTGGACGTGAATCGTGTGGGGCAATGCAAGAAGTTTGTTCACTTTGCACAGGCCACGAATAATCTCGCGTGGAGTTGTGCAGAAGTGCGGAACCTGGTCGTCGAGGTTTTTGATGTTGTGGCCGAATCCCCAAGCCTCCAACCCGCCTGGGTTGACTATTTTTATCGCGTATCCCTTGGTCGCGTCCATCAGCCACGCTACGTGCCTTGCGCACTCCTCGATGTTTCCTTGCGCCAGATACTCGAGCACGAACCACCAGTCGCCGAGGAGCGGATAAGAAGCCTTGTCAACCATAGGCGTGTCGTTTAGCTCTTCATGCGTGTGCTTCGCTTCCAACGGAGGCATGGAAGGGTTCATTATCGTCGTGTAACCCATCCTGGAGTACCTGTAGCCAGTCGTGAAAGTGGATGGAATCGAGCGGCCGACTCCGGACCTTGTTATTGATGTTTTCACTTCAAAATCTTTAAAGTGGTCTTCTGGCCTCAGAAGCCTCCCAGTGTTGACCTCTGACCCGGCAATGTGGCAGTGAATGTCAACGCCGCCAGGCATGACTATCATTCCGGAAGCGTTGAGCTTCCTTGCCTTGCGTTCATTCACGTTTTCAACTATTTTTCCATCCCTGATCGCTATGTCCATCTTTTCGCCGTTTATGCCGTTGATTGGGTCATAGACGAAGCCGTTTTTCACCAGAAGCTCCAATTACCTTGCCTCCTCTTGCTTTTTCTTCTTTATCCGTCTAACCTCGGTGAGTATCCTCTTCAAAATCACTTCGTCGGAAAGGACTCCTCTTGGAGGGTCAACGATTTTTTTAAGTGAAAGAGGCACGTGATCCATGCGGTATGCTGTTCCACTTGCTTCTATTCCAACGAAGGCTGAGGGAAAAACCACATCCCCCATCTGGGCTGTTACATTCATGTGAGGGTCTATGACGATCAACGGGTTCGCCACTAAATGTTCCGCGGCAGTTCTGGGAAAGTTTGACACAGGGTCCGAAGCTACGACCAGTGCTGCGTCTGTTTCTTTTCGCAACAGTGCGTCTACGGCTGATGTTTCTCCCGGGTTGTACCTCGGGTAGCCCAAGGAAAAATCAACAGCGTACGGGTAACCGGTCTGCCAAGTGAAGACCGTGTCCGCGCCCGTAACGTTGAAATGTCCTCGCATTGGCAGTATCATAAATTTGGTGCGCGTGTTCAAATCTCTAGTCAAAGAGAGAGCTGCGTCCACGTTTCGCAGTTTTCCCTTGCTCATAGTAAGCCCAAGACCGAAGAAAATTACGCCGAAGTCGCATCCGATCATCGCCTCCGCAACTTCTTCCAAGTATTCCACAGGCACTCCTGCAACCTCGTCAACCTCAAGCTCCTCGTCTCGAATCAAGGCTCTGAGAGCTTCGAAAACCTCGTAGTCCTTGTCAGGTTCAACTTGGATAAAATAGTCAGCATTCTCAGCAGTTCTTGTCCTTCGGACATCTACGACTATGAGTTTTCTTCCTCCCTTCAAAATAGCGGGACATGGTGCTCCCGCAGGAGATGCCGCGAAAGGTTTTATTTCTTCTGCTTTGACTCTTCGAAGAGCGCTTTCAACCTTCTTCCTGGCTGCCGAAGCCTTGGTTTTCTTCAGGTACGCTTCCCATTCGCTCTTCTCAAACCTCCCCTCTGAAAAGGACGTGTACCTTTCAATGTGTCTTGGATGAGCACTCCAAGGATTGCTTCCCCAGTATATTACCAGATCAGCCCTGTGTCTTATCTGCCCAAGCGTGCACGACGGTAGTCCAACATCCTGGATGCTTAAGGCAGAAGGGCCGTGGCAGATTGTTGAAGTGTTGTCGATTATTCCACCTATTTCTTCGGCCAACTCGAGACCCACACGGATGGCCTCGCAGCATGTGGAGCTCCAACCGTAAAGCAGTGGATAACTTGCTTCGGCCAATATTTCAGCTGCAGCTGTTACAGCTTCTTTGGGAGAAACTTGAACCAGTTTCCCGTTCCTCTTGATCAGAGGTTTCAACTGTCTGTGTCCTTTGTAACTGGTGAATTTCGACTCGCACATGGAGCAGCCGTTTTTCACCTTGACTATCGCTCTATCTTTGATTGTTAGTTCTATGTCGTCGCAGAGACATCCGCAGATCGGACAGGTCACCGCTTTGACGACCGGCATGTCACTCATTCCCGAAGAGCTGCGCAAGAAGTTGACGTAAATCTAGAACTGGTTTTTCCGGCGTGGACTCTATTTCAGCTGGGATTCCTTTCAGAGAGGGCATTCCGATGCTGTCCGTTCCTGGGTCAACGATGACGTTTGCCCATGGGCCGTAGGGAACAAAAACTATGCCAGGATGAGGGCCTCTTCGCGATTTCACGGATTTCAAAACGATAGAACCGTGGCTCGTTGACACTTCCACGTTGGCTCCTTGTTTAACCTTAAGTTTCTTCATGTCCTGCGGGTCTATGAAGCACACGGCAACACTTTCAGCGTACTCCTTTGATGCTTTTCCGCGCTCCTTGCCAACGCCCTGTTCAATCGTTCGCCCCGTCAGCAACGTAACGGAGAGTCTTGCTTCGTTCCTCATTCCACGTTCCTGCTCGATTTTCTGCGGCGACATCTTTCCGGCTCTTAGAAGTAGTCTCAGTGCGTCTACGGCTTATTTAGCCTAACTGATTTCTCCATAAAATATCGACAATGGCTTCAAGTCGCAGGGGCAACGTTGCTACAATTGGACACACTGGTTCTTCTTCACGAAAGATGAGTGCACATGAACGTGGTTAAGGCCTGTATCCGGCTAGAGTGCACAGCGCCAGTGCAGCTCCTATGATGTCGGCAGTGGTTCCTGGATTCAAAAGATTGCTGGATTCCTTGAGTTCCCCGTCAAGCTTGTCTAAGCTCTTTCTTCCGCTGGATGTTTCAACTCCACCGAGCTCTACGACCTCTCTGGCTTTCAGCGAAATCTGACGAGCTTTCTCTATGCTCGTCTTTCTGGCTATAAAAGTGTCTGGAACTTCAGCAAGCACCTGCAAGAAGGTTTGAACTATGCCTAGGCCTGGATCAGGGCTGTTTCGCAACCGATTAGTCAAAGAGGGATAAGCAAGATCAAAAGTTACTGGATAGTTCTTCGTCCACTCGGAACAGATCGTGTCATATTTCTCAGCTATCTTGAAAACTTCAAACAGAGATATCTTCTGATCTATTATTCTTTCAGTCGCGGTGGGGTCGTTGATGTCCAAATCAGGAGCCTTCCCAAGCCCGCTGGGGTTAGCGATCCTAATGGCCTCATAAACGTCAACAGCGTCCTTGGTGGTTGTTGACTCCACAACCAGTTTCAAATTCTTTCTCAAGGCAGGCACGTCAAAACGCTCTTTCAACATGGTCATGCCTGCAGCGACGGCCATCGGAGAAAGCAGAATCACGGTGCCCAGCAACGTGTTCCCACCGTGCTGCCAAGCGTTGATGTCAGATACGCAATTCTTTATAAACTGGCCCACTCCAACGTCGGACACGTCAATTCTGTCCTCAGAAACAGCAATTCCTCTTTCAGCTGCAGCTTCAAAAGAAGAAGACGTGGCAACGGCAGAAGCAAGAAAATGCTCATACCGAGTTTTTTCAAAGTTGGTCACCACGCTTACATTTCCAGGCTTATGGGCACTCGCTTCCAGAAGTACGGCAAGCTCCAAACAGTGCGAGATATGCTTCGATTTGGTCAGTGAGTTCAATTTAGCTGCACCTTCTAAGTCATAATCTTGGAAAGTTTTATTAACGTTGTGTAAAAAGTTACACAGCTATGGAAAATGCAACACAAGCCGTTGACTCATCATGCCTCCAAAATACATAACCAACACAGTGTTTTTGGCCTTAACTGCCATGTGGGTTAGCTTAGTGCTTGCATGTTCTTTGATTCCTGCTTACCCTGTCCTCGGAACTACTGCAACGATAACTTTTTCAAGCGTGATGTTCTCAGCCTTAACAGCGCCTATCTTAGGCCTCTTCTGGGGAAGCATTTCCGGATTTGTCTTTGGAGGGCTCGTTTCATTTGTGAACCCTGGTACTTCCATCGGACCCCTAACCTTCTTGACGCCGACCTTGTCTGCATTGATGGGCGGCCTTGTTCTGTTTAATCGATGGAAAGAGGCTACGCTGATCTTTTGTTTGCAATTAGTGATATGGTTCCTGAATCCGTTCGCATGGTACCGACTGATGCCTATCATAACATGGGAATATTGGCTTGTGTTAGCCTTAATCGTGATACCTCCAGTGAGAAAGTGGATTATTAGCTCCATAACATCGCGAAATCCTGCAAATTTAACTGCAGCCTTGTGGTGCCTTGCCTGGATTGCTCATATAGGTGGTGAAACAGCAATGGGTAACAACATTTTTGTATGGGCCCTAGGTTACGGAACGCCATATTGGTATCCTATTTGGTTTCCTATGACTGCCTATTATGCAGTTGCAGATTCGTTGAACTGCCTTGCAGGAGCCACGATCGGCACAGCAGTCCTTTTAGCCCTGAGAAGGGCAAACTTAAGAGTACTAGCTGTGGACTTTCTAAAAACCGAAAAGTAGACACTCATCAACGCATCTTTAAATGACGAGAGGTAACTGATGAAAGCAAGAGAAGGAGACCTACTTGAAACCTGTGAAGGAGCGATTTTCGACGTAAAAGGATTGGTCCATCCTAATGATCGAATCGTAGCTTTCATCCGATTTTTTCTTGAGGAGAAAGGTGACAGAAAGAAGAATGCATTAACCTACGGCAAGGTCTATTCCTTTTCAGACCGCTACTCACTGTTGAGAGAGAAGTTCCCGACTTATCTTGTCTATGACCCTGTGTTTGACGAAACTCTGTCCGAAGTGCCATTCAACAAGGTCAAGAAGCATTTTGACCCCGTGAAAAAGCTACAACAACTGAGACATTCTAAGACTCTGAACGCACTGGAGAACAAGGCATTGCAGCTAACGGAACTACTGAAACAAAATTCGAACATTCCGTGGAGCACAATCGGGATTTCTGGATCCATCTTGGCCGGACTCCAAAAGATTGGTTCCGACATCGACCCGATCGTGTACGGCTCCGCAAATTGCCGCCGAGTCAATTCAAGCCTGCAAGAAATGTTTAACGACTCACATTTATCCCTTAAGCCCTACAACCAACATGAACTGAGAACCTTGTTCGATTTCCGTTCGAAAGACACTGCGATGAATTTTGAAGACTTCGTTCGAACCGAATCGAGAAAAGCCTTTCAGGGAAAATTCACCCAAACTGATTACTTCATCCGCTTCGTGAAGAACTGGAGCGAGATTGAAGAAAAATATGGTGACATACAGTACAAGAATAGTGGTTACGCAAAAATCAAAGCAACAGTCGTGGACGATTCTGAATCGATTTTCACCCCATGCAGGTACGCGATCGAAGGTGCAGACGTTATGGAAGGAACAAAGCTCTCCCCAATAACAGAGATTGCTTCTTTCAGGGGAAGGTTCTGCGAACAAGCGGCAAGAGGCGAGACCGTTATTGCACGGGGAAAGGTAGAGCGTGTCATGGATTTGAAACGAAATCAAGAATATTTTAGGCTCTTGATTGGGAACAAGCCATCAGATTATATGATACTGGCGTAGTCATTCAATTCTTCACTTTCAGAACTTGCTCATAGTATCTTTCACAATAGGTTAACGCTATTTGATAGAAACTACTCTTCGGAGTTGTTACTTCCTCAAGGTTTCCTTCTACATACACAGGTTCTCCGTCTCTTGCTTGCATTCGAAATTCCTCCATGAAAGAGACAATTCTTCTCACCTCAGCAGCTTCCCTTGGTCCTTCAAGAACGCGTTGCGGTTCAATCTTATACGTCGAAGGAATGTATGAGGCCTCGCTGGCATCGGTCACCGTAGCCAGAATCTTAGTCCAGCCTCTTCGAAGAATTCTTGTTTTGGGACTATATTCGTTGCTGATCTCTTTCCAGTCTTTCACAGGCTCAAACTCTGCCTTTATTCTTCTGCCACCTCCTGCGTCGTCAAACATGGCATAGATCAGCTTTCGTCTCTGATGCCACAAATATTCTTCGAGACTAAAGTTCCGAAACCCCCAATTCTTGCCTTCGATTGACCTTTCAGTTTCGAACTCGTTCTTGAGTGTCGAAGAACCATCCTCATAAAGTTCTTTGAGTGTTTCAAAGACCTTGGTAAAGTTCCTTCTGCCGTAAACGATCAGGTCAATGTCAGAGAACTTCGGATGATAAAAACCATGCAGCAAAGAACCGAAAACTCCGAAGTCCTGGAAGCTTAGGTCTGCAGACTCTGTCACGATATCGAGTATACTTTGCGCAGTCATGAGAAGTTCATCTTTCGGCTGTGTTCCGATGCGTTCTTGAAGAATTGCTTCCGGTTTTCTAACTTCATGAATGTCGTTGTCGTTGACTCCGACGACTTTTTTTCTCAGCATTTCGTGGAAAATCATGTATCGTGGGTACTTGCTTTCAACGAACTTCCAGCCTTCATCCTCGTAGAACTTATAGAACACGTTTTGACCCTCGTTTCTGAAAGCTTTAGGATTGTCGGACTTGAAGATGCTGGAAGGCGCATACTCGACATCGCAAACATAAGAATTTGAAGGATGCGAGTAGCCGAAAACGCGGAAGATCAACCCTTCTCCTGTGATAATCGCGTCACGGTCACGGAGTTTCAGAGCGGCCAAATGTGCTCTTCCTCGCTTGTCCCTGTACCGACGACTACTTGATATGAAACCTGTCCTGTTTCTACGTTTTCAACACGCTCCAGCATTCCGGAGGCTCGGATCCTGTTTCCTCGCCGTGCAACATTCCGGTAACATCCGATCATTGACACCACCTGTTTGGGCACTTTGTGTTCGTGGAGGGTTGACCCTTTGTCGGCTGGAACGTAACTTTCAATTCCGTAAATGGCTGGGCGAAACATCGCTTCCGAATCGTCTTTTACGGTGCAGCAGAAACTAACAGGGGCAACGGGATGATACCTAGCTGTTCCATATTTTGAATTGACTTCTTCAGGCTTTCGGACTGCGTTGTACATGAATATTTTGCCTTCGTATTTTCCTTTGCATTGTCTCGCTGCGTCTATACGATTTTTGGATATGTAACTAAGCGTCGCTGCTTCGACAAGTTTGTTTATTGTTGCCTCGAGTTTGCGAAAGTTTTGTGCTCCATAGATTACTATGTCTATGTCTGATTTTGGAGTGTGCATGTTCAAAGCAATTGAGCCGTGGATTCCGAAGTCCTCAGTGTCGATTTGTGATTCACTTGACAGCAGCTTGATAAGGTCCAACGCTACGTTTTGCAGACTGTCCCTTTTCTGAAGCTTTGCCAAGCGGTGCAGACACTCTTTTGGAACATAGATGTCTTTAACGGAGTTCAAGGGTGCCGTGATAACCTCTTTGTCCCTGTAAGGGCAAAAATACACGTGGCTGAGAAAATTGTGTCTAAAAGTCTCAAGGAAACTCTGATAGTTTTGGGCGGTGTAGAGCCTCTCTGCCCTGAAGACTTTCTGCCTTCTGTAGTTCCAAGTGTTGTCCAGATATGCGATGTTGAAGAGTTTCTTGTACTTGGCTGGGATGTATTTCAAGAAGGCAAAAACTCGGCCAGCTGGATGTTCATATCCGAAAACGTTGAATATGAACCCTTCTTTGGTTACGAAAGTGTCTCCATCCTCAGGAATCCAGCTGGTAACGTTCGTCTTGATGCACCGCGATAGACTGGTTCATGGTGTTAAAAAAACCTATTGCACGAAGCCGTAACGTTTAAAGCATTAATACTGCAGAGCTGAGTGCAGTGAATCCTAGTGGAAGATTTACATCCGTATGTAGTGTTCCTTCCGTCCGAACAAAAAACAAAAATACTTAGTGCGATTTTCGGTTCAAAAGCAGCTGTCGACGTCTTGAGGTTCTCCTTGAAAAACGGCATTTCGAATAAGATCTACCAGAAGGATCTTGTTAAAAAACTGTCCTACTCAAACAAAACCATCATTGAAAATTTGAAATCGCTGACGAGACTTAGAATAATGAAAGAGAACATGGAGAAAGTTGATGAAAAGGGACGTATCGTTTGGGTTAAGGCCTATCTGCTTTCAGATGCGGGAAAATGGTTTGCCCTGCTGCTGGCTGAACAAAGAGACCTTTCTCAAGAGGAGAAAGCAGAGATACTTCAAGACCTTTTCAGGGCTTACGTTCGATGGGTGAAAGACCTTGCAGAGAAACTGCACGTAGATAGGGTCGCCTTGAGAAAGGTCTTCGCTGAAGAGATGGAGTAGCAGGGAATAATCTTGAAACCTGTTGTGATAGCCGTTGTGGGAGGAAAAAAGTCAGGGAAGACAGTAACGATAGAGATCCTGACCAAAGAGCTTACGCAGAGAGGATACACGGTCGCAGTCGTGAAGCATATCCCTGAAACAGATTTTACGATTGACACGGAGGGAAAAGACACTTGGAAGTTCGCACGGGCGGGAGCCAAGATTGTGGTTGCTGTATCAGCTGCTGAGATCGCAACGATTGAGAAAACAGAGTCCAGAAGTCTTTCCTTAAGGGAGATCCTGCGAAAATGCAGGGGTAGCCATTTGGTTTTTCTTGAGGGGTTTAGGAAACTGGTTTCCGAAGAGGAGTCTATTTACAAAATTGCCGTGGTGAGATCCGCTGAAGAAATTGCGGAAGGCTTGGAGATTTTCAATCCAATGCTGGCTTTCACAGGCCCTTATCAGCCCAAGTCTAGCTTGAAGCGAATTCCATACGTGGACGTACGGGAAGACTCTGTAAAACTTGCAGATCTAATTGAGAGAATTGTCAAGAAAAAGGCTGCAACTTGAGTTGTGTTGTGTCAGAGTTGTGGGGTTTGGGGAGATTATCTGAGGGGGAGATGGGAGAAAGGAGATAGGTCAAAAATTCAAGGTAATTCTCCAAACCTTTCCACCCGACAGCTCAACACACTCTTGCTGCGTCATCCACTCCTACAGAGCCTTGAAGGCTTCAAACCATCGTGTGTACAAGGCGACCATGTCGAGGGATACGCTGGGTTTTCTATCTTCAAGTATCTGTCTGAAATCATCCATTGTCAAAGGTCGAGGCTTAGCCATTTTGTCGCTTGCCTTTCCCGACTCGAAGAATTCACCTATCAGTTTCAGCTGTGCCGACTGGTTAACGTCTCTTATGTCGCTTCCTGAGAACCCTTCAGAAAGTCTCGCGAGCTCATGCAGGTCAACATCAGGTCCCAACTGCAGATTAGTCGTATACAGATTGAACATCATCAACCTAGTATGGTGATCTGGCAGAGGCACCAAGATCCTTTTCTGGAACCTCCTTATGAAAGCCCAGTCCAGATCCCACGGTTTGTTCGTAGCTCCGATAACGTAAACGTGAAGGTTCTTGCCCTTGTCCACTATTCCGTCCATCTCTTTCAAGAACTGGTTCCGAACGCGAATCTCACCTCCAACTTCGTTTGTATGTTTTCCCATCAGCGAGTCCAATTCATCGACGAAAACTATGGCAGGTTTACCTTCCATTGATGATTTTCTCACTTGGCCAAAGAGACGTGAAACGTTCTGCTCAGCCTCTCCTAACCATTTTGACATTATTGAAGCTGCGTCTATTGAAACAAAGGTTGCATCTATTTCTGTCGCGACGGCTGCTGCAATCAGCGTTTTTCCGCAACCAGGTGGTCCGAAAAGCAGAATTCCCCGTGGCCAGCCGAGTGGAAACAGGTCTGGCCTCTCAACTGGGTAAATTATTGCTTCTTTAACCGCCTTCTTTGCAGGGTCAAGTCCAACGACTTGTTCCCATTTAACGTTAGGCTTCTCTGTCATTATCAACTCCTCGTAGCTGGACTTGCCGCCTTCACTGCTCTTAGGTTCGCTTTCAGTGTCGCCCTCCTTAGCTTCAACGTGAGGCTGTTCCCGCGTGATTACAGCGCCTTGAATAACCTTAATCCGCTCTTGATACGCTATTGCTCTTTGAACGTAGACTTTGTTCAGGCTGTACTCAGGATAAAGTTGGACAAGCTGCAAGAGGCTTTCTATAGCCTTCTGGTACATCGTTATTGCCATGCCTTTGGACCCTTGCTTGTCCAAGCGTACTGCTTCCAACGCGTAGTTGGTCGCATCTTTTTCAAGTTCTTGCGAAGCACTCATACTTTCTACTCTCCATTTTTCAGTTCGATCTTTATTTTCCCCTTAGACCCTAGATTATGAAGGGCCTTTTCTATCTCCTCATTCGAGGTTTCCAAATCAACTGAGCAACGTGCCAAGTCGATTTGTCCGTTGGTCTTCTTAACATAATCTAGAAGGATGTCTTCTAGTTGTGAATTTTCAACCTTTAAGGAGATTTCCTTAATCTCAGCTTTCTTATAAGAAAAGAGAGTTTGAGAAGAATCTCTTCCGGATTCCTCTACAGCCTTCATGCCTGTTGTCTCTGTGATGCCAGAAGCTATTGCCACCATCTGTTTTATTGTGGTTTTCTCACCATCTGTAATTTTCTGAGCGGCTGGCGGTTCTGGAAGATCGTCAGCAAGTTTTTTCTCAAGATAGCCTGAGACTTCATTGAGTATTTCTTGACCGCCGGGTGTTTTCCAGTTCACGGGTATCACAGATTCATCAGCCGTTATCTTGGTCGAGTAAAGCGTCTCGCTGATAGTATCGTTGACCTTGCACAGTTCAGATGAAACGTCGGGAAGAACCGAAATCAGCTCTTGCGACACGCTCTGGAGAAGTCTCAAAGCGGGTTTCAAGTCGACGACAATCTCGCTTAGCTCCTTAACGGTCTCAAGCCTCAGGACTACACGTTCTATTGCTAGCTCTGCGCTGTGGAGAAATTGTAGGATTTTTCTGACTTCAGAAATCTCGTTTGCACATATTGCGGCTCTTTCCCTGTTCTTGTTTCTCAATGCGCTGACGCATGTTTGGAATAGGAAATCGTGCCTGTTTTTGAGTCTGTGAGATGCTAGTCCTAGCTTGCCCTGCTCAATTCTCAGTGTCTGAACGGACTTAAGAACCGTTTCGCGAAATGGTGGAGGGTGCGAACGAATTAAACTTTTGATAGCTTTCCCTCCGCCGCCGCCTTCCTGTTTCGATCCTAGATGCCGGTCTTTCCGATTTCCTTCACGTAGACTACTACAGGCGGCTCTGGAAGCCCTGGAGAAGATGAAGCAGAACTCCCTGTTTTCGACCCTTCGATCCCCTTGTTTTTGGCTTGATCACCCAAGAGAATGTTTGAGAGCTTGCTCTTTGTGAGTTCTAGGTCGACATTCTCCATGTGGACTCTCTTGAGGCTTTCTTGAACTATTGCAAAGGCCGTCTCGTAGGATTGGTTGTCCAATTTTCCTATCTCATGTTCGAGTTCGAGATGCACGAATGCATAGTTCAGCGCCTTCGTTTCGTCAACACACCGCGCAATTTCATTGTCAATATCCTCGGTGAGAGCCGTCGCTTCGGTCTTAAGCTGGGCTAACACGCCGTCGAAGCAGGTGTGAAGCTCTGTGTACATTTCCTTGGAGATCTTCTTTTTTTCCGACAAGTCTTTGAGGGCCTGATCTTTGCGCCAAATGAGGGGGATTTGATCGCACAGGATAGCTGCTTGAGCCTTTATGTTAGATGTTAGAGTTACGTTAGCACCTTCCAACTTTAGGAGTTCAGAAGAATGTTTTGAGATTCTTCCGTCGCCACGTTCGATGAAGACGGAGTCAAATTTCCCGCTTGGGGTGACAGCGAAAGATGCAATCTTTCCTATTGCACATCCATACTCGTCTTTAACTTGCTTTCCAAGGGAAAGAAAAAGGTTGGGGTTTTGTGACAAAGTTTACATCCCCTGTTTTATGAGGTCTCTGTCGAGGATTTCTCGCCTACTGGGGCTGCTGGAAGTCCTGGGATTCCTGGTGGCAGGTCTGGGAACTTTTCCTTGATTCTCTGCTCTGCGACTGTCGATGCTTCTGTGAGAATTTTGGCTGCGTCTTCGTTAACCGTGTTGAAGTCCATTGTCATCCCTGAATTTGTTCCAGCTTCCATCATTATGCCACTCAGCATGTTGCCTATCTCACCAAGTTCGTTCTCTGCCTCTGGAAAAACGCTCACGAGTCCCGCTCTAACTGATCTTAGGACACCAACTGCTGGGCCAAGTGTTGAAACTACATCTCCTAGCTCTGATACAGTGCGTAATCTTAACACGATCTGTTCGAGCGCAAGTCTGGCGTTTATGATAAGTCTTTCCATTTTTCGGATCTCTGCTAACTCGTTTGCAAAGACATTTGCGCGAGCAGTGTCATGCTTGGTGTAAGCGTCAACTATTCTCGCAAAGATCGTTTTGTCTCTTTGGCCGAATCTGTCCGTAGCTTGATCGAGCTTCTGAACTTGCAGTTCAATGCGTCGCACAGCAAAGTCTAGACGTGGCTTCAGAGGACCAGGTGGTCTTATTGTTTCCTTGAGCTTGTTCGGAAACGGTTGTTCTTCTCTTCTTGATTCCCATTTCTTGCTAAACCTTTCTGACAAATTAATTACCTCCAAAAAACAGAAGGCGCATAAAACCAGCTTATGCATTGTTAACATGATGAGAATATGCGCGGATATATGTGGAGCTATACGTCCCTTTCAGAGCGGTTTTGGCCTTTAATTTTCCAACTAAAAGATAATGTTGCCGCTTTTCTGAGAATAGACAAAAAAGTGTAGGTTAGACTAAAAAGCGGCTTGAATTCAATTGTAAGCAAAAGGTGAAAATAATGGGCGAAAGGCTAAAGATGTTCCTCTTCATCGCAATCCTAGGATTCTTCGCAGGAGTCGTAGCAGACCTCGCCGCCACATACGCTATTCCAGCTCTGGCCGCAGCGCTGCCCGCATTCCTCAGCGCAGGCTATCTGTTGTCAGGACTCGCCGGAGCTTGCCTAACAGTTTTGCTAGTGAGCATTTGGGCCTACATCAGCGGAACTCCAGAACGTTAACATCTTTCTCCCCTCCCCTTTCTTTGTCCGCAAAATTCTTGCTTTCAAAGCCTTGACTGTGTGCAATCTGACGTGTGAAGTTTTTATGGACTCAGGAGCGGAAAAAGATGTCATCCGCAAAAGCGTACTCGTACCTCGATTTCTTCATTGTCCAAGCTTTTTATTGTCAACTGGAAATTTCAATGTTTTGGTCTAATCCATGGATGGCCGCCGCGGGAGGCGATATCTCCCGAAATTCATGATCGAATCAGAGTTTGAGTTCCGATTTGTTACCATGTTTCGACTATGCGTACATAATTCCTGTAAATCTCTTCACCATGCTCGGTGTTGTTCACTTCTGGATGGAACTGAACTCCGTAGTAGGGCCTCTTCAAGTGTTTAACTGCTTGGACGCTGCAGTTTTCTGAAACCGCAAGAACCCTAAAGTCCGGTGCATCTTTCACTTCGTCGTTGTGCGATTCCCAAACGAGGAACTCTTTCGGCAGTCCCTTGAACAGGTCATCCTCTTCGATGACTCTGATCTTGGCCAAACCGTATTCTGGAACCTTTGACGGCCCAGCCGTGCCACCGCAGTGGATGGCCATCAACTGAAGCCCAACGCATATGCCCATTATCGGGCCATCAAAATTGTTCAAATAGTCGATGCAGTTGCCCAGTCTGGGAGATTCCCACGCGACTCGGGGTGCGCCTCCGCTCAGAACCAGCGCATCGGCGTCTATCTCGTTCGTGAGAGTCGTGTTCGGAATGATCTTGGTTTCGCATCCTATCTCTCGCAGAACCCTCCAGATCCTGTGAGTCCACTGCCCACCGTTGTCGATAACGTAGATTTTTGCGGTTTTATTCATACTCGATCGTCCCCGGCGGCTTGTTCGTAACGTCAAAAACAACCCTGCTTACGTCATCCTTCAAAGTGTTCGTGATCCTGACGGATATTCTCTCCAACACCGCGTGAGGAATCTTCGAGTAAGCAGCGCTCATCCCGTCTAGGCTTTCAACAGCACGGACCGAGACCATGCTCCTGTAGACCCTGACGTCACCGTGAACACCAACGGTTTTGCAGGGCAACAGAACAGCAAAGTATTGCCAGGGCCTACTCATCTCATTGTTTGCCGCGGCATTCTCGATCTCCTCCTCAACTATAGCGCACGCTTCTCGCACGATTCTCGCACTATTCGGATCAGCCTCACCGAGAATCCTCACGGCCAACCCAGGACCTGGAAAAGGCTGTCTATCATAAATGTCCTTAGGCAACCCCAGCGTCTGTCCAACGATCCTGACTTCATCCTTGTACAAGTCTCTAAGCGGCTCAACAATTTCAAACTCTATCCTCTGGGGCAAACCGCCGACGTTGTGATGAGACTTGATCCTGTCCCTGAGTCCCCCTCCGCTTTCTATCCAGTCTGGCGCAATCGTGCCCTGAACAAAGAATTTAGCATCCTCTTTCTTCGCGATCTCCTCGAAGACCCTTATGAAAAGCTCACCTATGACCTTCCTCTTCTGCTCCGGGTCAACAACACCTTTCAACTTTTCATAAAATCGTTCCTTGACATCCACAACAAGCACGTTTAACCCTAGTTTCTCCAGCAATTTCCGATTGTTGGCTATCTCATTCTTCCTCATGTAGCCAGTGTCGACCAAAACACACCGCAGACTCTTCCCAATGGCCCTGTTAACCAACACCGCGGCAACAGTAGAGTCAACGCCGCCAGAAACTCCGATAACAGCAACGCCCTTTATCCTACATCCAAGCTCCTCGACAGTGCCTTCGATGAATTTCTGAGCATCAAACATCAGACCATCACAAGCTAGGATAAACAGGGGACTATAAAAATCTTGTAAAAAACGCAAAATCGATAATTAAGAATAAACGCGTTGCATAAGAGATTTGGGTTCTGTAAACTCTCATGGGCTTGGCGTAGAAGTATGGAACATTCTCATGCAATCAAGCGAAGCCGCCTCGCCAACAACTAGCCTTTTTTGCACAGTGTCTCGTAGCTGATGAAACCATTGACTAGATTGCATGTGATTAAATTTTAAGCCTAATCTCGCCTGCACTTTTGATCGCTCCATGGTCTTGTGTATTTCCAAGTTCTGTCCATGCACTAAAAGAAAGAAAAATGGCATACAAACGTGTCATGCGAAACCCTTTCATAAGTCCGGCCGATAATTAGTCATGACAGGCGATGAATTTACACGTCGAAGCACAATCATTTCTAGAAAAAGCCAAAGAACAAGAGAAAATATATGAGTGGTTGAAAGCAGCAAAATATTATGAGGAAATTCTGCATTCCAAAACGGAGGACGCCTCATTCGTGGGCAACGTATTGGAGAAAATTGGCTCTTGCTATGACTTCGCTTCTAGGCAAGCTGAAAACGTGGAGGAATTTGTGAAACTCAGGCAATCAGCAGTGGAAGCCTTCAGGTCTTCAGCGCAAGCTCTGCAGAGCGAAGACACGCTTGAAAATCAAGGCAAAAGGGCTCAGCGCAAAGCCATTGCGGACCTTGTTAGTTCGTGGCTGGCACCAACCCCAGTGGAAAAAAGAACAATGCTCGATGAATGCCTAAAGTTCGGAAAGGAAAGCCTGGAAAAATACAAACAATCTGCAGATGAAGCGAACTGTGGAAAGATGTGCAATGACTTGTTGCCTTGTTTTTTCGAGAGACTATGTATCGCAACTGATTGGAGAGAACTAAAAAACATTGCTCAAGAGGCGATCAGTTACGGCCTTGATGCGATCAACGTTTTGTCAAAGCTTGCTGATAAGGAAGACTTGCTTGATGCCTATTCCACGGCCAGTCTCTTAAACTGGTATGCGGCGAATTTCAGCGAGCAGGATGAGAGAACACGCAAAGAACTTGTGCAAAGAAGCATTGGTTATTCAGAGAAAGCACTTGAACTTTCAAAGCAAGCGAAAAATCCTTCCCTCGTCGCTATCGCAAACTGGGCAGCAGCCTACTCTACTATTATTTTCACTGAGAACGTTGAAGACTCGTTTAGATATGCTGAGGAGATGTTGAAGCAAGGGATCGAGATAAGAGACAATTATTTGAAGGGAATTGCATACTATCTCCTTGCGTTAGTGACTGATTGGAGGACGGTGAGGGAAGGAGATCCAGACAAGAAAAAGGAAGGACACACGAAGATCATCGAGTTTTCGGAGCATGCGATACGTTGTCTTCAATTGGTTTCCCAGGATTTTTACATCGCGCAAAGCTACTTGTTCTATGCTGAAAGTTACTCAGCTTTAGGATCAGACGTTGCTGTTAGTTCAGAAGAGAGAAGAAGGATTCTGAGAAAAGCAGTGGAAGAGGGACGCAAAGGGTTAGAACACGCGAAACGCTCAGGTTCTCCTGACGCCCTTGGCTCCGCCCTTCACGCTTTGAGCAAAGCTCTAAACTTTTATTCTAATCTCGAAGTCGACAAAGATGAGAAGAAAAAGTTGCTTGAGGAAGCTCTGGTTTACAGGTATGATGTCGATAAGCTAATAGAGAAGGCATATCCATCGAACGATTGGCTCACCGGAGTCAACAAAAACTACGAGGGACTCATAAAGCTGGATATGGTCAAAGCTGAAGCTGACCCGGAAAAGAAGAAAGCCCTGCTCGAAAATGCTGCCACAGACATTGAGGACAGTGTAACGCATTGCAAGATATGGATTTTTTCTCGTCCAGTACCAACGAACATAGCAGCTGTAGCTACCTACGAAGACTCCCTTGGGGGAATTCTTAATCAGCTTTTCGGATTGACCAAGGACGAAAAATCCCTGCAAAAAGCAATTGATGCATATGATGGCGCCGCCCAGCTCTACAAAAAGGTTACTTTGCCAAGCCGCGCCGCAGAGTCTTACTGGAAAATGGCGATCAACCAAGACCGTCTAGGTCAACAGATCAAGGCAGCAGAACACTTCGTATATGCGTTTGCGGAGTACGGAGAAGCAGCTCAAAGGATTCCGCACTTCGCAGACTTCTGCTTGGACTATGCCTCTTATATGAATGCGTGGAGCGAGATTGAAAGAGCCAAATCTGCTCACGATCAAGAGAACTATGCTGATGCCTCAAAACACTACGAAAAAGTGGCAGCCGTTCTGGAGCCCTCCAAGCGATGGGGTCACCTTTCTTCAAACTTTCAGGCATGGTCATTACTCGAAAAGGCCGAGGACTTGAGCAGAAAAGAGAATTACAGCGAATCAATAGAAGCCTTCAACAAGTCAGCAGAACTCTTCAAAGAAGTCAAAGAAGCTTTTGAACAAGAAATCAGCAAAATCGAGAATCCAGACGAGAGAGAAAAAACAGTTGAGCTATGCAAAGCCTCTCTTGAAAGAAAAGACTATTGCTTTGCAAGAATAAATGTTGAGGAAGCAAGGGTGGCTGATAGAAACGGGGATCATGCTGAAAGCGCCACAAAGTACGATTCAGCCGCCACTGCGCTAGAAAGAATATTGGAGAAAGACGCCGGTGAGAAAGAGATAAGGCAAATTGTTTCCATGTGCCGTGCTTGGCAAAAAATGAAGATGGCCGACAGTAGAATATCGCCAGAACTCTACTGCGAAGCCTCCGACTTATTTCTGAAGGCGAAAGAACAAAGCACGAAGGACAGAATGGCTTTGCTGGCTTCTGGCAATGGCGCGTTCTGCAAAGCCTTGGAGCATGGGACCACATTCGAAGTAACGAGGGAAAGAAATGATTTCTTGAGAGCGAAACAATATCTTGAAAGTGCGGCAAACTGCTATCTGAAAGCCGGTTTTGAAAGTGCTTCCTCATGGACGAGCGGAACGGAAATGCTCTTTGACGCCAGTAACTATATGACTGAAGCAGGAGCAGAGACCAATCCGAACGAGAAATTGAAAGCATATTCGCTTGCAGAAAAGTGTTTGGAAAGATCAGCCAATCTGTTCGAAAAAGCAGGTTACATGGGCAGAAGAGACGAAGTTCTGAGAACTTTATCAGAGTTGAGGGAAAAACGCAAATTTGCGCTGTCGCTGGGAGAATTGTTAACTGCTCCTACAGAAGCGTCCAGTACCCGTATAATATCGCCTCCTGGCATGACTGTGGAAGAACCGATTGGCGTTGTTAAGTTCGAGCGAGCACTTGTCCAAGCAAACCTCGTCACTCACCAAAAAGAGCTTGTTGTAGGAGAGGCTCTTGATTTGGAAATCCAATTAGCTAACCTAGGTAAAGAAATAGCCTTCTTGATGGGCATTGAACAACTGATTCCAGAAGGGTTCGATTTGGTTGAGAAGCCTGAAAAATGCATGGTCAACGAGTCAGGGCTTAACTTAAAGGGAAGAAGACTAGCGCCTCTTGAAACGGCTGAAATGAGAATAACGTTGAAGCCCAAGAGAAAAGGAAAATTCACAATTGCGCCAAAAATTAAATATATGGATGAAACAGGCGAACACAAATCCTGCGAGCTAGAACAAACACCTGTAGTTGTGAAGGAACTCGGAATTCGAGGCTGGCTGAAAGGTCAAACGTAATTAGGCATCTCATACCTTATTCAATCATATCGTTCTGTCGTTACCGTGCATTCTGTTCCGAAAAACGTCAAAAATGGTATTGGCTCTTCTCTTGCGATTTAGGGGCAATTTTGAGTCACATATCTGTTTTGAAGACCTGACCTAGCGGAAAGACTATGCTTTTAGCCATGCACTTGGACAAGTCAGTGCACTATTGCTTTTCTCTAGTGTACTGCTATGAAGGAGAAGTGGGTTGTGTTGCCGTAGATGATGTTGTTTGTGGTGTCGACGTAGAGTGTGATGTTTGTCCAGTTGGCGGTTTTTCCGAAGTTTAGGAGGGCGATGACGACGTCGCCCATGTCGATTTTGCCGTTGCC